>JAHEBL010000111.1 GCA_024642265.1 Haliea sp. | reverse complement strand
GTGACACGCACCTGGTCACCCTGGATCTGGGTCTGCACCTTCAGCTTGGCATCCTTGATCTGTTTGACGATAGCCCTGGCCTGCGCACTGTCCAGGCCGTGGCGCAGCACCACGGTTTGCTTGACCTGCTTGCCGGTGGTCACCGGCTCGCCGCTATCCATCGCTCCCGGGTCGATGTCGCACTTGATCAGTGCGCTGCGCAACATGTCCTCCATCTGGGTCACCTGGAACTCGGCTTCGGCAGTAATCACAACGGTACGCTCCTCGCGCTCAAATGAAGCCTGGACACCCTTGAAATCGAAGCGATTGGCTACAATCCTGCCGGCCTGGTCCACCGCGTTGGTCAGCTGGTGCAGGTCAACTTCCGAAACAACATCAAATGATGGCATAGTGCATCTCTCCATTAGCGGCCAGGGTCTACATAGTAATGAGCTGCGGTAAGTTTACAATCCCGGGCACCGGCCCAAAGCCGTGAAGCCTGCCCGCTGGCACGTGCTTGGCGCCGGGGCAATGGGGTGCCTGTTTGCCTGGGCGCTGCGCCGCGGCGGATGCCCCACCAGCCTGCTGCTGCGCCCCGGCAGCAGTGAGACTTGCGCCCGGGTGGGAGTGCGGTACGAGGGCGTCAGCAACTGGCTGGAGCTGCCGGTTTCCACGGCGTCCGCGCAAGGCCATATCAGCCACCTGCTGGTTACCACCAAGGCTCGGGACGTCCACGCGGCCGTGCTGTCCGTGGCCCACCGACTGGATGCCTCCAGCCAGGTCCTGCTGCTGGCCAACGGCCTGGGTTTCGACAAGGAATTGCGCGCCGAACTCCCGGCCCCGGAATACTTTTACGGCACCACCACCGAGGGTGCCTACCGCCTGGAGCGCTATCACAGCTGCCACGCCGGCCGGGGGCTGACGCGCATCGGCCAGGTCGGGCGTGCGCAGGCTCCTGCGTGGTTCGACCAGTGGTCACGCGCGGTCGATCCCTCTGTCTGGGATCCCGCCATCGACCAGGCGCTGTGGCTCAAGCTGGCCATCAACTGTGCAATCAATCCCCTGTCGGCACTGCAGCGCTGCCATAACGGTGAGCTTGCAGCGCCACAGCTGGCGCCGCGGGTGACGGCCCTGTGCGAGGAGATCATGCGGGTCAGCGCAGCGGCGGGCTTCGCGGGGGTTACAGCGGACCTGCCCGGGCAGGTGGCGGCGGTAATCCACGCCACAGCCGCCAACCGCTCTTCGATGTTGCAGGACGTGCTGGCCGGGCGCCCCACAGAAATTGAATACATCACGGGTTACCTGCTCGACGTCGCACAGCGACACGGCGTGGCTGCCCCACACAACGAAGCTGTTTACGGGAGTATCCTCGAGCTTGAACACTGAGACACTGCAACTGGCACAAATGCAATGGCCCGTGGCGCTTTCGGTCACCGCAGTCGCCGCACTGGTGACCTGCGACCAACTCGGGTATCGCCCGGGCCGCTACCTGTTCAAGCCCCTGGCAGCGCTCGCCTTTGTCTGGCTGGCCGTGGCACTGGGCGCTCTCGAATCCACCTACGGCGGCTGGCTGCTGGCGGGACTGCTGTTCTGCATGCTTGGCGACCTGCTGCTGATGCCCGACAGCGAGCGTTGCTTCCTCGGTGGGCTGGGGGCGTTTCTCTGCGGCCACCTGCTGTACGCACTTGCCTTTGCACAATTGCCGCGCAGCATGGTGGGTCTGGCTGCCACCGCGGCACCGGCGCTTTTCCTGCTGGTGTTTGTGGGGCGCTGGCTACTGCCCCATGTACCGGCCCAAATGAAAGTCCCGGTAACCCTGTACACCCTGGTCATCACCGGGATGTTGCTGTGTGCGGGCCTGAGCGCCTCGCAACCCGCCGCGCCATTGATCATCGCCGGTGCCTGGGGTTTCGCCGTGTCCGACCTGGCGGTAGCACGCCAGCGATTTGTACACCCCAGTCGCTGGAACGGGATCTGGGGAACCCCCCTGTACTTCTTCTCGCAGTTGCTGCTGGCCTCATCAGTTGCCCTGGTATAACCCCGGGTTGGTGAGGCGTATATACCATCAGGGATAGAGGGCCCTGGTCGTGGTGTGCACGATGTCGCGCCACTGCTGCACAGACATATCGGGAAACAGTACAGCCTGCTGGTTGGCCTGTTGCCCCTGCCAATGACGGGTTACCGCAAATACACACAGCAGGTCGACGCAGCGCAGGTCCAGCCGCAGCTGCTCCGGCGCGGGCCCCTGTGGCACCCGCCTCGACTGGTCAGCATAAAGTGTCGTCACCGGCGTCGCGCCGACCGGACCACTTACCCACAGCGGGCCGACCTGCTCCCGCATCGCCTCGCTGACCTCTGCCACCAGCCAGCGACCGGAAATTTCGCCGGGCAACTCTGCACCGCTGGCAAGGCGCACCACAGGGGCCTCGATATGCACCCGCGTTTCTGATGCCGGCAGCTGCAGGAAATAGACCAGACCCGCGAGCAGGGAGAGCCCGGCGATTCCCACCGGCCAGCGCCAGGCCCGGGACAACATTACCGGCCAGACGCCGGCGCCGCCCCGGCCTGCCGCCACCAGCGCCGAGCGCCCCTCGCGCCCAAGGTCGGCGGGCACGGCAGGTGGTATATCCTCTGCGGATTCGGGCCGAAAGCAGGGCCGGGCTTCCTCCAGCAGGCTGTTGGTGGCCGCCAGTGGAATTGCGCGGGCGACGCGCCGCAGGACCTGGCGCACCACGCGCGTATTGGAGGGCCTGTTCGCGGGCTCCTTCTGCAGCAGTGCGTCTACCAGCTCCAACAGTTCCCGCGGCAGCTCGACATCGGCGGGCACCAGGTCTCGCAACGGCGTGGGCGCCATGGTAAGCAAGGCCTGCCGGTCGAGCCGCCCGTCCTTGAAAAAGGGTTGTACGCCGCCCAGCATCCGATACAGAAGGCAGCCCAGGGCAAACAGGTCGGAGCGCTCATCCAGCGGCTTGCCAAGGTATTGCTCGGGCGATAACGCCGACAGGCTGGCTGCCGTCTGTTCCCCGGCATCGGGCCGCCTGGCTATGCCAAAATCGGTAAGCTTCACCCGGCCGCCGGCGCCGACAAGCACATTGGCCGCCTTCAGGTCCCCGTGCACAACGTGTTGCTGGCGGGCCACGGTGAGAGCGCCAGCAATATCTGCCGCAATAGTCAGGACACTTGCCAGGGACGGCCGCACTGAGCGCAGGAATTCCTCCAGGTCGCAGCCCGGGACATACTCCATCACCATGGCCAGGTGTTCGCTGGATTCAATGACGTCGTGAATCTGCACCACCTTGGGGCTCTGGATGCTCGCCACCACCTGCGCCTCCAGGAGCAGGCGTTTACGGGCGCGGCGATCGGCCGGCAGAGGGTAGATCTTGATGGCGACCCGCCGGTGCAGGCGTTTGTCATAACCCAGGTAAACGGAACCCTGTCCACCCCGGTTGACCAGTCGCAGGATCCGGTAGGGACCCACCCTTGCATCCCCGGCCACTCAGGCACAACCCCGGCACATCGCTAAAACCACGTCAGTCCCGAATCGCGCAAGCGCGAGCGCAAACCGCTGGGCGAAACTTTCAGCGCCAGTGCCGCGGCTCTTGCATTGCCTCCATGCAATGCAAGCGCCTGCTCCAGCTCCGCCTGTGGCACCTGGCCAGCCAGGCGATGTCGCGGCGATTCCGCCATGCGCCGGTAAACCGCCTGTCGTGAGACGCCCAGCTGGCGCGCAACATCAGCCACCTCATAAACGCTGGCCCGCAGTGCACCTTCAAACTGCTCCTCGTCTATCTCCCGGATCCTGCGACCGCGCCTCGTATCCGCCTGCCGCTCTGTACCGCCGGCGGCACCGCGCCGCAGCGCCAGTCGCATGGCGTCGGGCAGGATGCGGCCACCGGCGTCTGCCACCACCAGCTGGCTGGCGCAGTTGGCAAGCTCGCGCACATTGCCGGGCCAGTCATAACGCAGGCAACTGTGAAACAGCTCCGCCCACGAGGCGATCTCCAGTGCCGAAGATGCCGGACCGGGAAGGACCCCCGGACACTTTAGCTCCTGGCTGCGGACTGCCAGGAAGTGCAGCAATAGCTCGCCAATGTCCTCCGGATGCGCCCGCAGGGGTAGCAGGTTTATCTCGCAGGCCCCGAGCCGGTGGCGCAATGCCGCCTTGAAATCGCAGCCCTGCGCCTCGATGGGCGCATCGGTGGCCGATATGACGCGCACATCGACCGTGCTTACCGCTCCGCCCACC
The DNA here is from genome assembly GCA_024642265.1 of Haliea sp. GTDB lineage: Bacteria > Pseudomonadota > Gammaproteobacteria > Pseudomonadales > Halieaceae > JARRPM01. The sequence goes on along the minus strand of JAHEBL010000111.1, from coordinate 7,046 downwards.
GCCTGTACTTCACGTTCCTGCAGAGCTCGCAGCAATTGCGGTTGCACCTCTGCCGGGGTATCGCCGATCTCGTCGAGAAACAGGGTGCCCCCATGGGCCTGGCCAAAGTAACCCTGGCTGGCGCGGGTAGCTCCGGTAAAGGCGCCGCGCGCATTGCCAAACAGTGCGGCGGCCGCCAGTCCCGGTGGGATCGCCGCCATATTGACACTGACGAGCGGGCCGTTGCCTCGCGGGCTCAAGCGGTGAATTGCCGCGGCCACCAACTCCTTGCCGGTGCCGGTTTCACCGCGGATGAGTACATCGAGCCCACTGCTGCCGACCCGGCCGATCCGCTGCCGCAATTCATTCATGAAGGTGCTGCTGCCGCGCAGATCGGCCAGCTCCGGGGTGGCTTCTGCCTGCTCCACAGCGCGGACGAGCCGCAACAACAACACCACGCTATGCCCCAACAGCATGGCAACACCCCGCCGCAACCGCTCCCGGTCGAACTCGACCTCACCGTCCAGCTCACTGCCATCGATCCGGCAACGACTGGACCCGGGCATTCGACGCAGGATCAACTGCTCGCCGCGTCGGGCCAACGCCAGCGCCTGTCGGCTGACATCGCGTTCGCCCAGGGGAATTGCAGAATCGTTGCCGGCGCGTGAGAAATCGGGACTGCGTCGCCCCAGTACCCAGGGCGGCGCGTCGAGCAGGTCGGGAACCCGCGCCATTTCGCCGATGCGGGAAGGGTCGGGGTGGAAGATGACCGTCAGCAGCAACACCTGCGCTCCGTCGTTGAGACACGAGGCAGGTATCACCGAAGGCAGAGTCAGATCGGCATCAGCGTTTGTCGACATAGGCGGGCTCGACACATCCTGTTATTTATTCGAGCCGTACTCCCGGGCTCTCTACACCCAAGCTTAGCAGCAGATAGCGAGTTTGCCGCCTGTTGGCCGGAATCGGCCAGTGTCATAGCCCTGAGTTAAAACAACAGCACCAGCAGTGAGAACACCACGATCCAGCATACGGCGCTGCGGGACAGCAGCGCATCGAACTCACGATTTTGCGCCGCTGCCTCAGGACCGAAGGCGCTGTCATCGCCCGCGGAGACGGAGGCCTCGGGCCCGAGTGCGGCAACCCCGACGCGATGCAGTAGCGCACCGGCCTGCATGCCGCTGTCGCCCAATCCGGCCACCAGCGTGCTCTTGCTGCCGATAAAATCCCCGGTGATAGCAAAGGTTGCGGCCAGCAAGCGGGCGGGCACCCAGTCGAGCAGGAACAGCCAGCGTTCAACCGTATCGGGCTCAAACGTGTCCCGGCACAGCTGAATCAGCCGATAGACCAGGGCGCCAGCCGGCCCCAGCAATACAAAATAAAACAATACGCTGAACCAGCGCTGCAGACCCTCGTACAGAAGCGCCCGCTGGATCATCGCATGCACATCCTGCGCGGTATCCGGTGCTTCCAGCGACTCGTCCCAGCCGAATTCCTCGCGCGCGGCCAGGTAAGCCCCCTCGAAATCGCCGCTGTAGGCATGGCCGCGATAACGCGCCATCGACGCCTGGAAATCGCCCCTGCCAAAGGAATAGAGCAACACCAGGGCCGCCAGGGGCAGCCACAGCAGGCCGAACAACACAGGCTCCACCATGTCGAGCAGCAGCGCCACCAGCACGGCCGGTAACAACACCAGCACCGCGAGGTTTAACGCACCTGAAAGACCCCAGCCGGACTCCCTGGCCTGCCAGCCGCGGAACCAGTCATCGAGGTGCACCCGCTCCGCTGAACCCCAGGCCTGGAGCAGCAGCACAGCCAGAATGATTGCAAGAAACGTCATATTTTTTCCCCTGAGGCAGCCAGCAGGCTGCGATATCTGTGCCAGTCAAACGCCTCACCGGGGTCCGTCTTGCGCCCGGGAGCGATGTCGCTGTGACCGACGATGCGGTCCACATCCATATCGTGGTAATGGTCCAGGAGGGCGCGGGTCACTGCCGCCAGCACCTGGTATTGCACCTCAGTGTAAGCTTCATCGTCCGTTCCCTCCAGTTCAATACCGATACTGAAATCGTTACAATTGTCCTGCCCGGCGAAACAGGACTGCCCGGCATGCCAGGCGCGCTCACCCAGGCCGACAAACTGCACCAGCTCGCCACAGCGCCGGATCAAGAGGTGTGCCGAAACCTCGGCGCCCCTGATCTCATCGAAAAATGGATGCTCGTCCCAGTCCAGGCAGTTGGTAAACAGGCGCTCGATGTGATCGCCGCCGTACTGTCCCGGCGGTAGCGAGATATTGTGGATGACCAGTAACTGCGGCGCACAGTCCCCGGGCCTGGGGCCAAAATTTGGCGAGGGTACCCGGCGCGCCTGTTGCAGCCAACCGTTTGCCAGGGTGAACCTCTTGACTGTGCTTTCGGTTGCCATGCGTCATGATAGTCGCAAGCTGCCGGTACACTCAACGTCCGCGCAGGCGAGGATTAACACGCGCGGGTGCCAACTGCTACAATCGCCCTCTTTTTCGCCAAGTCAGCCCTATGAACCAGCCAGCTCCCGAAAAAATCAAGCCCAGCGACGAGGTAGTGCTCGCCAATGTGCGCGCTGCGCTGGCCGAGGATGTAGGCAGCGGTGATATCACTGCCGCCCTGATTCCCGCCGCCGACACAGCCCGTGCCCGGGTTATTACCCGTGAGAACGGCGTGCTGTGCGGACGCGCCTGGGTGGACCGGGTATTTACCGAGCTGGACCCCTCCATCACCCTGGAGTGGCAGGCAGAAGACGGCGACACAATCGGTGCCGGGGACCCGCTGTTTACGGTGAGCGGCCCCGCTCGCGGGCTGCTGACCGGCGAGCGCTCTGCTCTCAACTTCCTGCAGCTGCTGTCCGGCACCGCGACCATCTGCCAGCGCTACGCCAGTTTGGTGAAAGGCACGGGGGTGCGGCTGCTGGATACCCGCAAGACCATACCCGGCCTGCGTATCGCCCAGAAGTACGCCGTCAGCTGCGGCGGCTGTTACAACCACCGCATCGGTTTGTACGACGCCTTCCTGATCAAGGAAAACCACATTCACGCGGCGGGCGGAATCGCTCGGGCGGTGCAGGCCGCCAGGCAATTCGCGCCGGGCAAGCCGGTGGAAGTGGAAGTCGAAAACCTGGACGAACTGGAACAGGCGCTTGCCGCCCGCTGTGATCGCGTCATGCTGGACAATTTTTCCCTGGCGCAAATGGCCAGTGCCGTCGCACTCAGTGCCGGCCGGGTAGAACTGGAGGCCTCGGGCAATGTCACCGCGGAGACCTTGCGCCCGATCGCCGAGACCGGCGTGGATTACATCTCCATCGGCGCCCTCACCAAGGACTGCAAGGCGCTTGATCTGTCGATGCGGTTGCTATAGAAGCGGGGATTCGCTGACGATAACGCCGTTATTGTCGGCGTAAATATAGTCCCCGGGCGCTATGGTGGCGCCGCCAAAGGCAATCGGGACATCCCGCTGTCCCATTCCCAGTTTTTCGGTTTTGCGCGAGCAGTGGCCCAGCGCCTGCACACCGATTGCGGTTGCCGCGATTTCATCCACGTCCCGCACCGCGCCATTGATCACCAACCCGGCCCAGCCATTGGTCGCCGCCTGCTCCGCCAGCATATCGCCCAGCAGGGCGCGGCGCAGGGAACCGCCGCCGTCCACCACGATCACCCGCCCCTCGCCCGCCTCGGCCACACACTGCTTGACCAGCGAGTTATCCTCGTGGCACTTGATGGTAACCGCCGGCCCGCCAAACTGCTTTACCTGGCCGTAGCTGCTGAATTGCAGCTCGATTGCGCAGGCCTCGGGGTGGGCATCGGTAAGATCAGGGGTGGAGATTGCAGTCATAGGTGATTTCCAGGCAGTGGCGTCGCGCGCCGGTCAGGGTTACTGGCTATTCTAATGCCTTGGCGCGGCCCTGCCACCCCGGGGCGGCGCATCCCGCTAATCAGCCGTTCAGAAACGGGCTGGATGTCACGACAAGCACGGTGCACCGCGTCTGCAAGCGGGGTATAATTCCCCCAGTCAATAGACATCACTTTTATCATTCGCTGAGTGAATACGGAGCGACCCCTGAATATCAACCGTGTCGACCTTAATCTGCTGGTTTACCTGGACGCGTTGCTGCGGGAGCGCAATGTCACCCAGGCGGCCAACCAGCTCAACCTGTCCCAGCCAGCCATGAGCAATGGCCTGCGCCGACTGCGGGAACTTTTCGACGACCCGCTGCTGGTGCGCACCAGCGAGGGCATGACGCCCACCGAGCGGGCTTTGGAACTGGAACCGATCGTGCGGGAGGTGCTTACCAGCATCGACCGGGCGGTGCAGCCGCGCTCGGAGTTCGATGCCCGCAACGCGCACCGGGTGTTCCGCATCATGGCCAGTGACTACGCCGAGTCCACGCTGTTCCCCAGCGTGCTGGGCAAGCTGCGCACACTGGCGCCGGGCCTGACCCTGGACATCATGACCCCCAGCGATGTGAGCTTCCTGGATGTCGAGCGGGGCAAGGTGGACATGGTGATCAACCGCTTCGACTCCATGCCCCAGTCTTTTCACCAGATACACCTGTGGAACGACACGTTTACCTGCGTGCTGAGCCCGGAAAACCCAGTGTTAAAGGATTTCAGCCTGGACAACTACCTCAAGGCCAACCACGTCTGGGTCAGTAAAACCGGTATGGGAGTTGGCGTGGGGGTGAACCCGGATGACGTGCAGCGCCTGGGCTGGGTGGACCTGGCACTCAACAAACTGGGGAAGAAACGCCAGATCAGGGTATTTACCCGGCACTACCAGGCGGCCATGACGCTGGCAGAACAAAACGACCTGATTGTCACCCTGCCCACCCGGGCGGCCCAGTTGAAGCGCGACAACCCGAGGGTTGTGTTGCGGGACCCGCCGCTGGAGATCCCCCCGCTGGAGCTCAAGATGGCCTGGAGCCCGCTGTTACAACACAACCCGGCCAACAAGTGGCTGCGGAAACTGATCGCGGACACCGCCCGGGAACTGGACGACAAGGCCCCTACTCCCTGAGCGCAGGGGGCTCGTGGAGACGCCCAAAACATTCACGACCACAATGGCGATGATAAAAACGATAAATTAGCTAAATTAAGGTCACGACCCTAGACTGGTTATTTTCGCGGGCACCGCTAGCCGCCGATCAAATTCACAAAGGACTTTCACCATGACTGACCGTATCCAGCGCGGCGGCCTCCAGGTTGCCCCTGTTCTCTGCGCCTTGCTCGAAGAAGAGATCGCCCCGGGCACAGGTATCGCCCCGGACCAGTTCTGGCAATCACTGACAGCCATTGTCGATGAGCTGGCGCCGCGCAATCGCACTCTGCTGGCAATCCGGGACGACCTGCAGGCAAAAATAGATGCCTGGCACCAGGCCAACCCGGGTGCCGGCTATGACCGCTCCGCCTACAAGGCCTTCCTGGCGGAGATCGGCTACCTGCTGCCGGAGGGCGACGACTTCGCCATCACCACAGAAAATGTGGACCCGGAGGTGGCAACCCTGGCCGGCCCCCAGCTGGTGGTGCCGGTGATGAACGCCCGCTACGCCCTGAACGCCGCGAATGCGCGCTGGGGCAGCCTGTACGATGCCCTGTACGGTACCGACGTGATCTCCGAGGACGACGGCGCGCAGCGCAGCGGCCCATACAACCCGGTGCGCGGTGCAAAGGTGATTGCCTACGCCAGGGACTTCCTCAACCGCCACTGCCCCCTGTCCACGGGCAGCCATAGTCAGGCCAGGTCCTACACCGTGGTGGCGGGAAAACTGCAGGTGGTGCTGGACGATGGCCGCATCAGTTCGCTGGCGGACCCGGAGCAGTTCCGCGGCTATAGCGGTGAGCCGGATTCCCCCACCGGCGTCCTGTTGCGACACAATGGCCTGCACGTGGAAATCCAGATTGACCCGGGCAGCCCGATCGGCAGCACCGACCCCGCCGGCGTGAAAGACCTGGTGCTGGAGGCCGCCCTGACCACGATCCAGGACTGCGAGGACTCGGTCGCCGCGGTGGACGCCGAGGATAAGGCAGTGGTCTATCGCAACTGGCTGGGGCTGATGCGCGGCGACCTGGCAGACACTTTCGACAAGGGCGGCAAAAGCCTGACCCGTCACCTGAACCCCGACCGGGTGTTCACCGCCGCCACCGGCGGGGAGCTGGTATTGCCCGGCAGGAGCCTGATGTTCGTGCGCAACGTGGGTCACCTGATGACCAACGACGCCATCATCGACAGCCGGGGGCAGGAGATTCCAGAGGGCATCATGGACGGTATGTTCACCGCCATGATCGCCCTGCATGACCTGCGAAAAGGCGACGATGTCAACCGCAATTCCCGTCGCGGCAGTGTCTATATCGTGAAGCCCAAAATGCACGGACCGGAGGAAGTCGCCTTCACCTGCACCCTGTTCGAACGCATCGAGGACGCTCTGGGCCTCGAGCGCAATACGATAAAGGTCGGCATCATGGACGAGGAGCGCCGCACCACGATCAACCTGAAAGAGTGCATCAGGGTCGCCCGCGAGCGCCTGGTGTTCATCAACACCGGTTTCCTGGACCGCACCGGGGACGAAATCCATACCAGCATGGAAGCCGGCGCCATGACACCCAAGGGCGCGATGAAGCAGGAGCCCTGGATCAACGCCTACGAGGACTGGAACGTGGACATCGGCCTGCACTGCGGCCTGCTGGGCCGCGCCCAGATCGGCAAGGGCATGTGGGCAATGCCTGACCTGATGGCAGACATGATGGCGAACAAGGTCGGTCACCCGCGGGCCGGCGCCAGCACCGCCTGGGTACCCTCTCCCACCGCGGCCACGCTGCACGCCATCCACTATCACCAGGTGGATGTGGCAGCGCGCCAGGCCGAGCTCATGCAGCGCCCCAGGGCATCGCTGGACGACATCCTCAGCATCCCTCTCAAGGGCGCCGCGGGTCTCAGCGAGGAGGAGATACAGCGGGAACTGGACAACAACGCACAGGGAATCCTGGGTTACGTGGTGCGCTGGGTAGACCAGGGCGTGGGCTGTTCCAAGGTTCCGGATATCAA
>JAHEBL010000110.1 GCA_024642265.1 Haliea sp. | reverse complement strand
GCGAAATCCGACATCGACCTGGTGGCTGATGAGTTTATCGAAGAAAGCCGCAGGGAGGTGCGTGAACTGCTGGTCAAGCTGTACAAACGCAATCCTGACCAGCTGGCGGTCATTCCCGGCATGACAGTGGAAGGCCGGCTGGCCCAGTTACGGGTGGCCCAGGGGGAGCTGGATTTTCCGGAGCTTGATGGCCGGCAGGGCATTGATGCGATGAACCTGACCTTCGATCCCGGGTTTCGCGGCGACCGGGTATTTGCGCTGGTGGTCGGCCTGGGGAGCATGCTGCGCCAGGCGTATGGCTTCAAATCGGAGATGTTTATCCACGACCGGCTCAATGGCGCTGCGCTGCAGACCAGCGCAGGCAACGTGGAAATACTGCTGTGGAAGCTGAAGCACACTCGCAAGCCGAACGGGGAGCCTTACCTGGTGACCTACGAGTACAGGGGTGTGATAGACAACCTGAGCTTCGAACGCCTGTTCGGCAAGCTCATTGTCCTGCAGGAGATGATGGCGCGAATTGCCGGGGACAGGAGTGATCGGGCGGTGACCCGATCGGTGCATGCGGTCTCATCCGTCTTCCTGCCAATGCCGATATGAACCGGCACAGCAACTCCCGCCACCCGTTCGATCAAGGGAACGGGATCGTTTCGACCTGACCGGAGTGGGTGCCCAGCTGTTTGCCGCCGATAAAACGGATGATTTGGTAAAAAATTCGTGACAGAATGCCACCTCGCTATGGGGACATTTCTGGACTGCATGTGACTATCTATCAATTTCCGCAACGCGCTCTCGCGGGGCTGCTCCTGCTATTACTCGCTTCCCTGGCTTCTGCCAAGGCAACGGTAGAGGATTACGGGTATCCTATCACCGACCGTTTTGTAGCAACGATCGTGGGCACGCCGGAGGGCTACGAGGCGGACCTGCCAAAGAATATTCCATTCAAGAAGCGCTGGATCAATATATTTCCCGAGCGCAAGTTGCCCGACGTGATCTGGTACGGCCAGGAGATGATCTACGCCGAAGCACTGCAGAAGCGCCCGGCGCCGCTCATTTTCCTTATCGCCGGCACCGGCGCCTCTTTCAATGGCGCCAAGAACCAGAACATGGCCCGGGCATTTTACAAGGCGGGTTTTCACGTTATCTCGCTGTCTTCCCCCACCTTTCCCAATTTTGTCTCTTCGGCCTCAGCAACCGGGGTGGTCGGCCACGCCGAGAGGGACGCGGAGGATCTCTACCGGGCGATGGAGATGATCTGGAAGCGGCTGGACGGCGACATCGAGGTGACTTCATTCAACTTGACCGGCTACAGTCTCGGGGGCTTCAATTCCGCTTATGTCGCCAAGCTGGACGATGAACGCAAGTCATTCAATTTCCGCCGGGTGCTGTTGATCAATCCACCGGTTTCGCTCTACAACTCCATCTCCCTGCTGGACCGGATGGTGGAAAACATTCCGGGCGGGGAGGATAACTTCAACCTGTTTTTTGACAAGCTGGTGCACGGATTCGGCAAGGTATACAAGGACCAGGACGCGATAGGGGGCGATTTTCTCTACCAGGCCTATAAGGCAATGGATCTCAAGGACGAGGAACTGGCGGCCCTGATCGGCGTCTCCTTCCGCCTGTCCTCGGGTTCCCTGGTATTTACCTCGGACGTGATGACCGATTTCGGCTATGTCAAACCCAAGGGTCTGGTGCTGGACCGCTACGCGAACCTCACCAGGTATAACCAGGTAACCGAGCGCCTGGGCTTTACCGACTACTACCACGACTTTTTCTATCCCTATTACAAAGCGGATTACCCCGACATGTCACGGGACGAGTTTATCAGCGCCATCAGCCTGAGAGAGATAGCGGAATACCTTCGCAACTCACCGAAGATTACCGTGATGCACAACCAGAACGATATTATTCTCGAACCCGGCGAGATCGAGTTTTTCAACGAGGTCTTCGGCGAGCGGGCGACCATTTACCCCTTCGGTGGCCACTGCGGCAATATAAACTACCGCGACAACGTGGCTCGTATGGTGGCCACATTTACGGAGGGGGCTAACTGATGAAATCTCTCATCCTTCGCTCCTTTGCCCTGCTGGCACTCCTGTTCCTGGGGGCCTGCAGCACGACGCCGACGGTCGAGCCCCAGGCGTCATACCCGGAACCGGTTTTTGCCATCGATCGTATTGTGCCGGCCGATGCGGTGGATGTAACCGCTGTCTACGATCCCTTGGAGGGCATGAACAAGCGCATCTACAACTTCAACTACCATTTCGACCAGTGGGTGTTCCTGCCGGTCGTGAGGGGATGGAAGGCGGTAGTGCCCCAGCCCGCCCGCGCCGGTGTGCACAACTTCTTTGAAAACTTCAGGGACGTGCGCACCATGGCCAACTCCATTTTACAGGCCAGTCCCGCCAAGTTTTTCCAGAGTACGGGCCGGGTGCTGGTCAACAGCACTATCGGCTTGTTCGGGGTGATCGATGTGGCCACCAGCATGGGTATGCCCAAGCCGGATGAAGATTTCGGCCAGACTCTCGGCCACTGGGGAGTCGGCACCGGCCCTTACCTGGTGCTGCCTTTGCTCGGCCCATCCAACGTCCGCGATGGTGTGGGCCTGTTCCCCGACCTGGTGTTGCAGAACTATATCCAGGACGACTTGCTCGCCCAGCCAGTGCGGGCTACCGCCTTCCTGTTTGACAGTATCGATACCCGGGAGAACACGTCCTTCCGGTACTATGAAACCGGTTCTGCTTTTGAATACCAGACCGTGCGCTGGCTGTACTCCACCAAGCGCGAACTTGACGTAGAAAAGTAACCGGGGACCATTGTGATACGTAATCTGCTTTTATCTTTATGTACCCTGGCCCTCACCCTCGCGGCCGGGGCTTATGCTGTCGAACCCATCAGGATCGGCACCACCCAGTCCCTGACCGGCTCTCTGCAGGAGTTCGGCACCAACCAGTTGCGCGGCCTGCAGATGTGGCTGGGCGATGTGAACGCCCGCGGCGAATTGCTGGGTCGCCCGGTGCAACTCGTTCATTACGACGACGGTTCCGATCCCGCCCGCAGCGCCCAGCTCTACAGGAAGTTGATCCAGGAAGACAAGGTGGATCTGCTGATCGGTCCCTATTCGTCAGACATCACCATGGCGGCGAGCGAGGTGGCGGAACAGTTCGACATGCCCATGCTGACACTCGGCGCCTCGGCTGATGAGATCTGGTCCCGGGGTTACGCGAACATTGTGGGGCTTGATACGCCGTCCACCCGCTATATGGATATCGCTCTGGAAGCGGCCGCCGCCCAGGGTGCACAAACGCTGGCGCTGGTCTACGGCGATACCGACTTTACCCGCGACGTCGTTCCCGGTGTGCGCAGCAAGGCGCAGGAGCTGGGTATCCGGCTGGTGCTGGACGAGTCGGCCACCAGCATCGCAGATATTGCCGCCATGGTTAAACGCCTGGGCTCAGCCAATGCCGATGTGATAATGGCTATTGCCTACCTCGAGGGTGGGGTCGACCTGGTGCGAGAGCTGCAGCGGGCTCAGGTCAAACCCCGGATGCTGGTGTTCGGAGTGGCCGCCTCTCTGGCTGAATTCGGTCAGGAACTGCAGGGCGAGGCCGAGGGCGTGACAGGAGTCACCCAGTGGCTGCGCGGCATTCGCCTGCCGGGCGCCCAGGACTTTGCCTACCGCTACCGCAAGCTCTACGGCAACAACCCGGGTGCCTACGCTGCCCTGGGCTATAGCGGAGGGCAGGTGATGGAGGCGGCGGTAAGACTGGCCGGCAGCACCGAGCACGCGGCGGTCCGCGACCAGTTGCACACCATGGTGTTCAATTCACTTCTGGGTATTTACAAGGTCGACGCCAATGGGCGCCAGGTGGGCAAGAACAATTACCTGTTCCAGTGGCAAGGCAGCGACCGGCGCCTCGTTGAACCTGGCATCGTTGCCGAGAGCAAGCTCATATATCCGATGCCGTAAGGCCCGGCTCACCTCTCACTGCACTCTCCAGTGCAGGTCTGAATTCATTCGGGCTTGCGGAGCTCGCTCTTATGCGGGGTTCTAGAAATTATAGCCAAGGGTCATGCCGTACAGGCGCGGCTCGATAGGGAAGACGTTGGTGAACAGCCCGGATGAGGGGTCCGTCACATACATCCCGGCGAGGGCGTCGCTGTCTGTAATGTTCTTGATATAGGCCTTCAGGTACCAGCTGTTGTCGCTTGCAGCGACGGTAGCCTGGGCGTTCCACACATCGAATGAATCGATCCTGTCGATGGGGTCGCGGTTGAACTCCCGGCCCCACATCGCATCCTGCCAGTAATAATCCACGCGCAGGGACAGGTTGACCCGGTCCAGCTCCCAGTTGTATTGCGCACCCAGGCTGACCGTGGTGGACGGGGAGTTCTTAAGCTCATTGCCGTCCAGATCCACTTCCACGCCGCTGCCCACGTTGTAGGGTCGGGGCAGTGGACTGCCGTTGGTAAGGACCGGGTTGGAACAGTCGTTGAGCTGGGGCATATCCGGCGCCGGCGCGCCGTTGTGAAAGACCACGCAGTTGGAGGCGTTGGTATTGTCCTTGATCAGCGTCGCCGCGCTGCTGCCCTGGGTGGGGTCACGGGTATCTACCGCCTCGAAATTGCGGATGGCGGTCTGCAGCAGCGCCACGTTGGCGTTTAACAGCCAGTGGGTATCTGGCGCGAACAGGAATTCCGACTCCAGTCCGTATATCTCGGCGTCGGTGTTCTCATTGAAGGAAGTACGGTTGATTACCCGGGAAATCTGCAGGTCCTTGTAATCGTAGTAGAACGCCGTGAGGTTGGCCTGCAGGCGGTTATCGAACAACTGGTTCTTGGTGCCTGTCTCGAAGGCATTGACGAACTCGGGCTCGAAAGTGAGGGCGGTGTCCGGGAATTCCCTGGGGTCGAAGGCGGGATTGAAGCCGCCGCCCTTGTAGCCGCGCGAATAGGAGCCGTAAAACAGGGTTTCATCGCTCCAGCTCATGTCGGGGGCCCAATCCAGCACCAGCCGCCCGGTCCACTCTTTCCACTCCATGTTGTCCCTGCGCTCCGGCGCGAGCAACGCCAGGTCTTCATCGGCGCCAAAGGCCTGCAGTATCGGCAGGCCATCGGCGCCGAAATCCAGCAGGTAGGCGGCGTCGTGCACTGTCTTTTTGTCGCGGGTGTAGCGCGCTCCGGCAGTGAGCTTCAGTTGTTCATTCAGTGCGTAGTAAATCTCACCGAACGCCGCTGCGGACTCCAGTTCATACTTCTTGGTGGTGTTGTGGAAACTGGGGCTGACCCAGCCCAGCCCGTCTATCCCGATCAGCCCGCCCAGCGATACCGGCACCGCGGGCAGCACCACTGAAAAGTAGTCGAGCCCGTTCGCTATCACCCAGTAGTCATTATCGATATCCGCATCCAGTGCGAATATGCCGCCGATAAAGTTGAACGGACCGTCATGGTTTGACGCCAGGTTTGCCTCGAAGGTGTATTGCTCGGTGTTTGCAGAGGAGATGTCATAGCCGTCCAGGGAGTTGCTGCGCCCGGCGATATTACCCCCGACGATGCCCGTGTTGGTTCTGGACTGTCTGGAGATAGGCAGTTTGTTATCGGCGAAATAGGTGGCGTAGGTGATCGGGGCCAGTGACTGCAGCAGGGGGGAGGGAAAAAACTCTACCGAGCTGGAGTTCATGGTGTAATCCTGCTGGGAGCGCAGGGACGTATCGTGATAACTGGTTATGACCGAGAGCTCGTGGCTCTGCAACTGGTGATCCAGGCGCAGGATCATCAGGGTTTCGTCGCTCTGGTATTCGGGGTCGGAGTCCGCCCTCACCTTGCGCATCGAGCGCGGAACCCCGGCGGTGTCATTGGCCAGTCCGGGCTGGGGCCCGAGCGGGCCGAGGCGGCTGGGGATGATTCCCGTCAACTGGGCCAGCGGATTGACGGCGTCCCACGCCAGCCTGTCGGGCAGGCAGCCCAGCAGGGCGGAGGGGTCGTTGTGGCAGAGCTGTTTCTGGCTGCGGGTGCGGCTGCTGTTCTCGTCCATGTAGGAGGCCATGAAGTTGACCGTGGTGTTCTCGCTAGGCAGCCATTGCAGTGAGCCGCGCAGCGACCACTGGTCCCGGTCGTCGATGTCGTTGTCTGTGACCAGGTTCCTGGTATAACCGTCGCGCTGCAGGCTGATACCGGCAAAGCGCACCGCCAGGGTGTCGCCCAGCGGTATGTTTACCATGCCCTTCACCCGCATGGTGTCGTGATTGCCGTACTGTCCTTCGATATTACCCTCCAGCGCCTCCACACTGGCCCGATTGGTAATCATGTTGACTGCGCCGCCGGTGGCATTGCGGCCGTACAGTGTCCCCTGGGGGCCGCGCAATACCACCAGCTGATCTATGTCGTAATATTCGGTTTCGTAGAGGCGGGGATCCTGCAGCGGTACGTCATTGATATGAATGCCTACCCCGGCGTCGGATGTGGCCGCCACCAGGTCCTGGCCGATGCCGCGTATCTTGAAATTGCTGCCGGTGAAGTTTCCCTTGCTGTAGCTGACGTTGGGTGCGGTGAAACGCAGGTCCTGTACCGTGGTGATCTGCTTCGCGTCCATGGCCTCGGCGTCGAAGGCGGTAATCGCGATCGGCACGTTCTGCATATCCTCGGTGCGCTTCTGGGCGGTGACGATTATCTCCTCCAGTTGGGCCCGGGCGTGATTCACGCCGCCTGTTCCACAGACTGCGGCGATGGCGATCGCCAGGCACTTGGTGCCGGATTGCCGCACATGCTTCCCCATCGGGAGTACCCCTCTTGTTATTTATTTTTATGACCGGCAGCCGCGATTGAAAACAGAGGCGGCGGCGCCAGGGTGTCCCGAGCATCTCAAACATACGCAAGACGGTCAATTGGCCGGCTTGTGTATCTTTTGAATGGGTACAAATAACAGGACTTATTGCCGGACCGGGATTTTCCCCCGGGGACTCTGTGGTAGGCTGTTTTTACAGGGGAGGGCATCTCGATGAATCATCAACCTGCGGCAGATCGTACCGCTCTGGTTCTTACCGGAGGTGGTGCGCGCGCGGCTTACCAGGTGGGCGTACTCAAGGCCGCTGCGGAATTACTGCCCAAGCGCTCCCACAACCCCTTTTCCATTATTACCGGTACCTCGGCGGGCGCGGTGAACGCCGTCGCCCTGGGCGCATCAGCCAATAATTTCCGCCTTGCGGTCAAGAAGGTGGAGCGTATCTGGAGTAATCTGCACGTCGAGCAGGTGTACAAGGCGGGCTATCGCGATTTGTTTGGCGCCGTCCTGCGGCTGTTTGCCTCCCTGTTCCACCAGGGCATTGGTGTGCGCAAACCACTGTCACTGCTCAATAACGAACCTCTGGTTGAGCTGCTCTCGAAAGTGATCGATTTCAGCGACCTGGAGCGCCGCCTGCAGGGTGGCCTGCTCGATGCTATCGGTGTCACGGCCTCCAGTTACGACAGCGGCGAGTCAGTGACCTTCTACCAGAGTGACCTGGGCGGCAATGTGCTGCCCGAATGGCGGCAATCCCGGCGTCGCGGTGTCGCGACCAGGCTCAATGTAAAGCATCTGCTTGCCTCATCGGCAATTCCCACGCTGCTGCCGGCCACGAAAATAGGCAACAGTTACTATGGGGACGGCGCCTTGCGCCAGGTTGCGCCCATCAGTTCAGCTATCCATCTCGGGGCGGAACGTATCCTGGTAGTGGGCGTGAGCGGCAACCCTAACCGGCCGCCGACAGAGTCACATGAACAGCATTCCCCCTCGCTTGCAAAAATGGTTGGCCATGTGTTCAACAGCGCCTTCATCGACGCCCTGGAAAACGACATGGAACATGTCACCAGGATCAATGAACTGGTTGGCATGGTCGCGAACGAAAATCCGCACGCGTCCACCGGCGCCATGAAAATGGTGGATTTCCTGTGTATCAACCCCAGCATTGAAATCAGTGACCTGGTCTCCAGGCATATTGGCAGCCTGCCCCGGTCGATGCGCAGCATCCTGAGGATGACCGGTGCAACTCCCGCCGGCGGCGGCACCAGCATGGCGAGCTACCTGTTGTTCGAAGGCGCTTTCTGTCGCGAGCTGATCGACTGCGGTTACCGGGACGCCATGGCGCAGGAAGATGCTCTCATGGATTTTTTCTACCCCAGGCGTGAGGTGCAGATAGGCATTGACACCGGCTATGCGTCTGGCAACGGGACGGGCCGGTGAGGCAGCAGTGGTGCTGAAATGGTTTTCGGTTCGGCTGCATGGGCAATGCTGGTCTGAAGCTGTTTCGCGACAGTGGGTTGGTGCGTATCCCCTGTCGGCAGGTGATTGGTTTTCAGCGCAGGAGGGATGATGCATAAGCCGAGCCGTAAGGATAATTTCATTTGGCTGTTGGCAGCCCTGGTAGCCCTTGAGTTTTTTAACGCGCTGTTCTCGCAGCTCAACCTGCGGGGCGCCAAGATACTGGTAAACATCAGTCTTGTGGTCATGGTGGTCATTTCCGTCTGGTCGCTGCAGCCGGTTCAAACGAAATGGTTTGGCCCCAAGATCTTTGTCGCACTGGTTGTCATTTGTCTGATGGCGGCAGACAGCTACTTCGTGAGCGACACGCTTGCCCCGTTACAGCTGGGCACCTTGTTTGTGTTCATCTGCTTTACTATCTATCTGGCCTGGCAGCAGGTCATGTTTACCGGTGAGATTACCACTAACACGATTTTTGGCTCGATCTGTATCTACATACTGATCGGCCTGTTATTCGGGTTTGCGTATCTGATGGTCGAAGCCATACTGCCGGGTTCCCTTGCGGGTCTTCGCGGCAATAACTGGCAGGAAGACCTGCAAGGCACTATCTACTATTCCATGGTAACGCTGACCACGCTCGGCTATGGCGATATCACACCCGTAGCACCCGTTACCCGCTTTCTGGCTTATATGGAGGCTGTGTTCGGTGTTTTTTACACCACCGTGCTGGTGGCCAGCCTCATTGGCCTGCGGTTGTCGGCTCACAGGCCGGATGATTCCAAAAAACCGGAGCGATAGCGGCGAACCGGGAGGACCCCGTCCGGATAGGTCTTATCCTGCCTTCCGCTGCGGGCGACGCGGCGATTCCCGAGCTAAAATTGAGCTTGATCAAGTGAATGCCCGGTAGCGCTCGCCTGGGCCGCTTGTGGTTTGACTCTACCATGGCGAGCGCCTAAATTTTCCCGATAGGGTTTTAACCCGGCTTCCGGAACAAGCAATTGCTGGACTGTCTCTGACATGGTGGTGCTTACCGCAGTGGTGGCGCTGGGCGG
Source organism: Haliea sp. (assembly GCA_024642265.1). Taxonomy (GTDB): domain Bacteria; phylum Pseudomonadota; class Gammaproteobacteria; order Pseudomonadales; family Halieaceae; genus JARRPM01. The sequence continues at coordinate 2,110 of JAHEBL010000110.1, read as the reverse complement.
GCTGACGTTTCTGTTGGCCACGGCGCTGATTCTGGCCAATCGCAAGCTTCATGTCGAAGAGGACCTGCGGATCGATGTCGTGGAGGAGATGCTGCCCCACGCCAATTGCGGTGCCTGCGGCTACCCGGGGTGCCGTCCTTTCGCGGAGGCCCTGGTGGGCGGGGCGGTCGCACCCGGCAAGTGTTCGGTCAGTAACCCCGAGGGCCGCGCGGCTATCGCCGACTACCTGGGTATCGCGGTAGGCGAAGAAATCAGGATCGTGGCGCGCCTCGCCTGTGCGGGCGGTACCAATGTGGCTCGCAATCGGGCCCACTACGCCGGGGAGCCATCCTGCCTTGCGGCGGCCCAGGTGGCCGGCGGCGGCAAGGACTGCTTCTGGGGATGCCTGGGACATGGTGACTGCGAGCGGGCCTGTGAATTCGACGCCATCAGCATGAACAGCCATGGCCTGCCGGTCGTTGACAGCGCGAAATGCACCGGTTGCGGCGATTGCGTCGAAATCTGCCCCAAGGATCTGTTTTCGCTGCACACTGAGGATCACCGCCTGTGGGTGGCCTGCAAAAACCTGGAACGCGGCGACGCGGTGCTGGCGGCATGTGAAGTGGCCTGTACCGCCTGCGAACGCTGCGCGGTGGACGCGCCCGGCGGCCTCATCAGCATGCGCGACAATCTGCCGGTGATCGATTACAGCCGGTCGCATGCGACCCGGGTGCCGATCGAGCGTTGCCCCACCGGTGCCATTGTGTGGATAGACGAACAGGACAGGGTATTAAAGGGTGCGGCCAGCAGGAAAATTCTGCGCCATGATGCCCTGCCGGAGGCATCCAGTTGAGGCCCGCGGCAAACAGCTGATCAGCGCACGACGAGACAATGAGGAAACACAGCATGAGCAAGCCAGACACCGTCTACAAGTACCCGGGCCAGCGCGCCGCGATGGACGGCAATACCGCGGTCATCATGTGCGAACGCGAGTCCAGCGACGCGGCGGGCGCCTACCCGATCACGCCATCCACCCAGATGGGGGAGTACTGGGCGGAAGCCGCCGCCCAGGGGCACATCAACGTTTCCGGACGGCCGCTGATCTTCATCGAGCCGGAGGGTGAGCACGCCGCAGCAGCGGTGACTGCCGGGCTGGCCATGACCGGTTTGCGCGCGGCCAATTTTTCCTCGGGCCAGGGTATCGCCTATATGCACGAGTCGCTCTATGCCGCGGTGGGCAAGCGGCTGACCTATGTGCTCAACATCGGCGCCCGGGCCATGACCAAGGCCACCCTGAACGTGCATGCCGGGCATGACGATTACCACTGCGTGGACGACACCGGTTTCTTCCAGTTGTTCGCCGCCAACGCCCAGCAGGCGGCGGATCTCAATATCATCGCGCACCGAATCGCCGAGTTGGCACTCACGCCGGGTATCATCGCCCAGGACGGATTCCTGACCACTCACCTGATCGAGTCACTGCTGGTGCCGGAACGGGAGCTGATCGCCGAGTACCTCGGGCGACCGGATGACATCATCGCCACGCCGACTCCCGCCCAGCGCATGATTTTCGGGGATATGCGCCGTCGCATCCCCGAGCTTTGGGATGTGGATAATCCCCTCATGTCGGGGCTGGTGCAGAACCAGGATTCCTACATGCAGAGCGTGGCCGCGCAGCGGCCGTTCTTTTTCGATCATATCGACGAGCTGGCCGAGCAGGCCTTTTACGAGTTCCACCAGTTGACGGGTCGCCAGTATGGGCCGGTGGCCACCTACCTGGCCGATGATGCCGATTACCTTATCGTCGGACAGGGCAGTGTGATCCCCAGCGCCGAGGTCGTGGCGGACTACCTGCGGGAGACCCGCCGCATCAAGGTGGGGGTGGTAAACCTGACCATGTTCCGGCCGTTCCCGGGGGCACAGCTGAGTAATGTGCTCAAGGGCAGGAAGGGCGTGGTGGTGCTGGAACGTCTGGACCAGCCCCTTGCGGCGGACCTGCCGCTGATGCGCGAAATCCGCGCCACCCTGGGCAAGGCCATGGAAAACGGCCGCGACAAACACGAGACGCCCTACCCGGGACTGGCCACCTACAGCAGCCTGGCCGATGCCCCGCCACTGTACTCCGGTTCCT
>JAHEBL010000109.1 GCA_024642265.1 Haliea sp. | reverse complement strand
GTGTGAATATCGCCAAAGCCGATGATCGAACCCTTGGCTTCGGGGCCGGGGATGCGCAGACCTGGAGACCAGTAAGGTTGCAGCACCAGCCCCATTGAACCCGGGGGTACCTGCTGCAACAGCTCATCGAACAAGGCCTCCGCTGTCACCCCACGCTCCGCTGCGAGGCTCTGCTCGGGCTGCCCGAATTGCTGTTTGAACCAGCTCACCATCCAGTAGCCGCGCTGCACGATTGTCTCAGCATTGTAGGAATGAGGTACGGCGGCAGGATAGGCCGGGACATGCCTGATCATCTCCAGGTAGCGACTGTCGACAGTGTTGTAGGTAGCGGTGGTGCCGTAACTGAGGCTACCGGTGGTCGGGGCCAGGCAACCCGATCCCAGCACCTCGCAGGCCTTGTCGGCACCCGCGGAGATGAGCTGCAGTCCAGCGGGTATGCCGGTTTCCCGGGCAGCCTGTTCGGTGATCGAACCCAGTATGCCACCGGCGGGAACCAGCTCGGGCAGTTGCTGCCGGGTTATGGGCAGCGCTTTCCATTTCCAGTCCCGCGCACCGCACCACTGCTGGCGCTTGAAGTCGAACGGCAGGTAACCCACCTGGCTGGCAACTGAGTCGACATAGTTGCCGGTGAGTTTGTAGCTGTGGTATCCGGACAATAACAGGAACCTGGCCGTTTGCTGCCAGACTTCCGGCTGTTGTGCCCTGATCCAGTTGGCTTCTGCCTGGGAACGAAACGAACGGACACCCGCCCCCGCTCCCGCCAGGGAAAGCACCGGCCCCCAGGCTCCCATGCCGGGCAACTGGTGCTGCTCGCGCTGGTCCAGCCAGACGATGGCGGGACGCAGTGGCTTACCGTCGCGATCAAGATTGACTACCGTAGCGCGCTGGGTGGTGAGGGCCACCGCACGGATGGCGGACCGGGGGAAGTCCAGTTGCGGCCAGAGCTGCTGGCAGGCTTCACATAATTTTTCCCAGAAATACTCGACATGCTGTTCCGCCCAGCCCGGCTGCTCGGAAAAGAAAGGCTCAATGTCCACCTTGCTCTTGGCAAGCAGCTGGCCGTCCAGGTCAAAAACCAGAGCGCGAACACTCTGGGTTCCGTTATCAATCGCGAGCAGGTAGTTTTTATTATCGTTCATAGTGCGGTTTCCGGACCCTGTGCGCGCCTAGGTGACCGGCAGGTAATAATGCCGGGACCAGATCTCCCGGTAGCGGGCCAGTTCCGCCTCCCACCTTGCAGGATCCCAGTGCAATTCCTCCGCACAGATACGCTCCAGGGCCGGGAAGATAGCTTCGCCACCCCGGTGCAACAGTGAACCCAGCCGCGTGCGGCGCAGCAGCAGGTCATCCAGATGTACTACTGACTCGTTGCGTGCCGCCCAGCGACATTCCGCAAGGCAGAATTCGGTGTCGTCGATTTTCGTTCGCTCGGCTTCTCCGGCGCCATCGAAGAGTTCGGTGGCGCGGGCTCCATAACGTCCGGCCAGGCGCTGCGCCCAGGGTTCGTCCGCGGTGCCGATCGCGCTGCCGCCTGTTGCGGGAATCCTGAAAACGGCTTCGTCGGGTTCGCTTACTTTCAACTCCCCCAGGGTGCCGGTTGCGGCATTGATCGCATCGAGCGCTATTTTGCGGAAGGTGGTCAACTTGCCGCCGGTGACCGTCACCAGGCCATTGTCGACCCATACCGCATGATTGCGCCGTTCCTTCGACGGATCCTTTGACTTGTCAGAGCCGATAACCGGGCGCACACCCGACCACGTCGAAATTATGTCATCCCTGCTGATGGCATGTTGCGGGAACTGGTCGGCCACGGCTTCCAGCAGGTAATCCACTTCGCTGCTGCTGATCGTGGCTTCCGCATCCGGGTCCTGGTCGTGGTCCAGGTCGGTGGTGCCGATCACCGTTGCCCCTTCCCAGGGGAAAGCGAAAACCGGTCGCTTGTCACGGGGATGGAATATGGTTAAACAATCCTGCACCGGCAGCCTCGACCGCGCCAGCACCAGATGGCTGCCGCGCAGGGGCCTGACCCGGACTTCCGGATTGACCTCGTTGCGCAAGCGGTCCGCCCAGGTTCCCGTGGCATTTATGACGGCTTTTGCCTTGATCGAAGCACGTTCCCCGGTTTCCGTATTGACTGCCACCACACCGTCTACCCGGTCACCGGTCTTGAGCAGGTTCTCCACTTTGACATAATTGGCCGCCTGACCACCGGCCGCAATAGCCTCCTGCAGGATGCGCAGCACCAGGCGGGCGTCATCGGTGACCGTGTCAGTGTAATAACAGGCGCCCCTGAGCCCCTGGCTTTCTATGCCCGGAAAACGTTGCTGCACGTCCCCACGTTTCAGGTAGTGGTGGTCTTTAATGCCCGCCATCAGATCGTAAAATGCGAGCAGCAGGCTGAAAGAGATACGGCCGGGAAACCGTCCCTTGCGGACAGTGAAGTAATAGCCCATACGGTCGATCAGGCCCGGGGCTTCCTTCAACAAGCGCTCGCGTTCCTGCAGCGACTCGCGGGTCAGCTGGATATCACCCTGCAGGATATAGCGCAAACCGCCATGTACCATTTTGGATGACCGGCTTGAGGTGCCCCAGGCGAAATCCCGCTGCTCAAGCAGCACCGCCCTGAGCCCGCGCCGGGCTGCTTCGCGTAAAATACCGGCGCCGATAATGCCGCCACCCACGATCACCATATCCCACTGCCGGGCACCCTGTTGCAGTTGCGCCCATAAGGCGCTGCGATCATTGAAGGTCGGCTGGCTACTGCTCATTGTTCCAATGCCCCTGGGTAAAAACTGTTACTGGTTATGGAAATAGGTCTGCACTACGGCAATAACTTGCCCGGATTCATATGCCCCTGTGGATCAAAAACGTCCACCAGACCCTGAATCGCGGCGATGCCCAGCTCACCTTTCTCAAGCGGCAGGTACTTTGCGTGGTCCTTGCCTACGCCGTGCTGGTGGCTGATAGTGCCACCGAGTTTGACAATTGCCGCGGCGCCCGCCGCCTTCAGCTTTTCCCACCGGGCATGGGTTTCCTCATAACTGCTGCCGCAGCGGAATATGTAGGTGGTATACACGCTGGAGCCCTGGGGATAAATATGTGACAGGTGGGTGAAGGCATGTACCGCTTCCTTTTCAGCCGCCAAGGCACCGGAGATAGCGGCTTCGATGACGGCAGGCGCACCGGGCACCCTCACCCAGTCAATGGCGGTTTCCATAGTATCGACAACAAAGCCCGAATCCCACAGCCCCTGACGCAAATAGGGAGAGCGAAAGCGACTATGCTCCCATTTTTTGCCCAGCACAGTGCCCGTACCGACACCCCCATGCCGCCTGGCTGTGTCCTTCACCAGCGCCAGTGCCGATTTGCACTGGGCCTTCGAACCGGTTACACCGAAAGTGAACATCGTTTTGTTGTCGCCCGCCCCGCGCAGGGCCAGATATCTCTCCAGCAGCTTGACGGCCGTGCCCCCGCCGGCAAGCTTGAGCTGGGTGAAAGTTTCAATGGTATTACTGAGCCGCATCATCGAGAGCTGCAGCTTGCCCTGGGCTATCGCCCGCACGGCCGCAAGCCCGGCATTCCAGTCCGGGAAGAAGATCACATGGAAGGACTCGTGTTCCGCCACCGGTGTCACACGAACCTTTACCTCGGTGATTATGCCCAGGCGGCCCTCGCTACCCATGAACATTTCACGCACATCCGGCCCTGCGGCCGAGGCCGGGAAAGTCGGTATCTCCAGGGTACCCTTGAGGGTCTCGACGCGCCCCCCGGCAAACATCTGCTCGATACGGCCATAACGCAGGGACTGCTGGCCACTGGAGCGGCTCGCCACCCAGCCACCGATAGTAGAGAGCTCCCAGGACTGGGGGTAATGTCCCAGGGTGTAACCCGATGCCGCCAGCAGGGATTCCACCATCGGGCCGGTCGCGCCAGCGCCAAAGGTGGCGATCTGGCTCTCGCTGTCCAGCTCAATAAGCTGGTTCATGCCGGTCATGTCGATGGTCAACGTCGGCCGTTCGCCTGCCTCGGGGTTGATATGCCCGACAACCGAGGTACCGCCGCCGTAGGGTATGACACTGGCCTGGTGCTGCTGCGCATATTGCAGTAGCGCCTGGACGTCAGCGCTGGTTTTCGGAAAAGCCACAGCATCGGGAAATACGCCAAATTCGCCGCTTCGCAATGCCAGCCAGTCCGGCAGGCTCTGGCCCCGGGCATGGCGCAAGCGCTGCTCTGCATCCAGGCTGACAAGCGCATGGGGTGGCAGTCGCGAGGCCGGCACCCGTGCCAGAACCTGCTCCAGCGTGGCGTCCGGCAAAGGAGTGGAAGCGCCAATCAGCTGGTGCAGATACTTCAGGGTGGACGCACTCAGATCCATGCCAAGATCGTTCTGGTCATCGCCCCAACCATTCCACTGCTTCATTGCAAACCCTCTGCCTCGTCTGTGATACCGAATGCTAACATCCGGGAACGACCACAGTCGCCCCTGGTGTCACCGCACAGTGATAGCGGGCTTGGCAGCAACTCGAGAGCGGGTGATACCTTGTTTGCCGTTGATTACAAGGTACTTTCCCACGTCTTGATACAAATCAAGGTGATGCCTGATATTCTTTATCGTGTGTGGGGGTATGGCCGCCAAGCCCGTGCAAAATGCGCATTGATCCTATAAAAGTAAATATCATGAATGTTTCAATTGTAAGGAAGCCCCGGGGCCGCCGCCCTCCATGTCTGCTGATCCCGGGCAATGCGCACAGAGCCTGCCGTGTCAAATACTGATCTTGAGAAGTCGTATCCGAAAGCAGTGACCAACGCTATCGACGGACTCGTTCGCTATGCACTGGGCGGTGGATTACCCAAACTGATTTTCGTTCTCGGCCTGGCCGCCGGGGCGATCGCCATGCTGTATACCCCGCGTGAAGAAGAGCCCCAGATCGTGGTTCCCATGGTGGATGTACTCGTACAGGCGCCTGGTCTCGGTGCCAGGCAGGTGGAACGACAGGTCACCACACCGCTGGAGAAACTGCTGTCGCAGATCCCGGGGGTGGAGCACGTCTACTCGACTACCGCCAGCGGCCAGGCCATCGTGACCCTCGCGTTCTACGTGGGACAGAACCGCGAGGAGTCACTACTCAACACCTACAACAAGCTTTATTCCAACCAGGACCGAGTGCCACCGGTTGTCAGCCAGTGGCTACTGCACCCGGTGGAGGTGGACGATGTTCCCATCCTTGTGCTGGGATTGTGGAGCGAAAACGAAGACCGCTACAGTGACTACGATTTGCGCCGTATGGCCGAGGAAGTATCCACCTCCCTGCAGGGTATTCCGCTCACCAGTGAAGTAAATGTGGTCGGCGGGCGACCCCGAACGATCAAGATTCTTATCGACCCGGAAAGTATGGGGGCGCGCAGGACGACAACCGCGGATGTTGTGCTGGCAATTAGCCTGTCCAATATGCTGCGTAGCGGCGGCAACTGGGCTTTTAACAACGAATCCATTGCGCTGGAGTCAGGGGATCTTGTTCGCGATGTGGCTGAGCTGGAGACTATGGTAGTCAACGTGATTGACGGAGTGCCGGTTTACCTGCGCGATGTGGCACGCATCGAGGACGGCCCGGCGGAGCCCACCGCCTATACCTGGATTGATTTCACCCGCGCACACCCCGCCGGTCGCCGCAGCAACTCCGAGGCGGCGAACCACGCGAACGACTCCCATCCCATGGTTGCGATTTCCGTAGCCAAGCAGCGCGGGTCCAACGCGGTGACTGTAGCGCGGGCAGTGCACGAGGAAATTGCCCGCCTGCAGCGGCAACTGCTGCCACCCGAGGTGAAGGTTGAAGTCCTGCGAGACCATGGCCTTACGGCCAATGAAAAGGTCAATGATCTCACCACCAGCCTCGCCTTCGCGGTCGTCACGGTAGTGTTGTTCATTGCTGTATTCCTGGGTTGGCGAGCGGCCGTGGTGGTGGGTCTGGCAGTCCCCATCTGTTACGGGATCACCCTGGGGCTGGACCTGGCGCTGGGTTACACCATTAACCGCGTAACCCTGTTTGCGCTGATTCTCTCGCTGGGCTTGCTGGTGGATGACCCAATCACAGGGGTCGACAATATTTCCAGGTTCATGGGCAGGACGTCCATGTCCCTGCACGAACGGGTTACAGCGGCTATTGCAGAGATTCGTGTGCCATTGATTCTGTCTTCCCTGACCATTGTTGTCGCCTTCCAACCTCTGGCTTTTATCACCGGCATGATGGGCCCCTACATGGCGCCAATGGCGTTTAATGTACCGGTGAGCGTGATAACCAGCACAGTGGTCGCTTTTCTGGTCACCCCCTGGCTTGCCAGTCGCCTGCTGAAGGAGGGTAGCGGGGCAGCGGAGGATGCAGAGGACATTGCGCAGGGCGGACTCTACCGGCGAGTGATGACTCCGCTGCTGCAGGATAAATCCCGGGCAAAAGCCCTGCTGTGGCTGGTGCTCGGCCTGTTCGTTGCAACGGCGGTGTTGCCGCTGCTTCGGGCGGTTCCACTGAAACTGCTGCCATTTGATAATAAAAATGAACTGCAGGTGCTGATCGACATGCCTGAAAGCGCCAGTCTGGAGCACACGGCGGGAGTCGTGAGGACCGTGGCGGACCAGGTGGCCCGCATGCCGGAGGTGCTCGCCATCGCCGCCTTCATCGGCACACCCTCCCCCATGGATTTCAATGGCATGGTGCGGCGCTACTACCAGCGCCAGACTCCGAATACGGGCGAGCTCCGCCTCACCCTGGTAGACAAGTCGCAACGAGTCCACCAGTCCCATGCCATAGTGCTGCGCCTGCGGGAACTGCTGTCGCCCCTGAACCGTGAGGGCGTCAGGATCAAGGTTCTGGAGGTTCCCCCGGGGCCGCCGGTACTGGGCACCCTGGTAGCCGAAATTTACGGGGATACCCTGACCCCTTACCCGCTCCAGAAAGCGGCGGCCGGCGTGCTCATGGACAGGCTGTCACGGGAGGCCCATGTGGTGGAGATAGACTCTACCGTGGAGGATGAGAAGACACGCCTGCGCTTTGTCGCGGACAAGCAGAAGGCGGCCCTGTCAGGGGTCGCGACCGATGACATAGCGGGCACACTGGCCATGGCGAATGAAGGTTACGTGGCCGGCTACCTGCAAGTGGAACGGGAGACCAGGCCCCTGCCGCTGGAAATACGCCTGGATCCGCGACACAGGGTTTCCGAGCATGATTTCGAGCGACTGCTGGTCAAGGGCCGACAGGGCGTGACCAAGGCCAGCACTGACCAGGGACTCGAGATAGCCCCACAACCCCTGGTACCGCTGGGTGAGCTGGGAAGCTTCGAACGCGATGGCGTCGACCAGGCCATACACCACAAGGACCTGCGCCCGGTGGTGTATGTAATGGCGGAACTCAATGGCCGCACGCCGGCGGAGGTCATCGCCGACGTGAGCGCTGACATGGGAGCTGAGCCCCGCGCCGGCCCGCACTGGGATGAGCGCACCTATATTCACAGCGGAGCGGGCGACAGCTGGCAATTGCCGGCGGGAACCAGCGTGGTCTGGGGCGGAGAAGGGGAATGGAAGGTGACCCTGGATGTTTTCCGGGACATGGGACTGGGTTACCTGTTTGCCCTGCTGGCGATTTATGGTGTGCTCTACCTGCAGACCAGCTCGGCCTCCCTCTCGCTGATCATCATGTCGTCGATTCCCCTCACTATTATCGGCATCATGCCCGGCTTCTGGCTCATGAACCAGTTTGGCGAGCGCGTCATAGGCGGCGCCCCTGATCCCGCACTGTTCACGGCTACCGCCATGATAGGCATGATCGCACTGGCCGGCATCGTGGTGCGTAATTCACTCATCCTTGTGGAGTTTATCGGCCAGGCCAGGGGTCGCGGATACACTGTAAATGAAGCCATTCTGCAGGCGGGCTCCGTGCGCACCAGGCCGGTGTTACTCACCGCCGGAACTACCTTGCTGGGCAACCTCATCATCACCCTGGATCCCGTATTCAGCGGGCTGGCGCTGGCGATCATCTTTGGAATCATCGCCTCTACCCTGCTTACCCTGCTGGTGATCCCGGTGGTGTACATGTTGGTGTTCAGCGAGGGTGAAGGGTTGGCAAATGGCCAGCCCATACAGGAGGAAGCAAGTCCATGACAAAGCTACGCGGGCTGCTGATGCCCCTCGCCGCGCTCCTCGTTCTGCTGATTCTGGTCGCGGTTATGGCTGGCTATTTCAGCCAGAAGATATCCCCCTCGCTGGAACCTGCACCGACAGTCGATATCAGCAGGGCGGTGGCCGTTATCGACGTTAGCGCGCCGTTTACCGAGTCTGTACCTGCTTCGATCGAGGCGAAGGAGACCACGATTATCTCCTCGCGCCTGCTGGCGCGCATTACCGGGATATCTGTGCGCTCGGGGGATCTGGTAGAGCAGGGCCAGTTGCTGCTGCAGCTGGAAAAAACCGACCTGCTGGCCCGATCGCAACAGGCCCGCGAACAAATACTCTCGGTGGAAGCCAGACTGACCGAGGCACGCAAAAGCCTGGAGCGGGCCGAGGAGTTGCACAAGCGCGGCCTGATAGCCAATGCCGACCGTGATGCGGCCCGGGCCAATGCGGCCGCGCTCGAGGCCGATCTCGGCTCGGCCCGCCAGGCTCTGGCGGAAGCGGAGATATCCGTTGAATACACGGATATACGGTCGCCCATTGCGGGCCGGATAGTGGATCGTTTTGCCGAGCCGGGAGATACCGCTTCCCCGGGCCAGAAACTGCTTTCACTCTACAATCCGTTTACACTCCGGGTGGAGGCATGGGTGCGCGAACAATTGGCCCTGTCGCTGACCGCGGGACAGGTCCTTGACGTGGAAGTGCCCGCAGCGCAACGCGCACTCGCCGCCCGTGTTGAGGAAATAGTACCGGCAGCCGATCCCGGCTCGCGCAGTTTCCTGGTTCGGGCTATTCTGCCCCAGAACCATATACTGCTACCCGGCATGTATGCCCGCCTGCAGGTTCCGGCGGGTGAGCGTGCCCGCCTGTTGATACCGGCCGACCGTATCGCCCGGGTAGGCCAACTGGACGTGGTCTGGGTGGCACGGGACACAGGGGTCGAGCGCCGCTTTGTCCGTCTGGGAGCACCTGCCGGGAACGGATTGATAGAGGTGATCAGCGGCCTCCAGGTCGGAGAACTGGTGCTGCCGCCGCCCGGATGATTTGCCAGCCGCGCACAATAGGGAAATCGAGTATGAAAATCCGTCCACTGCTGCTTGGTATCCTCGTTGGCGTTTGCATGGCGGGCAATCAGGCCCGCAGCGAGTGTATTACGCTACAGGATGTCTCCTGTGGCTCGCACCCTGCTCTGCCCCCGGCAACTATCTACGTGGCCAGAGAGGTACTTACCCTGGATCCGGACAGGCCCAGCGCCAGCGCGGTGGCCGTGGTCGGTGACCGCATTCTGGCCGTGGGCACGCTGGCAGAACTTGAGGCCGCCGCCGGTGATCAGCCGTATTCGATAGACCGGACGTTTGCCGGGAAGGTACTCGTTCCCGGACTGATAGCCCAGCACGATCATCCACTGTTGAGTGGTTTGACAATGAATTCGGAAATAATCGCCATCGAGGACTGGGTGCTGCCCTCCGGTACGGTACCGGCGGCAAGGACCCCCGAGGCATACCTCAGCCGACTCGGGGAGGCGAACGCCAGGCTCGGCGACCCGCAAGAAACACTGGTGACGTGGGGATATCACCCCATCTTTCACGGCAAACTGACGAGGGCCGATCTGGACAAGGTGAGCAGTTCGCGGCCCATCATCATCTGGCACCGCTCCGCGCACGAATTCATCCTCAACAGCCAGGCCCTGGAGTCACTTGGCATTGACGCAGCGTTTATCTCAGCTATGCCCGAGAGCGCGAGGCAGCAAACCAGTCTGGAGGATGGCCATTTCCGGGAAGCCGGGATGTTCGCGGTGCTGCCCAGGGTGTTTCCGGCCATCGCTACGCCGAAGCGCGTGCAACAGGGGATGCAATTCGTGGTGCAGTACTACCACGCCAACGGCGTAACCCTCGGCTCTGAGCCCGGCGGACTCTATTCCAGAGCGCTGCAGGAGGCGCAGAACGCGGTTCTCTCCCGCCCGGACAACCCGTTCCGGTTCTACTACATTCCCGACGGCAAGTCGATCTACGCTGCATTCCCCGACACCGCGATCAGCGAAACGGAGAAAACTCTCAGCTGGGGTCAGGGTATGACAAGCATCATGCCCAAACGGATCAAGCTGTTTGCCGACGGTGCCGTGTATTCTCAGGCCATGCAGCTGCGTGAGCCCTATCTCGACGGACATAACGGCGACTGGATCATGGAGCCCGAGACATTTGCCCAGGCATTTCGCATCTACTGGGACGCCGACTACCAGATTCACGTCCATGTCACGGGTGACGCCGGGCTCGATCTTGTGCTCGACACCCTGGAGACAAACATGCGCCGCCACCCGCGCTACGATCACCGCACGGTTATCGTTCATTTCGCGGTTGCACAGGCGGATCAGGTAGAGCGTATCAAGCGGCTGGGCGCCATTGTCAGCGGCAATCCCTATTACGTGACAGCACTGGCGGACGCCTACAGCAAACACGGCCTGGGACCTGAGCGGGCTGACAACATGGTGCGCATGGGCGATGTGGAACGGGCCGGTATCTCCTACTCCTATCACTCGGACATGCCCATGGCGCCCGGCCAGCCACTGTTTCTGATGCACGAGGCGGTAAACCGGACCATGGTGTCCGGTCGCGTGGCCGGCGCCGACCAACGCAATACCCGGGAGGGGGCCCTCAAGGCCGTCACCCTGGATGCCGCCTACTCACTGGGACTCGAACATGAAGTGGGCAGCATCGTTCCGGGCAAACTCGCCAATTTCACCGTGCTGGCGGAAAACCCGGTGACTGTGGCGGCGGCAGGCATCAAGGATATCCAGATCTGGGGCACGGTGCAGGAAGGACGCAAACTGCCCGTACAGCAATCGAAAGTCACCCGGGCGAGGATGGGGCCGGTACCAAACGATGCCTTATTCCCACACCTGGCTCTGGCGCAGTCGGGGGGAGAAGACCGAGACATCTGCGCGCTGAATCACCTGCTCGCAGCCGCTATTGCCGAAGGAAGCTAGCCAAACATGGCATGCGTTTTTTGCAGCTGTCCCGGTACTGTATCCCGAACCGGGTCAGCCTCGCTGTGATGTCCGGCGCCGCCCGATGTGCGCAAGAATCTCGGGCAAAGCGCTTCGCACGCAGGCCTCACCTTCCATGATCGCGTCGGCTGCGCGCTGAAATTCAAACATTCCTATGTCGCCGACTTTTGGTTCAATCAATACGTCCGCAGGGTCTGCCTCAAGTCGACTCCTGGTAATCTGGTCCTGGAATATGTTGATGGTATTCGAGATCGTCGAGAAAAATCCGGGCGTCTTTTC
>JAHEBL010000211.1 GCA_024642265.1 Haliea sp. | reverse complement strand
TCAGCGAGCCGGATCGTCGCGCTCATCTTTACCAGGAGTTCTGCCCGATTGATCCCATGGTGGCCAGTTTGCTGGAGCCACTGGAATTCTGCCGGGCGATCACCGACCCACGGCGACCCGTGCACGTACCGCGCATTGTATTTTCCCAACTGGCCCTGCGGGGACTGGCGAAGGACCCGGCTAACGGCCTGGCAAACGATCTGCCCTATCCCAATCTTGCGCATTTGCGCGACGTGCTGGTGGATCTGCTGGCCGGCGACGGCAAGAACAGCAAACTGGTCCTGAAGCAGGTCAACGAGGGTGTGTTTTACCGCACTATCCGGGGCGGCTTTTACGTGGGTGACCAGCATGACTTTGCATTCTACCGGTTCCCCACGGTAGCTGAACTCGAAGCACATCACTTCAGCTGGTGGCGCGCCGCGCAGACGCCGGCCATGGAAGTGTAGTGTCCTGTGCCAGCCCAAGGTAATTGAGCAATGACTGAGCCCCTGTTCTGGCTGGCGCCTGTCGCCGCCCTTGCCGCGCTGCTGTTCGCCATGCTGTTCTTCCGGTCGATGCGTCGCCAGGATGAGGGTACTCCGCTGATGCGCCGTATCGGCGGGCATGTGCGCGAGGGCGCCATGGCCTACCTGCGCCAGCAATACCGGGTCATGGCGGTGGTATTCGTCATACTGGCCGCACTGTTCGCGGTGCTCGCCTACGGCTTTGATGTGCAGAACCGGTGGCTTCCGTTCACTTTCCTGTGTGGCGGTTTGTTTTCGGCGCTGGCCGGCTACATCGGCATGCAGACCGCTACCCTGGCCTCCACCCGCACAGCGGCGGCGGCCCGCACCTCCCTGGGGCAGAGTTTGCGGGTTGCCTTTCGCAGTGGCGCCGTCATCGGCCTGGCGGTGGTTGGGCTGGGGCTGGCAAATTGCGCCGGCTGGTTCCTGCTGGTCAACTGGCTGACACCAGCTTCCGCTGACGGTTACCGCCTGGTACTGGTGACCACCACGGTGCTGACGTTCAGCATGGGCGCCTCCCTGCAGGCGCTGTTTGCCAGGGTGGGCGGCGGGATCTATACCAAGGCCGCGGATGTGGGGGCGGATCTGGTGGGCAAGGTGGAGGCGGGTATTCCCGAGGACGACCCACGCAACCCCGCTGTGATCGCCGACAATGTCGGGGACAACGTGGGAGACGTGGCCGGGATGGGCGCGGACCTGTTCGAATCCTACTGTGGCTCGCTGCTCGCTGCCTGTGCCCTGGGCGCCGCGGCCTTTGTCGGTGACGACATATTGCAGGCCCGGGCCATCACCGCGCCCTTCATGATTGCGGGGCTGGGCATCCTGGTCTCTATTGCCGGCGTTTTTATGGTCAGGACGGGCGAGGAGGCGGATCAGGGCGCACTGCTGGCCGCCCTGTCCCGGGGGATCAACACCAGCGCCGTGCTGGTGGCACTGCTTTCCCTGCCGGCGCTCTACTGGCTGGGGATGCCCAACCTGTGGGGCAGTTGGGGCGCGGTGGTGATTGGCCTGCTGACGGGCATTGTCATCGGGCGCGCCACGGAATACGCGACGTCCCCCTCCTACCCCGCCACGCGGGCCATCGCGGCTGCGGCGGAGAGCGGCCCTGCCACCACGCTGATCGCCGGCATCGGTACCGGCATGTTGTCTACAGTGGTGCCGGTCATGGCGGTCGCCGCAGGTACCCTGTTTGCCTTTCTGTCCAGCACGGGCCTTGATCCTGCGGAGGTCACCCGGGGACTTTATGGCGTGGCGATCGCGGCGGTGGGCATGCTGTCCACCCTCGGCATCACCCTGGCCAGCGATGCCTACGGACCGATTGCCGACAATGCCGGCGGCAATGCCGAGATGAGTGGCCTGGGTCCTGAGGTACGCGCCCGTACCGACGCACTCGACTCCCTGGGCAATACCACCGCCGCCACCGGCAAGGGCTTCGCAATCGGCTCCGCTGCGCTTACCGCGCTGGCGTTGATCGCCTCCTATCTGGAGGTGGTGCGGGTTGCGCTGCTGCAGTCCGGGCATGCCATGCTGCAACTGCCCCACAACGTCCAGGTGGCTACCCGGGACGCTACACTGGTGGACTTCATGGTGTATTTCAATGTCACACTGCTGAACCCGGTGGTACTGGTGGCGCTGTTTTTGGGCGCCATGTCAGCCTTTGTTTTCAGTGGCCTGACCATGCAGGCGGTGGGTCGGGCCGCCGCCGCAATGGTGGCCGAGGTGCGGCGCCAGTTCAGGGAAACTCCGGGAATTCTCCAGGGCACCGAAGAGCCGGACTACGCCCGTTGTATCGAAATATCGACCCTGGGTGCGCAGCGCGAAATGATCTGGCCCTCGGTTATCGCGGTTGCAACGCCGGTGGCGGTCAGTCTGCTGCTGGGGGTGGCGGGGGTGATCGGCCTGCTGGTAGGCGGGTTGTGCACAGGTTTCGTGATGGCGGTGTTCCTGTCCAATGCCGGCGGCGCCTGGGATAACGCCAAAAAGTATATTGAGGCTGGTCAGCACGGTGGCAAGGGCTCGCCGGCGCACCGCGCTGCGGTGATTGGCGACACGGTTGGTGACCCCTTCAAGGATACCTCCGGCCCCAGCCTGAATATCCTGATCAAGCTGATGAGCATCATCGCCATATCGGTGGCCACACTGGCGGTGTCCTTCAGCCTTGTATAGCTAATCGGGCGGTTGTCAGAAGGGGTCGGTCAGACTGACGCCGATGCCGATCCTGTTGGTGCTCTCGTCGTAATCGATCAGGCTCTCGCCGTAGCCGTTGAAGTACTGGACATAACCACTGAAACGCTGACTGATCGGGAAGGTCCAGTCCAGTTGGATGGCGCCCTTGTTGTCACTGCTGAGATTGTTGCGAAGGGTGAAGCCGAGGGTGTAATCCGGCCACTTCCAGACGCCCTGCAACTGCCCATTGCCCATGTAGTCATCGATGTCGGGGTTGTCGTCGTCCTTGTTTCGTTCCGGCACCCGGTACCAGGCGCTGGTCACCAGGGAGAAATTCCTGTGTTCGAACAGGGCCGAGGCAATCAGCCGGTTCCAGCTCCTGGACTGGGGTTCGGAGCTGCCATTGGACTG
>JAHEBL010000210.1 GCA_024642265.1 Haliea sp. | reverse complement strand
GGCTGCCTCCACCTGCTGCGTGAACCAGCGGGCGTTGTCGAGATCCCGTCGCAGCCTGCTCCTGATAGCCTCGACACCATCCAGCCGCAGGTGGAACCAGAGCTTGAGGGCGCGGAAACGACGCCCCAGGGGAATGCCCCAGTCGCGGTACTGGGTGACCTGTCCGTCTGCGCGCGAACGCAGGTAGGAGGGATTGGTCGACATCACGGCTTCGAGGTGGGCGACATCGCGCACATAGAAGAGGGCGGTGTCGAGGATGGTGCCCATCCACTTGTGGGGGTTCCAGGCCAGCGAATCGGCCTGTTCGACGCCCTGCCACAGGTGGCGGTATTCCGGCAGCAGCATGGCGGAACCGGCCATGGCCGCGTCCACGTGCAGCCACACCCCGTGGCGGTTGGCGATGGCGGCGATCTCCTCCACCGGGTCCATCGCGGTGGTGCCCGTCGCCCCCACCGAGCAGACGACGCCGGCGGGGATGTTGCCCGCGGCCAGGTCCTGCTCGATCGCCGCGGCCAGGGCGTCCGGCAGCATGGCCCTGGTCCAGGGGTCTTCGGCGACCATGCGCAGGTTGTCATTGCCGAAGCCTGCCAACTGCACCGCCTTGGCAATGGAGGAGTGCGCCTGGGCGGTGCTGTAGACAATCAGCGGGGCAGATACCGCCTGCAGTCCGGCACTATTTTTGCTGAACCGGCTGGCCCGCTCCCGGGCCAGGATCATGGCGGTGACACAGGCCGTGGAGGCGGTGTCGTGTATGGTGCCGCGCCACTGGCTGCCCAGTCCGGTCAACTCGCGCATCCAGTCACACATGACCTCTTCCAGTTCCGTCAGGGATGGGCAGCTCTCCCAGGATATGCCCAGGGTTCCCATGCCGGAGCTGGCGATGTCGCCCAGCACCGAGGCCAGGGAGGCGTTGGAGGGGAACCAGCCAAAGTGCATGGGGTGCTGCACCTGGGTGACGCCGGGCACGATCACCCGTTCGAGGTCCGCCAGCAGCGCACTGAAGTCGTCGATGCCTGCGGGGGCATGCTGCGGCAGGGCGGCCCGGACCTCCCCGGGCCGGACCTGGGCGCGCACGGGCAGCGCGGGAATCTGCTGGCGATAGTCCGCGATCCAGTCGATCAGCTCGTGGCCTGCCTTGCGAAACTCTTCCGGTGTCATTGTGTTAGCGCCTGCTGGTCGTTTCAGTCCTGGACTGTGTTTTACAGGGGATGGCCGGGGCCGGCAATCGACGACCGGGTACCATTTGCCTGTGTCCTATTGTGTCACTGTCCGTATAATCCCTGCCAATAATTGCACACCTTGAGGATTTACCCATGGACAACGTACTCGCACAGCCCCTGACATTGCCCTGCGGGGCCGTGATTCCCAATCGCCTCGCCAAGGCCGCCATGACCGAGGGACTGGCGACACCGCAGGGTGTGCCAACGCCGGAGCTGGAGCGGCTGTATGGCCTGTGGAGTGACGGCGGCTCGGGCATGCTGTTGTCCGGCAATATCCAGGTGGACGCGGATCATCTCGAACGGCCCGGCAACGTGGTGGTCGACCGGGAGCCCGATGCGGCCATGCAGGCGGCGCTCGCACGCTGGGCGCAGGCCGCGACCCGCAACGGTAACCACTTCTGGGCTCAGATCAGCCACGCCGGCCGCCAGACCCAGAAAATGGTCAACCCGCACCCTAAAGCGCCCTCCGCGGTAAAGCTTGGCATGCCGGGCGGCCAGTTCGGTCAGCCGGTGGCGCTTACCATTGCCGAGATCGAGGAAATCGTGCGTCGGTTTGGCGTGTGCGCCGCGGCGGTCAAGGAGGCCGGCTTCACCGGCGTGCAGGTGCATGCGGCCCACGGTTACCTGTTGTCCGAGTTCCTCAGTCCGCGCAGTAACCAGCGCACCGACCGCTATGGCGGCGAACTGGCGAACCGTGCCAGGGCGTTATTGGAGGTGGTTGCCTCGGTGCGGGCGGCCGTGGGTCCGGACTTCCCCGTTGCCGTGAAGCTCAACAGCGCGGACTTCCAGAAAGGCGGCTTTGCCTTCGAGGACAGCCTGCAGGTGGCCGCATGGCTGGAGCAGGCCAGCGTCGACCTGATCGAGATCTCCGGCGGAACCTACGAGCAGCCGCGGCTGATCGGGGTCGAGGGTATGGAGGAAGTGGAAGAGCAGAACGTGGCCCACTCCACCATGATGCGCGAGGCCTATTTTGTCGATTTCGCCCTGGCGATGCAGGAAAAGGTGTCGATACCACTGATGGTCACCGGGGGTTTCCGCCTGCGGGCGGCGATGGAGCAGGCGGTTAGCGGCGGTGGCGCCGATCTTATCGGCCTGGGCCGCCCCATGTGCGTGATGACCGATGCACCGGCGCAGTTACTGGCCGGGCTGGATGAACTGCCCCGCTACGAAAACCAGCTTGCACTGTTACCGGCCTGGCTATCGGGGCTCAGCCGGATAAAGGCCATTCGTCCCCTCACCATTTTCGCGGTGATGTACTGGTACTACGCCCAGCTCGAGGAGCTCGGCCGTCATGGGCGGGCTAAACCGGCCATGTCGGTTTTCGCAGCCACCAAACAGGTGATGGGCGGACAGAAGGCATTGCTCGCGGCGCGCTAGCGCCGCAAGCTCAGCCAGCCCCAGGTGCACAGCGTGCCCGCCAACGTCACCAGCAGGGCTGGCAGTATGTGCATCTGCAGGATATGCGCGGGTATGTACATGCAGGCGAGCTGCATATACAGGGCGGGCAACATCGCCGCTGCCAGGCAAAACAAAAAGGCACTGTAAACGGGCCGCAGCGGGAAAAAGCGGCGGCTGAGCAGCAGTGCGAGACACGCAGGCGGCAGGGCAAACAGGAATGTTTCGACAACACAGTGGTCGCGTTTGCCCAGCATGGAAGGCTCGAGGGCGGGGTGGGCCAGATCGACCACGTAGTTCGCCAGCCAGAGCAGGACAAGCCCAAGAGCGATCAGCACGCCCTGCCTGCCGGCCGCCCCGGGGATCGCGGTGCGAAAAGCCATCACTGCGGTACAGCCGATGGCGACGGCGCCCAGTGCGGTCTCCAGCAGGAACCGGGGTTCGCTGGCCAGCTGGCTGAGGGCGTTGGCGCGAATTGGCCCGAACCAGGC
>JAHEBL010000019.1 GCA_024642265.1 Haliea sp. | reverse complement strand
GCTGGTGAGCCGGATCCAGCGCAACAGCCTGCTTGAGCAGCTCGATGGCGCTCGCCAGGTCACTGGCCTGTTCCGCCGCCGCGGCACTTTCCAGCAGCCCCTGCAGTTGTGGCAGTACTTCCGCCCGCCGGCGCAGCCCGGCTGCCTCGGCGTTGCCGGGATCTATGGCCTCGGCCATGTCCAGGGCGGCGTTGGTCTGCTCCAGGTCGCCGGCCTCCAGCGCTTCCCGCGCCAGTGCCAGCTGTCGTGCCAGCTCGGCCGGGATGCCTGCCTGCAAGGCCTGCAGCTGCTTGAGCCCCGCATCGTATTGGTTGCCGGCCTCGGCGTAATCGCGGCTGCGATACAACTCGTCGCCGGCGGTCGCCAGCGCCGCCACGGCGGCGAACTGCTCGGGCGCCCATTGCTGGACCCCGCGCTCCTCAAGCGCTTCCTGCAGCTCCAGTAATTCGGCCAGCACGTCCTGCGCCTCCTTGCGCAGTTTCGCCAGCTGGGCATCGGACCAGGGAGAAACGTCGGGGCCGGCAGGTTTGCTGCCAGTGGCGCCGCCGCTGGCCGGTGCCACCTGGGTCTGGGCGTCGACTTCCGCCGGCGCCGTTGCAGGTGCCGGGGCGCTGACCCGCTGGGGTAGCCAGAAAATCACCAGCACCGCCAGCAGTACCAGACCCCCCAGGGCGGGTAACACCCAGCCCGGCGTGCCCTCGCGCCGCTGCTTGCCTGTAGCGGCTGCCGGCGCTACGGGGGTGGGCTCCACCACGTCGAACGGGGTGGGCTGAACTTGCTCATTGTGGGATGGCATGCGGTGGTGGAGCCTTGTCGATTCAGAAACGGGTCAGAGTGTATCAGTTGCAGCTTTTTTGTCTGTAGGGGGCTCCAGTGCGCCAACCTCCGCCCGGTAGATGTCCGCCAGCAGCTCGCGCCACTGGGCGTACTGGTCCTCGACATTGCCGTGCAACATGACTGTGCGGTCCTCAAGTTCGATGACCTGCGGCGTTATTTCGGCTTCCAGCGACATCCCCAGTTCTTCCAGGGCCTGGACGTGGATCTGGGCCTCGTTGCGTTTTTCCAGTCCGCTCTTGAGCAGGTAGCCGCCGCCCAGCACAGCCACCTGGCCGGCTACCCGGCTGGTCGAGCTGTCACCGGTGGTCGCCGCCGCTATTCCCGCGATCAGTGCGACGCCCCCCGCTATCAGCTGGCGGGTGCTCTCGGCCTTCAGCTCCTGCAGCGCCACCGCCTCCTCGTAACTTTGCTTGCGCCACTCCTGGTAGGGGTCGTGCATCTGGTTGCCGAAAGACCGGTAATACTCCTGCAGGGTATCGATGAACATCTGGTCCCGTTCGCGGATGCTGATGACGCGCTGCAGCATCGGGTCGTCCTTGGCCGGCAGACGCAGAATAATGTATTCGCCCTTCCTGGTGGTGCCCAGGTAGCCGTCGAAGGCCTCGGGGGAGAAGCTGCGGGCGAACAACAGCTCGGTGATGAGACGAATGTTTTCCCGATCCTGCTGCCGCAGCTTTTCCTGCTGCTCCAGCAGGTCGTTGGCAATGGTGTTGTAGACCGCCTGGAACGGGTCGTACTGGCTGCGCGTGGTCATCTCGTAGGCGTAGCGGCTGGCCTCCCCCGTGTACTCCTTGTCCAGCCAGACGTGACCACTGGAATCGGTCGCCTTGACCTCCAGTTGCAGTTCTTCTCCGTCGGAGTGCAGTATCTTGCCGGTCACCACCAGGTCGTTGATCTGCTCCGGATTTGGCACTACCCGCACCGCGCCCCAGGCGCCGCTGTCCTGCATGGCTTCCGCCAGCAGGAAGGGCATTAGCCGGGCCTCGGCCTTGCGTACCTCTGGATAGGTTTGCTCGCCCTCCTCATAGTCGGCAATGCCCGGGTCGAATATAGAGATGCCCACGTCCAGCAGCTGGTTCTCGGGAACCTCTGTGGAGGAGGTGTCGAGCCGCGGTACAGAGGTGGTAGTGATGGTCTGGCTGACGCAGCCACCGAGCAGCAGCGACAGGGCCACGGCAACTATGAGGTGCGATGCTCTCACTTACTGATGCCCTTGTACTTGCGATATTCATCCCAGAGCTTTTCCCGCACCGCCGGGTCCGGTTCGCGCATGGCGGCTTCGCGCAACTGGCGGGCCACGACGTCATCATCATTGCCACTGGGTATATCCTTGGGCGGCGGGTACTTGGCCGCGTCCTGGGGTATCTCGCCGCCGCCACCACCGGCTCCGCCCATGCCGCCACCCGTGCTGTAGCCGCCGCTGCCATACTCGCCGGCATCGGCCATGCCGCCTCCATCTCCCGAGCCACCACTGTCGCCGCCGGAGCCGGGTTGTCCGGATTGTGTCTGGCTGGTTTGTGGTCGCTGTCGGGCAGTGCGGCGCTGCTCTGTCTGTTCCTGGAGAATCATCGAGTCGAATTCACCGGTACCTTTTTCCAGGCGCGCATCCAGCACCGCGACCTGCTCGGCCGGGGTCAGGGGGCCGCCTGTGCCGGTCCCGGGGGTTGCCCCGGGGAGGCCGTAGTAGCCGCCGCCAGCTGCCGTACCCGCTGCGTCGCCCGGCTGGCCGCCGGCCGCTGCGCTGCCCGCCTCGCGGTCGGTACCGCTGCTGCCCTGCTGACCCGCAGCGCCAGCCTGGCCGGCCGCTGTGCCGGGTTCGCCCATGGCCTCTTCCATGCCGGCCATCACCTGCTCGAAGCTGGGCTCATCGCGCAGGTCCGGCAGGGCCTCGCTGCCGGCGCCGCCCGGCTCGCCAAAACCGGGTTCACCGCCAGCCTGGGTGCCATCGCCCGCAGCATCGACGGAAGCCTGTTCGCCGCTGGCGCCCGGCGCTTCTCCCTGGGGAAATTCACCGAAGTCGCCGTTGGCGCTCTGTCCGCCCGCCTCGCCCTGGCCGCTGGCAGGCTCGCCGCCGCTGGCCGATTCGGTGCCCTGGCTCGCGCTGGCCGCGCCTGCTTCGCCGGACGCTTCGCTGGAGGCGCTGCCCTCCTGGCCCTGGCTGCCCGCAGAGCTGCTCGAGGGACTGCTGGTGGCGCTACCCTGGGAGCCCTGGCTGCTCGAGGGACTGCCACTGCTGCTCGGCGGTGGTGTGGGCGCAGTGGAGCTCGGCGTGGACGGAGTTTGGGGAGTGGTAGGGGTGCTGGCGCTGGGGCAGCCGCCCAGTAACAGGCAGGCAGCGGCGATGCCCGCCAACTGCGCCAGTATCCACCCTGCCTTACGGTTTGATCTCATATGCCCTGACCAGTTTATCGGTCCCCGTCGGTTGTCCTGCCACGAAGCGGGGGCGAAATTGCGTGTTGCGCAGCGCCCGCATCAGGCGGTTTGCCGCGTCGTCGATATCCTCGTTTGTGTCCAGCCTCACCAGGTCCGTCACCTCTCCCCGGTCGTCCACGGCGAATTCTACCAGTATATTGCCCCGCTCGGGGCTCACAGGCGTTGGCAGCCTTCGCAGGCCGTTGATGTCCGGCAGCGGCACCGGCTCGTCCAGCAGTTGCGGCTCTTCCTGTTGGGCAGCAGCGCGCCGCGCAAGTTCCGCCAGCGCCAACTGGTAGGTTTTGGTGGCGTCGGCCCGGTGGTCATTCCAGAGCGCCCAGTCGCCCAGGCTGACGATGGCCCCGACGGCCTCGTCACTGTCGGTGCCATGGTTGGCCTGCTGGACCTGGTAGATGGCCGTGATCACGCTGCGACCCAGTTCATAGTTTTCGGAGCGGTAGGCGTAGAAGCGGTTGCCATCCGCATTGGTGTAGCCCGAACTCAGCCCGCTGGCCTGTGGCTCGTTTTCTGCGCGGTATTCGCTGATCAGGTACTGGGTCCGCAACAGGCCGTACAGGGGGGGCAGCATTGCGGGCGAGGTATCTCCCAGGGTGCTGCTGATGTCACTCCAGGCCAGCCGGTACAGCTCCCACATGGTCATCAGCCGGTCTGCCCCCCGGTCGCCTATGCCCAGCTGGTAAGCGTTGAAGTGCCAGTCAGCCTGCTTGAGCAGGGCCGCGGCACGCTGTTCGCCAGTGGCCAGGCCGCGCAGCTGTACGCGGTAGAGATACTGCTGGAGTTCGTCCACGCGGCCGTACTCGCCCAGTGCGATAGAACTCTGGATTTCTCCATTGAGCAGCGGAATCTGCTCCGGGCAGTACAGCCCGTTATTGATGCGTGCCAGGTGCACGCCGCGTTTGAATATATCCACCGCTTCGACATGGCGTTCCTGTTGCTGCAGGGCCAGCCCCAGGCTCAGCATCTGCTCGGGCAGGTCGGCCGAGTATGCGCCATCGCGTGACTCGAGGCGCCGGATGGCATCCAGCAGCGACCGTTCCGTGGCCCGGTCGACGCCGTTAATGTCCGCGCTGTCGTCACCGTCCTGCTGGGCCAGCAGCAGCGGGCTGGCTGCCAGTGTGCCCGCCAGCAACAGGCAAGCCAGTGTGGTTCTAGGCGCTGCCGGCTTCATATCGATTCTCGCAACTGCGGTACATATGTGGGGGAGCAATCCAGGACTCAGCACGGTCTCCAAGTATATACATTACCGCCCGGGGCAGACAGAATAGCCGGCTTTTGTGGGGCTCGCGCACTGGAGCACGGGTGTTCACACAGTCGGGTGGAGGAAGTGGATGAGCCAGTTTGCGGGTGACACTGCCGTTTTACAGGTGGCCGAAAACCATTGGCGCGGGGAACTGCGCGAGGGCTGGCGCATCGGCGCCGTGCCCAATGGCGGTTATGTGCTGGCGGTGGCGGGCAGGGTCCTCAGCGCAGCGCTGGATCACCCCGATCCACTGTCGGTCAACGCCTTTTTCCTGGCGCCGACGGTACTCGGGCCGATCGACTGCCATGTGGAGCCCCTGCGTGTCGGGCGCAACACGACCCACGCCAGCGTGCGGATGTTCCAGCAGGGTGAATTGAAAGTGCTGGTGACTGCCGCCTACACCGACCTGTCAAGCCTGGCGGGGGAAACCTGGTCCGCCAAGCCGCGACCCCAGTATCCGTCCTGGGAAGAGTGCACGCCCAGCGGGCAGGACAATGTCGAGTTTTTTCGCGAGCGGGTGGATATCCGCCTGGTCAGCGGGGTGGAAGTGTTCAGCCGGCGCGAGCCCAATGGCAGTGGTGAGTTCTGCGGTTGGATACGGCACCGCGACGGCACCACGCCGGATGCGATCTCGTTGCTGATGTTCGCCGATGCCTTCGCCCCGCCGGCCTTCACCATATTTGGCCCCCTGCACTGGGTGCCCACCATAGAGCTTACGGTACAGGTGCGGGCCCGCCCCGCCCCGGGGCCGCTGCAGGCCCGTTTTTACTCGCGCCACCTCACGAGGGGGGTGATCGAGGAAGACGGGGAATTCTGGGACAGCGCCGGCGAACTGGTGGCCCTTAGCCGCCAGACCGCCAAGGTGCGGTTGCCCGCAGGCAGCTAGTCAGTAACCCGCCACCCAGCCCTGTGGTCTGCGGGTGTCGGTGGCGCCCAGCAACCAGCCGTCCTCCATCATGATGGACTGGGTGCGACCGATGGTTCTGCCCCCCAGTTCCACCTTGTGCCCCATCTGCTCCAGCAGCCGCACAGTGTCCGGGCTGATGCCGCTCTCCGCCAGTATTTCGTCCGGCAGCCACTGGTGGTGGATGCGGGCACTGATGCCGGAGGTCGCGACATTCATATCGAAGGCCATCGCATTGAGCAGCGTCTGCAGCACGGTGGTGATGATGCGGCTGCCGCCGGGGCTGCCGGTCGCCAGCCAGGGCTTGCCGTCCCGGAACACGATAGTGGGACTCATGGATGACAGCGGGCGCTTGCCGCCTGCAATGCTGTTGGTTTCGCCCTGTACCAGCCCGAACAGGTTGGGCTGGCCGGGCCGCGCGGCGAAATCCCCCATCTCGTTGTTGAGCAGCATGCCGGTGCCGGGCACCGCAATGGCCGAACCGAAGCTGGCATTCAGGGTATAGGTGTTGCTCACCATGTTGCCCTTTTCATCGGCCACCGAGTAATGGGTGGTGTCCTTGCTTTCGGGGAGCAGCGCTTGTCCCGGCCTGATTGTTGTCGAGGGCGTGGCCTTTGCAGGGTCTATCAATTTGCGCAGGCGCGCCGCGTAGTCCTTGTCGATCAGCTGCGCCACCGGCAGGTCAGTAAAATCCGGGTCTCCCATGTACTGACTGCGGTCCGCGTAGGCCAGCTTCATACTCTCTGCCAGCAGGTGCAGGTACGCGGCGCTGTTGTGACCCATGCCCGCCAGGTCGTCGGACTCCAGCATGTTGAGAATCTGTACGATGTGCACGCCGCCTGAGGAGGGCGGCGGCGCCGACACAATTTCGAACTCTCTGAAGCGACCGCGCAGGGGAGGGCGCTCAATGGCGCGATAATCGGCGAGGTCCTTCATCGTAATCAGGCCGTTGCCCGATTCCATCGCCGCCACGATGCGCTGGGCTATGTCGCCCCGGTAGAACGCATCCGCACCGTGCCTGGAGATCTGGCGCAGGGTCCTGGCGAGGTCGGGCTGGCGCCATCTGTCACCGATCTCGTAGGGGCTGCCATCGGCCTTGAAGAACAGCCGCAGCGACTCCGGGTCCTGCCGCAGGCGCTTGCCCTGGGTGTCCAGCTCGTAGCTGAGGGCGAAGGACACCGGTATGCCCTCCTCTGCGAGGGCGATGGCGGGCGCCAGTATCTGTTCACGGCTCATGCTGCCGTAGGTCTCCAGGGCATGGAGCAGTCCCGCTACCGTGCCTGGAACGCCGGAGGCCTGCAGGCTGAAATACTCACGCATCAGGTCTTCCTTGCCGTCCTCCCCCAGGAACATATCGCGGCTGGCCGCCGCCGGGGCGACCTCCCGGTAGTCGATGAAAACCTGCCGGTTGCCCTCTGCGAGGTGGATCAACATGAAGCCGCCACCGCCGAGATTGCCCGCCCGGGGGTAGGTGACCGCCAGCGCGAAACCGGTCGCCACCGCCGCATCCACCACGTTGCCGCCCTGTTGCATAATCCGGCTGCCGATCTCCCCCGCGAGCTGCTCGGGCCCCACCACC
Organism: Haliea sp.; assembly: GCA_024642265.1. Classification (GTDB taxonomy): domain Bacteria; phylum Pseudomonadota; class Gammaproteobacteria; order Pseudomonadales; family Halieaceae; genus JARRPM01. Next base: position 38,254 of record JAHEBL010000019.1, on the reverse strand, counting down.
ATGCCGTGGCGTGCCACCACCGGCAGAAAGCGCTCGTTGAAGTCGATGATCAGCGGTTCCTCCACCGCTGTGTCCTGGGTCCAGCCGCTGGTGGCGGTGAACATGAGCAGCGCGAGAAGGGGGAGGAAAAGTCGTTGCAAGCGATTCATCTTGGCGAGAGTCCTGGTCTGGGTGAACCCGGACTTTAACTGTTTTGCGGAGCACCGCATACTCGTGGGCCGGATTTGTCGTTCCGTATTGAGTGGGCATGTTATCCATTTGCAATTTCGGAGCTTGTCTATGGTCGAACGGAGCCGCCGGATGGAGGTGGATTTCCCTCGGGGGACCGTTGAGCGCATGGATGCGCGATACGAGCCCCCATGGATGGGTCTACGGCGAGTCCCTCGAGGGAAATCCACCTCCGTCCGGTGACAGCACTAACACACCAGGCCTAAAACCTATGTCAGCACTGTTAAAGGAACTCGAAAGCCGCTGGACAACGATGTTCACCGCCCTGGCCGGCGGCGACGACGTGCCCCCGTCCCTGCGCCTGCGGACGGAGGGACTGATGGAAGCGGCGCTGCTGACAGGCCTGGCGAAGCCAGAAGAAATCGATGCGGGCATGGACGACTGCTACCAGCGGGCATTCGGGCAAAGCCTCGCGGAAGACTTTGGCGACGACTGGCGGGATTTCTACCCCTTCCCCCAGATTCCGGCCGCGGGCCTGCGCGCGCCGGTGTATCCCAGCACCAGCGATTGACTATAATGCGGCTCCAGCCAACAGGAACCCGAGCATGAGACAGCGCACCCCCTGGACCATCGTCATGTTGCTATTGCTGCCGCTGGTGGGCGCCTGCAGCAGCGCCCCGGCGACACCCACCACCAGCATGACCTACGACCAGCAGTTCAGCTTTGCCGGGGTGAACAAAATATATATCGAGCCCGCCAGCCGCACGGATGCGGCAACCATCCAGGTGAGCGACGCCCAGATCCAGCGGATCAACAGCGCCCTCACCGATGAACTGGCCCGCAAGGGATTTCAGGTGGTGTCATCGAGCCGGCAGGCAGACCTGTTCCTGAGCTGGTACCTTGTCACCCGTGACCTGGTGGAGGCAGATGCCAGGGATTGCCAGGGCTGCGACATGGCGGTCGAGGGTGGGGCGCGATATGCCAAGGGCACCCTCATCGTGGATATGATCGATCCGATGCGCAACCAGCCGGTCTGGCGCTCGGTGCTGAAAACGGAGCTAACCGCCGAGCCGGGCACGGCTGCGGCAGAGCAGGCGAGGCTGGCAGCGGCTGCGGCGATATTCGCCCGCTTCCCCCCGCAGTAGAGTGGCGGCTATCCCATGACACAGGGACAGGGTGTGACAGCGCATTACGAGGCATTCAGGCGGGAGTACATTGCCGGCGGGCTGAGCCGGGATATGCTGGACGATTCGCCGCTGCGCCAGTTTGAGAGCTGGCTGGAGCAGGCGGTCCGGGCCGGGCTCAAGGACCCCACCGCCATGGTTTTGGCAACGGTGGAGGAGGGCGGCATGCCCTGGCAGCGTATCGTGCTGCTCAAGGGCCTGTCCCATGGCGGTTTCGTGTTTTACACCAACTACGGCAGTGCCAAGGCGGCGGCCATCGCCCACAACCCGCGGGTATCCCTGCTGTTTCCCTGGAATGAGCTGGACCGTCAGGTCATCGTCGGCGGCGTGGTCGAAAAAATGTCGGTGGCGGAGTCCGCCAGTTATTTCATAACCCGCCCACGGGAGAGCCAGATCGCCGCCTGGGCCTCGCGCCAGAGCCGGCCGGTGTCCGCCCGCGCGCTGCTTGAAGAGCAGGTGCGGTCGCTGCGGGAAAAGTTTGGCCGGGGTGAAATTCCGGTACCGGATTTCTGGGGCGGGTACCGCGTGCTCCCCGAGCGCATCGAGTTCTGGCAGGGGGGCGAGCACCGCCTGCACGACCGCTTCCTGTACCGGCGGCAGGAGAACGCCAGCTGGACTATCGAACAACTACAGCCCTGAATTAGGAGAGGTAAAGCGCCATGATTAGCAAGGAAGACCTGGTCGGTACCTGGCAACTCGAATCCTGGACTATCGGTTATTCGGACCGCGAGGACTTCACCTACCCCTACGGCGAGGAGCCCGAGGGCCTGCTGGTGTACAGCAAAGACGGCTGGATGAGCGCCGCCATCGCCCGTTCGGGCCGCGAGCCCCTGCCGGATGATGTGAGCTATCGCAAGTTGCCCGACGCGGTAAAGGCGGAGGCCTTTTCCTCTTATTTTCACTACGCGGGGCGCTACCGGGTGGTGGACGGGGATGTCATCCACTATGTCACCCAGAGCCTCAACCCGAACTTCCCCGGCTCGGAACAGCTGCGTCACGCCGAACTGGACGGCCAGACGCTGGTACTCAGCGGCAAGGACCAGGCGGGCAGCGCAACGCGTTTCCACTCCCTGGTCTGGCACCGGGCAGACGCGACTCCAGACGGTGTGGTTATCGAGGACGCCTGAGTGCGAGGGCTCTACACCCGTCGCTGGCTGAAGTAGCGCGGTTCCGTATCCAGCCCCAGCAGTACGCGGCGGATCATATCCAGGCCCGCGGCGGCCACCATGGTCTGGAACAGGGTGCGCTCTACCGGCCAGCGCAGGCAGCAGCTGTGCAGTTCGTCCCTTGAGCCCCAGGCCAGCCACACCGTCCCCACCGGCTTGTCCGGGGTGCCCCCGTCGGGGCCCGCGATACCGGACACCGCAATCGCATAGTCCGCCCCTGAGCGCTCCATCGCGCCCAGCGCCATCTGCCTGACCACGGGCTCGCTCACCGCACCCTCTCTTGCCAGGACCTGTTCGTCCACGCCCAGCACCGCGTGCTTGATGCTGTTCGCGTAGGTGACGAAGCCGGCGTGGAAGCTGTCGGAGGACCCCGGGATCCTGGTCAACATGGAGGCGATCAGCCCGCCGGTGCAGGACTCGGCAGTGGTGAGGGTGGCACCGCGCTCGCGCAGCAGGTCCAGCACCCGGGCCGCCAGGGTCATGTCACCCTCGCCGATGATATGGTCTCCAAACAGCTGCTCCAGCTGCTCCCGGCAGCGCTGCCGGGCAGCCATGGCACCGGCGGAGTTGATACTCAGCTTGATTTCCATCTGCGGTGCCCCGGCCCGGAAGCCCAGCTCGACCTCCCCGGGCCAGTCGCCGATGCCATCGCTGATCATCTGCTGGGCGGTGGACTCGCCCAGGCCAAAGGTCTGCAGGCGCAGGATGCTGCGTTCCAGTGGCCGCTCGGTGCGTCGCGCCAGGTCGGCGATGATGATATCCAGCATGGCGGCCAGCTCCCCCGGCACACCCGGGGTACAGATGACCCGGCACTTGCCCACCATCATTTCGAAGCCGACGGCGCTGCCAATGGGATTGTCGATAATGTCGGCGCCCGCGGGCAGCATGGCCTGCTTGCGGTTGGCGGCGTTCAGGGTCAGGCGGCGACGCCCGCACCAGTCCTGCAGGTGGGCCAGCGCCCGGGGGTGCTCCTCTGTGTCGACGCCGGTTACACGGGCCAGTACCTCCGCAGTGAGGTCGTCTATGGTGGGGCCGAGACCGCCGTTGACGATCAGCAGGTCAGCGTCATCCGCCATGGCGGCCAGTTCGGCCTGCAGCAGCTCGATGTCGTCGCCCACGGTCACCTTGCGGTGCACGGTGATGGCCAGCTCTGCCAGGCGGCGGGCAATCAGGGCGGAATTGGAGTCCACGGTGTCGCCACTCATGATCTCATTGCCGGTCAGCAGCAGTTGTACTTTCAGTTCGTGGTCCGCCATTGCGGTCTCCTGGCGTGGGAACGGGGGTGCAAGCATAGCCGCAATGCTTCCCCGCGGGCAAAGTGAGATAGACTTCCGGATACTGTAAAGGAGATACGCCCGTTGTGCAGATGAACTATTGCCCGGAGTGTGGAGCCAGCCTGGAGCGTCGCGTGGTGGCAGGCGAACCGCGCAATCACTGGTTCTGCCGGACTTGTAAGGTCCCGCGCCACGACCACCCCATGATTGTGGTGACCTGTTTTGTGGCCTGCGGGAAGCGCCTGCTGTGGGTGCAGCGTGACCTCGAGCCCAAGCGCGGCCTGTGGGCGATTCCCGGCGGTTACCTCGAGAGCGGGGAAACCCTCGCCCAGGGCGCGGCGCGCGAGCTGCGCGAGGAGGCGGGTGTGTTGCTGTCGCCCGAGCGGCTGGCGCTTTACATGACCGGCACCATCACGTTCATCAACCAGGTTTACGTGGCATTCAGGGCCACGGTCGAAACGACCGATTGCATGCCCGGGGTGGAGTCCCAGGCCTGCGGGTTTTTCGCGCGCGGGGATTGTCCCTGGGAGCATGTTGCGTATCCGGAGGTCAACGATTCCATCCGCCAGGTCTACGACGACCTGGACCGCGGCACTTTCGGCGTGTGGCAGGCCCAGATGAGCCAGAGCCGTTATTTGCTGCAGGAGGTGGTCCAGGGCGGCGACAGGGCCGTTCAAAAACCGCCGTGCTCTTCGAGATAGGCGGTTTCGGCCGCACTGGAAGTGCGGCCCAGGATGGCGTTGCGATGGGGAAACCGGCCGAAACGGGCGATAACATCGCGGTGCGCAATGGCGTAGCGGGCGAAGTCATCGACTGCGGCGGCGCCGGTTTCAGCCGCCAGCTCGGCAAACAGCCGGACACACTCCTCCTGTATCGCCGGGTCCTCGCAGTGTTCCAGTGGCATGTACAGGAATACCCGGTGGATGTTTGGCAGCTGGCGGTGCCGGCCGGCTGCCAGCGCCTGGCGAGCCACAGTCAGGGCCGCGGCGTCGCCGGCGAATGCACCGGGGGTGCCGCGGTAGATGTTGCGGGTGAACTGGTCCAGTAGCAGCACCAGTGCGATCAGACCGGCGTCAGTGTCCGCCCAGCTCTCCAGTTCGCCGGCAAGGCCCCGCGCTACCAGTGTTCCGAAGCGCGCACCGATAGTGGCGTCGGCCTGCGGGCTGGCACCGAACCAGAGTCGGTGTTGTTCCGGTGTCGCAAAGCCGGCCCCATCGAGCGGGCCGAACCAGAACTGGTGTATATCGGCGATATCACGCTGCATTTCCCCGCTGCCGGGCATTGCACCCTCCTAAAACTGACTGCATATGTTAAGGTACGCACCCTCGTAAACCAGCATACCGGAAAACAATTATGGCATTACTCCCCACGGTCGAACTTACCACTGATGAACAAAAGGCCAGCTATGGCTTTGGCCTGCAATTTGGTGACCAGTTGCGCCGCAACAGCTTTGAAGGGCTGGAACTCGACGCCGTACTGGCCGGAATCCAGCACTGGTACAACCAGCAGGAGGCGGCCCTCGACGACGGCCAGATCAATGCCAGCTACCAGGTGATTCAGAAAAGAAAGCAGGCGCAGGACGCGGAACAGGCGGGCAAGCGCCAGCAACTGGCTGATATCTTCCTTGAGGCCAATGCGGCCAGGGATGGGGTTACAACCACCGCCAGCGGGCTGCAGTATGAAGTGCTGGAATCGGGTGGTGGTGCGACTCCGGGGCCGACCTCCACGGTGGTAACCCACTATCACGGCACCCTGGTGGACGGCACCGTATTTGACAGCTCGGTAGAGCGCGGCGAACCTGCCGAATTTGGTGTTCACCAGGTGATCCCGGGCTGGACCGAGGCGTTGCAGCTGATGTCGGTGGGCGACAAGTGGCGCATAGCCTGCCCGCCCAGCCTTGCCTACGGCGAGCAGGGCGCCGGGTCCGCGATCGGTCCCAACACCGCGCTGGTCTTTGAAATTCACCTTATCGCGATCAAGGACTGAAATCCCGCCGGCGCCCCCGGGGCGCCGAAAAATTGCCCTCCGGGCGGCCAATTCTGTCGCCGCCCGCTTACATTGCCACCTGCCTTTGTTTACACTAAAGGCTCCCCTCAAAACTCACTTTCACGGTGGATCCGGTACTCATGAGACGCGTTGTTTTCAATCAGAAAGGCGGGGTCGGCAAGACCAGCATTACCTGTAACCTGGCGGCCATCGGGGCTGCAATGGGCTATCGCACCCTGGTGATTGACCTGGACGTACAGGGCAACACCACGCACTACCTGGTGGGTGAGATAGACGCCGAGGCGTTTCCCGCGGAGGCCCAGGGCGTGGCGGGCCTGTTCAAGCAAACCGTGGGTTCGCGCAAAATGCGCCAGAACCCCGACTCATTCGTCTGGGAAACCCCCTACGAGAACCTGTACCTGATGCCCTCCAGCCCGGTGCTGTCGGTGCTCGAGAAGGAGCTGGAGTCCCGCTACAAGATATACAAGCTGCGGGATGCCCTGGACAAGCTCGATGACGAGTACGACCGCATCTATATCGACACGCCGCCCAATTTCAATTTCTTTTCCAAGTCGGCCCTGATCGCGGCGGATTCGGTACTGGTGCCCTTCGACTGCGACAGTTTTGCGCGCCAGAGCCTCTACTCCCTGATGGATAACATCACCGAGCTGCGCGAGGACCACAATCCGGACCTGGAAGTGGAGGGCATCGTCATCAACCAGTTCAATTCCCAGGCGCGCCTGCCCGGCGAACTGGTGGCTGAACTCGAGGCTGAGGGTTACCCGATATTCAACACCTACCTGAACACCTCGGTGAAGATGAAAGAGTCCCACCGCGACCACCGCCCGCTGATCGACATGGCGCCCAGTCATAAACTGACCGGGCAGTTCCTGGACCTGCACGCCGAGCTGGAGAAGACGGCATCGCGCAAGGCCGCCTAGGAAACCTGCTCAGACCTCCGGCAGCATGCTGCCGGCCCTGTTGACCGCGTCCACATACTCATCCAGCAGTCGGTAAATGACCTGGCGGCAGGACTGCACCTCGCTGATCTGCCCGATCACCTGGCCGCATGGGTTGAACGCGACTTTCTGGCAGTCCCCGACCCCCGCATAGGTGGCCGTACGGCGCATGCCGTCGGAGGTGACCATGCCCTGCAGGGGCATGCCCAGCGGCTCGGGTGTGTCGGAACGGGCCCAGGCCTCGGTCCACTCGTTTTTCAGCATCCGACAGGTTTTGCCGGTCCAGGAGCGGGAGATTACCGTGTCCTCGCTGGTCGCTTTCAGCAGCGACTCCTTCTGGGCGGGCTGGGTGTGCGCCTCCTCGACGGTCAGCCAGAGGGAGCCGGTCCACACACCGGCCGCGCCCATCGCCATGGCGGCGGCGATCTGGCGGCCGTTGCCGATGCCACCGGCGGCCAGCATGGGTGTGTCGCCGAGCGCATCCACGATCTGCGGCCACAGTACGATAGAACCCACGCTGCCGGTATGGCCGCCGCCTTCACCGCCCTGGGCCACCACGAAATCCAGCCCGGCCTCCTTGTGGGCCACCGCCTGCTTGACCTTGCCGCAGAGCGCACCGATCAGGCGGCCTGAATCCTGTACCATTTTGATCTTGTCCGCGGGCGGGGTACCCAGGGCGTTGGCAATCATGACGCACTGCGGTCGGGTCAGCGCCTCCTCCAGCAGGGGGGTGGCGGTAGCGTCGGTCCAGCCCATCAGGCCCATGCTGGTGCTGCCGTCCGGCCAGGGGGGCACCCCGGCGTCCGCCAGCAACTTCTGGGCAAAGTCCATGTGCTCTTTGGGCACCATTTTCCACAGCTGGGCTTCCATCTCCTCGGCGCTCATGTCCCCCATGCCCTCGTATTTCTGGGGTATGACGATATCGACACCGTAAGGCTTGTCGCCGATGTGTGCGTCGATCCAGTCCAGTTCCTCCTTCAGCTGCGCGGGGCTGAAGCCTACCGCTCCCAGTACGCCGATACCGCCGGCCTTGCTGACGGCGACCACGACGTCGCGGCAGTGAGTGAAGGCAAAGATCGGGTAATCGATGCCGAGGCGTTCACAGAGCTGGTTGCGCATGAGTGTCTCCAGGGTATAAAGGACTATAGCTGCAGTATTGGTTGCCGAGGCGGCTGGGGCAATTGCGACTGGATGCCAGCTAAACTGGTCAATTCTTACCGGGCTGAGGCATCGCGGTCAGACACAGCGGGCCGCCGGGCATGACAGAGCTAGAAGTAGATTTTCGCCTTTTTGAATCCCGCCTTTTTCAGTGTCGAGATCAGAAGGTCGGTACTCCGCGAAGACAGCACGGAGTCATTCTCGCCGCAGAGCATGAAGGACTTTCCGTCGCTGCCGTATAACCAGATGATGAATTCGGAAATTTCCGCGGGATTCCGCCTGATTTCCACGAGCTCAAAATAATGCTCCCCGGCCTTCACCGTGGCTTCGGATAATTTCATACAGGCGTGGCCCCCTCCTTGAACTGTTGGATGGCCTCGTTCAGAGTGGAATAGAAAGATGTGACCCCCGGTACTGGCTCGATTTTGGCGCGGGCGAGCGTTTTCAGCGGTTGAAACTGCAGATCGGTAATCACCAATCGCTTGCGCGTGTTGTCACAGTGTGCGATCAATTTATTCAGCGCGGCCACCCCGCCCGCATCAAGCAGGGTGACGCCGTCCATAGAAAGTAGGACGCCATCGCGTGTCGCCAGGCCGGCGGAGATTTCACCGAATACCCGGTCCGCGGCGGCAAAAAAGAGCGGGCCGTTGATTTTCAGTACGGCCCAGCGGGCGGGCAGCTTCACGTCGATCAATTTCCTGTCGCCGCTGATATCTGTAATTCTTGTCATGGCTGCCATCTCATTGACGAATAAAATGCAGGCCAGCAGCACTCCCGCGGTAATGGCAATCACCATGTCAAAGAAGACGGTAAGTGTCAGGCAGGTGACGAACACGGCGATATCCCGGCCCGGGGCGTGCCCGAGCAGGTGCAGTGATTTTGGCGCCTCGCTCATATTCCAGGCGACCACCAGCAATAAAGCGGCCATCGCGGACATGGGCAGATAGGCGAGCAGGGGTGCCAGCAACACCAGTGCCAGCAGCACCGTCAGTGCGTGGATCATGGCGGCAACCGGAGATTGCGCCCCTGCTCGCAGGTTGGCGCTGGAACGCGCGATGGCCGCGGTGGCTGTAATACCGCCAAACAGGGGTGTGATGAGGTTGCCCAGACCCTGTCCCAGCAGTTCGCTGTTGGCGCTGTGGCGCTTCCCCGTCATGCCGTCCAGCACCACCGCGCACAGCAGGGATTCTATTGCACCGAGCATGGCGATGCCGAAGGCGGAGGGCAGCAAGTCGCCTACAGCCGACCAGCTGATCTCGAAGGGCTGCCCGCCGGGGCCCGGTCGCTGCCAGGGCCAGGCAAATTCCGGCAGGAAAGGCGGGATACCCATGCCGGGTGTGCCGTCGGGTGTCAGGTAGCTGAACCGGGTGCCGATGGTGTCAATCGGGTAACCGGCATCGACCAGCGCGATGCCGAGCAGGCTGGCAATGACCACTGCAGGCAGGTGTTGGGGTATCGGGTTTTTCAGTTTCGGCCAGTAGAGCATGACCCCCAGCGTTACGAGGGCGACGAACAGGCTCGCGCCGTCAAACTGACTGATCGAGCTGGCGAGCAGCCAGAACTTCTGCGCATAGTGCTCCGGCATTACCTCCAGCGGCAGTCCGAAAAAGTCCTTTAACTGCAGCGTGGCGATAACGATGGCGATACCGCCGGTGAATCCAAGGGTGACCGATTCGGGAATATATTCGACGAATCGGCCCAGTCGCGCACCGGCCATTGCAATCAGGATGACCCCCGCGAGGGAGGTGGCCAGCAGCAGGCCCGCCAGCCCGTAGCGTTGGGCGATGGGGTAGAGAATGACCACAAAAGCCGCTGTCGGCCCGGAAACGCTGTACCGGCTGCCGCCGGTCAGGGCGATAACAAAGCCACCGATGATCGCCGTATACAGGCCGTACTGGGGCGCGACCCCGCTTGCTATCGCCAATGCCATCGCCAGTGGAATGGCGATAATCCCCACGCTTACCCCCGCCAACACATCCCGACGCAGGCGCACCGTACCGTAGGGTTCGTCCGCAAAACAGGCATCGCGCAGCGCCGAGGCTATTCGGAGGGAAAAAAGGTGTGCCCTGTGCGGCATACGCGACTCCCGGAGGATCCATGATGCTAATTGAGAAATAATAGTATGTTAATACTATTATCACAAAGTGATAAAGTCGCACCCCGCAGGCCAGGGGGCGTCCCAGCCTGGGCTGAATGCCCGCGAACCCGCCCGGGATCCCCGTGCGAGAGGGTGGAAAGAGAGGTGGCATTACAATAGTATGTTAATCCAATGCTCGATTAACCCGGGTCACACCCTGATCCCGCCCCAGAGTCACCAATATGGAAAAGCGCACCGCGAGATTGACCCTGCTGGTCGATCCAAACAAGAAAGCCGCCTTTGAAAAGCTCTGCGCCCAGGAAGACGTCACGCCGTCGCAGAAGATAAGGCAGTTCATGCGCGATTATATCGAGGAGAAGCTGGGGACCGACTGGCGAGAGGAAGTTTTCAGTGACGATGTGGCGCCCTGACCGCGCGTCCGTTGCGTGCTCGGCCCGCATTGCCCCGCCCGCAGATATGAGCCGCGCTGGCGGAGAATAACCATATAGAGCTTAGTTATTTGTATGCAGCTTTTTTGTTCTATAAAGTGCGGCCCCCGATAGCGAAAAATGCGACCCATGCAAGCCCTGGACCTGGACCTAGACAGTGTGAACGCCCAGCTGCGGACGATGAGTCCGCAGGACATTATCCGCTGGGCGCTGGGCCTGGGCCACAGGGCGATAGCCACCACCAGCATGGGCCGCAATGCTGCGGTTATGCTGCACCTGGTACGGGAAGTCGACAAAACCCTGCCCACGATCTGGGTGGATACCGGCTACAACCTGCGCGATACCTACGTGGTAGCCGAGCGGCTGATCCGCGACCTGGAAATCAACATTCACGTTTACTCCCCGCAGATGACCAGTGAGCGTCGCAACGCGATCATGGGCGGTATTCCCACGGTAGATGAAGAGGAGCGGCACCAGGACTTCACCCGGCAGGTGAAACTGGAGCCGTTTGACCGGGCGCTGCAGGATTTTGCCCCGGAAATCTGGCTGACCGGCATCCGCCAGGAGGAAACTGAACACCGCAAGACCCTGGATATTGTGTCAGTGGATGCCCGCGGCATCATCAAGGTAGCGCCGATTTTCTACTGGTCCGAGGACGATGTGGAGGACTATATGGCGCAACAACAGCTGCCCACATGCCGGCATTACTTTGATCCTACCAAGGTACAGGACGGCCGCGAGTGCGGCCTGCACACGGCGGCCTGAGCGTCAGGCCCGACGCGGTCAGCCCATTACCAGTCCCACTACCAGCGCCATAACGACGGTAGCCACAAAGAAAATACCTACTACTGTCGCGAGGTGACGCATTGCGGTGCGGTCGGCTTGAGTATCTTCGGGAGACAGGTGCTGGGTCATTGGATTAGCCCTCATTATTGGTTTGTTCGACAGGAACGCCTGCGAAAAGACTGGCGCAGGTCCCGGGTTCCTGCATTGACGCAGATCAAGGTGCCTGCTCAGAAGCATCTGCGCTGGGTTATACTCAGAGCGAGGGAGGATTATATGACGTCTTCCGCCACGAGGTTCGCGAGGCAGTTACTACCGTCGTTGTCAGCGGGCTGGGCCCCCGTTGCCCTTGTGCTCGCCGCGCTCTGCGGCTGTGCCAGCCCGTCTGTGGATCGCCAGGTCATTGACCAGCTCCCGCCGCTGCAGCACCAGGGTAGCAGCCTGGCGGTAGCGGCGGTCGCCGGCCGTGTGCCGCGGATAGACCTGCTGGCCGTGGACGAGCCCATGCGGCAGTTCGTCGCGCGTTACACCGCGGGCCAGGACAACAGCCGGCTGCGGCTGATGTCCCTGCATCAGGCCGTGCGGGGTGCGGGCGGCCTCGATATGCAGTACGACCCGTTTGCGGAGGGAACAGCGCAGGAAGTGTTCCAGCGCCGGGTAGCCAACTGCCTGTCTTATGCCAATCTTTTTATTGCCCTCGCCCGAGAGGCTGGCCTGGAAGCCAACTACCAGTGGGTGGAGGTGCGCCCCCAGTGGAGCCGGACAAGCGAGCGGGTGCAGGTTGGCTTGCATGTGAATGTGGCGGTGCGTTTGCGCGATGGCAAGCGCTACATGGTCGATATCGACCCGCTGCCTTCCAGGGACATAAGCGAGTCCCGGGAGCTCACCGACGCCCAGGGCGAAGCCCTGTATTACAACAATATTGCCATGTCTGCCCTGGCAGAAGGCAATACGGAAACTGCCTGGTTATACGTGGTGCGGGCGCTGCAGCTGAGCCCTGGGGATGCGCATCTGTGGGCCAATCTTGGCGCCGTCTACCGCTCCAGTGGCCAGCACCGGGAGGCGGAGCGAAGCTACATGCAGGCCCTGGAGCTGGATTTTACCGAGTACTCGGCCATGACCAACCTGGCGGTGCTGTATGGCCTGGAGGGTCGGGAAGAGGAGCGCGATTACTGGCTTGAGAGGGTTGATACACACCGCCGATCCAATCCCTACTACCACGCCTGGCTTGGCGATGAAGTCGCCGCGGCAGGCGACTGGGAAGCTGCACTGGTCCACTATGAGCAGGCTGTAGCCTTGTCACCAGCAGACAGCAACCTGTTGTTCAGCCGGGGGGTGATCCACTACCAGCTTAACGACTATGACGCCGCCGCCAGGGATATCGAAGAGGCGATCAACCAGGCCACCCTGCACTCCGACATCGCCTATTACCAGCGCCAGCTGGAGGCGGTGCTCGAGGCCCGGTTGGTGGGTACCTAGGGTCCTAGGCTTTCGGGCGTTCGACCCGGATATATTGTCGTCGTTTCATCTTGCCGGTGAGCTTCGAAAAACAGTCACCGATCGCCATTTGCAAGCCGTATTTGCGCCTCAGCGCCTGCAGGGCCCGGTCCATGTCGGCGGGCTTGTCGAGCAGGTGGGCGCGTGTGTCCAGCCACTCGCCGGTCAGTGTGCCGGTCACAGTGCAGGCCGCAATGCGCACCTCGCTGAAGTTGCGCAATCGCTTTACCTTGCCGGCATTCCCCGCCGAAAAAAGATAATAACTGTCCCCGTCGGGCGCAAACCAGACCGGGGTGGCGACCAGGTCACCGGACTTTTTGCGGGTGGCAAAACTGATGTAACTGCCACCTTCCAGAAATTCGATTTCGTCCTTTTTCATGTAAATACCTGCCGCGCTCATGCGGATTCCCATCAGGGCGGTATTAGAACCCCATTGCCGATGGGCCACAAGGGCCGTCGAGAGCATTCGCCCAATGCACCGGGCGCCGGTGTTGGTGTAGAATCCATCGCGTCAGAATCCGGCGCCTGCGGTCAGGGCCGCAGCCCCGGCACGTTCATTTACAAGGAGTAGTATCGATGTCCCAACCAAAGCGCGGCCACTGGTTGCCATTGTTCATTGGCCTGGTGTTGCTGCTTCCGGCGCGAGCACTGTGGGCTGACAGCAAGGAGGTAATCGATGCCGGTTCCGCGGAAGCCCTGGTCAAGCTGCGCAGCCACTCCACCAAAGCCGGCGAGCTGCTGGACAAGGCCGCCGGTACGCTGGTGTTCCCGGATGTGGTGAAAATGGGCTTTGGTGTGGGTGGCGAATACGGCGAAGGCTCCCTGCTGGTGCCTGGCAAGCCCACCTCCTATTTTGTTACGGCCGGTGCATCGTTCGGCCTGCAGGTGGGTGTGCAGAAAAAGTCGGAAGTCATTCTGTTTATGACTGAAGAAGCGCTTGGAAAATTCCAGAACAGTAACGGTTGGAAGGTCGGAGTGGATGGTAGCGTCGCGCTTGTGAAGATCGGCGTCGATGGCAGTATTGACACCCAGACCCTCAGGGAGTCTGTGATTGGCTTCGTCTTTTCAAACACCGGTTTGATGTACAACCTGACTCTGGAAGGCAGCAAAATCACCCGAATCGCCAGATAGAGGTTCAATCGGCATTATGTCCCAGTTCACTACAGTAGAAAGTGCCCTCAAGGGGCGCGTTGGCGTTGGGCAACAGGTCCTCGTCAGGGGTTGGTTGCGCAGCAAGCGTGATTCCAAGGCGGGTATTTCCTTCCTGGCGGTGCATGACGGGTCCTGCTTCGACGCTATCCAGGCAGTCGTGCCCGCTGCGCTCGACAACTACGAGTCCGAGATCCTGAAGCTGTCGACCGGTTGTGCGGTGGTGGTTAGCGGTGAGCTGGTGCCGTCCCAGGGCAAGGGCCAGAGCGTTGAAATACAGGCATCCGCGGTCGCGGTCGTGGGCTGGGTGGACGACGCTGAAAGCTACCCGATTGCCAAGAAGCGGCACAGCTTTGAGTATCTGCGAACGCAGGCGCACCTGCGCCCACGCACCAATACCATTGGCGCCATAACCCGGGTACGGGCGACCCTGGCCAACGCGATTCACAACTACTTCCATGATCGCGGCTTTTACTGGATCAATACCCCGATCATTACCGGCAGCGACTGCGAGGGCGCGGGTGAGTTGTTCCGTGTCAGTACCCTGGATATGGCCAACCTGCCCCGCACCGGGAGCGGTGAGGTGGACTTCAGCCAGGACTTTTTTGGCGGGGAGTCATTTTTGACGGTCTCCGGTCAGCTGGAAGTGGAGTCCTATTGCCTGGCCATGAGCAAGGTGTATACCTTTGGCCCGACTTTCCGCGCGGAAAATTCCAACACCAGCCGGCACCTGGCGGAGTTCTGGATGGTGGAGCCGGAAATTGCCTTTGCCGACCTGAATGATGATGCGGACCTTGCCGAGGACCTGCTCAAGTATGTGTTTGCCCGGGTTCTTGAGGAGCGCGAGGACGACATGGCCTTCTTTGCCCAGCATATCGATCCCACCGTCATCGCGCGCCTGCGGGGGGTGGTGGACAGCAGTTTTGAGCGCATGGACTATCGCGAGGCAGTGGAGATACTGACCAACTGCGGCCAGACCTTCGAATTCCCGGTGGCCTGGGGCCTCGATCTGGCATCCGAGCATGAGCGCTACCTGTCGGAGCAGCACGTGGGTCGCCCACTTGTGGTGATGAACTACCCCAAGGACATCAAGGCCTTCTATATGCGGCTCAACGACGACGGCGAGACAGTGGCGGCGATGGACGTGCTCGCCCCGGGCATCGGCGAGATCATCGGCGGCAGCCAGCGCGAGGAGCGGCTGGATGTGCTGGACGCCCGGATGGACGACCACCTGAAGAGGGAGTTGTGGTGGTACCGGGACCTGCGCCGCTATGGCACGGTGCCCCATGCGGGTTTTGGCCTGGGCTTCGAGCGCCTGCTCAACTACGTAACCGGCATGGAAAATGTCCGTGACGCGATACCCTTCCCCCGAACCCCGGGGCACGCCAGTTTCTGACCTGCCATCTGCTCCGGGCGGCCTCTGCGCCACTGGTTTTCGCCGATCCGTCTTTTTTTCCCGCCTCTCAGGGGAAAACCCGGGCTGTTATGCGGCTTCTTTGTGAAATATTGACTAAATATTGACCAATTTTTCCTGTGATTTCGGCCATACTGAAAATGTTGTCCCGCCAGCAGACAGGCTGTCTGCACAGGAAGCGGCAATTGTGCACGGGGGTTAACCATGAAGGTGGCATGCGATTCCGGAGCGGGGGAACCTGTTAGCGAGATGGCTATCGTGGATACATTCACCAAGTTGATTTTCGGTGCACAGGACGGATTCAGTGCCAGCGAGGAGTTGGTAATACGAACGCTGCGGGTAGTGGATGCCAGCATAGCGCCGGACAGCTACAGCGAGATGGGAGATTATCTGCGCGCCCTGGGGGTGGCGGAAATGATACGGCTCGTAACCCTCGTGCAGGCCAGCCTGACAGCTACACTACCAGCCGCCGCGCAGGCTCACGGCAAGCCAGTCGTTGCCCTGGGCGCCACAAGCCAGCGCCACTAATAGAGCCACAGTCACTCACAGTTGGTTGGCGGCTCACTGCTCGCCTTTAGAAGACTCTCCGTCTCCGTCTCCGGCCCCGGCTTTCGGTGGTTTGAGCCCAGAACCTTCCACCAGCGCAAACATCGCGCGGTACTGGTTTGCCCTGTCAATTGACACGAAAGTGAGCTCCACGGATTGTTCCAGCTGGAACCTGCGGGTCGTGCTGGTCAGGCTTGCGGTCCATTTGTCGTAGCTGAACTTCTCGGGATCCTTGCGCAGATCGACGAAGCCCTCGAGGCCGTTGTCTTCCAGGCGCACACTGAAACCGCTGCTGTTGACGTGGTTTATCCTGCCCTTGAAGGTCAGCCCCTCGCTGCCGCCGGCCAGCCTGGCAAGGTAATTACCCGCCAGCCAGCGCTCCGCTTCCAGAGTTGCGGTGCGGATATTCAGCTGGCGTTGAGTCAGTGCGGCCAGCATCTGCTGGTCCACGCGGTCGGCGCTTTGCTCGTGCAATAATGCCTTGATCTGCAGGTGCGCGAGGAAGTCGACGTACTTGCGCAGGGGGGAGGTGCAGTTGGTATAGGTCTCGAGGGCCATGCCCATGTGGGGGCCGGGTGCAGTGCTCAGTTCCGCCCGGGTCAGGAGCCTGTTGATCATGCCCCGCAGGGGCAGGTTGTGACCGTCGGCGGACAGGCAGCGCATGATGTCCCGGTAGCCGGGAACGGTGGTCGGGTCGATCTCTGCAGCGGCCGGCACATGCATTGACAGGAACTTGCGGGCTTCATCCAGCCGGTCCTTGCGGATACCGGGGTGCGTAACAAAGGGGCCACTGGCACCCCGTTCGCGCAGGAAGCGGGCGGCACAGCGGTTGGCGGCGATCATGCACTCCTCCACCAGCTTCTGGGAGAGCAGTTTTTCGAACGGCTCGATCGTTTCGATCTGTTTGCTGTCGTTGAGAATCCAGCGATACTCCTGCCGATCCTCCATGACCAGGCCGTGCTCCTCGCGGTGAGCCCGAAGCGCCCGGAATACCTGGTAAAGCGCCTCCAGCGGCGTGGCGTGGCTCATCAGGTCGTCGCCGTGGCCGTTCAGATAGCGATCGACGCCGTAGTAAGACAGTTTGCCGCGGGAGCGGACGGTCGCTTCAATGAATTCGAAATCGCCGACCTCGCCGTTGTCGCTGATAGCGACTTTGCACACCAGTGCTGGCCGGTCGCTGCCCTCGGAAAGTGCGCAGGTGTCCTGTGACAGTTGCTCGGGCAGCATGGGCAGGACGTCGCCATGGAAGTACACTGAGGTGCCGCGTGCGGCGATGTCGCGGTACAGTTCGCTGTCCTCGCGGATATAAGCAGTGGGATCAGCGATGGCGACAAACAGGGTCCAGCCGTCGCTGCTGATTTCCGCGTAAAGCGCATCGTCGATGTCCTGGGTTTTGACCGTGTCGATGGAGATGAACTCCAGGTCGGTAAGGTCCCGTCGCTTGCCGGTACTGAGCGGTTGGCATTCCGCCACGAGGCGGTCCACTTCCTTCTTGCTCGCGCTGCTCCACTCGGTTGCCAGCCTGTACTTGGCCATGCTGTAAAGGTTTTCGATGCCGGGTGTGGTCTCGTCGCCGATTACTGTAAGTACCTTGGCCTGGGGTTTGCCGTCGCGGATCGGGTGGCGCAGTATCGCGCAGCGGACATAGTCGCCCTCCTTGACCCCGTTGCGGGCGTGGGGCGGTATGAATAGCCAGCGGTTGAGCTGTTGCAGGTCCGGCTCTACAAATACGGCCTTGCCCTTGCGCACGCAGCGCCCGGTGAAGTCCCCCAGCGGGCTGTCCACCAGCTTCTCGATGTCGGCGATGGTTTTGTTGTCCCGGGTCGGCCGGATGCAGACCATGACCCGGTCATCGGGAAAGACCTTGAGCATTTCGTCCGGGGGGATGAAAATTTCGCGGCCGTCATCGAGTACCGCAAAACCATACCGGTTCTGGGTACCCTTGATAACGGCCTCAGCGCGCTCCTTCTCGGCCTCCATCTGGGATTTGAGGCCTTTCAGTTGCGACAGGGAGTCCTGGTTGAGCATCGAGGGAGCTACTTTTAATTCTTGAATACAAGCGCGCTATGCTAGCCCAAATCACCCGCTGTGTCAGTGGGATATGTCCGGCGTTGAACATTCGGCGCTAATTTCGCGGTTGCCATTGACAGCCTGGCGAGGAGGGTTTGATAATCGGGCCTACGCTGTACAGACCAGCCACGCCGGGAAGAGCCGTTGACTGACTTCCGGATGCAGGCCGGACAGCACCTTGTCTGTTGCCATGTATCGCACAGTAAGCGCCAGAGCGCTGCCACCGAGCCACCCGGGTTCAAGCACCATACGCCCCCGACATTCCTGTCCAGGCGGCAAAAGACACCCTCCCTTCCACCCCAACCCCGACCCTTGCTGTCGGTGCACCATTACCAGTCCACCAGACCATTACCCAGTGACACAACAATGAGGAATCCTCTATGGACTCAGGCTCCGCCCTGCGCGTAGAAAAAACCACCCTTAAACCTGTCATCAAGAAAACCTATGTTCTGGACACCAATGTCCTGCTGCACGACCCCACGGCGGTAACCGCCTTCAAGCAACACCACGTGGTCATTCCCATGACCGTTCTGGAGGAACTCGACCATATCAAGGACCGGCACGACAAGACCGTGAGCCGGGAAGCGCGCATAGCCATCCAGATGATCGACAAGGTAGTGGATAACGCCACTCCCCAGCAGATCCAGGAGGGCGTGGAGGTTCCGGGCACCGGGCTGGAGGGCGAGGTGATGGGTACCCTGGCGATCTATCCCGACCAGCGGCTGGCCGATAATTCCGCAGTGCCCTATCTGGACGACACCCCGGCGCAGGCCAACGACAACCGCATAATCAATGTCGCACTGCGTTTGCAGGCGGAACATCCCAACGAGTTTATCTGCCTGGTGACCAAGGACATCAACATGCGGATAAAGGCCAAGGGTTCTGGCCTGGTGCATGTGGAGGATTACCGTCGGGATCGGGTGCTGGATGATATCGACCTTCTCGCCCGAGGCTATGAGCATATCGAGGGCGATTTCTGGTCGACTATCAGCGAGGTGGACACCTTGCGCGAAGGCGACTGCACCCTGCACCGCATACCGCGTAAATCACTGCCCCAGGCCTATCCCAATATGTTCCTGTACGACGACCACCAGTTCATGGCGTTCGTCAAACGGGTGGAGACGGAGTATGTCTACCTGCGCTGTGACAGCCGGGACAACCTGATGAACCGGCGTTTCTGGGGGCTGGTCCCACGCAACCTGGAGCAGGCCATGGCGATGTCGCTGCTGGCTGACGACAATGTCGACATGACGGTGATGACCGGTCCCGCCGGGTCGGGTAAGACCCTGCTGGCGCTGGCTTATGGTGTGCATGCCATCCTCGAGCAGAAGCGCTATTCCAAGCTGATAGTGGCGCGCTCGACACCGCCGATCGCGGAGGAAATCGGTTTCCTGCCGGGGACGGAGGAGGAGAAGATGGCACCCTGGCTGGCGGCTTTCGATGACAACCTGGAGATTCTGCACGGCACGGACGAGTCATGTCACGGCAGTATCAGCTATGTGAAGGAGCGGGCCAATATCCAGTTCAAGTCCCTCAACTTCATGCGCGGTCGCTCCTTCAACAACGCCTACATCATCATCGACGAGGCCCAGGGCCTCACCCAGTTCCAGCTCAAATCGGTGATAAGCAGGGTAGGGGCCGACTCGAAAATTGTGGTGCTGGGCAATCTTGCGCAGATCGACAACAAGTATATTTCGCCGCTGACATCGGGTTTGACCTACCTGGTGGAGAAGAGCAAGCACTACCCCCACGCGGGCATCATGCACGTCAATGGTATTGTGCGCTCAAGGCTGGCGGCCTTTGCGGAGGAAAACCTATAGGTCGCCGGCGGTAACCCGGGAGGCGGCAGCCGACGGGTAGTCGCTTCCCTGCGCCCCGGGCAGGTCAGCCCCGCTGGTCTGCCCGATGGCATCCTCCTCCGGGTGCTTCTTTTTATTCCTGTTTTTCTTGCGGGTCAGGTCGCGCTCCAGCGCGATCTGCAGCCGCAGCGCTATGCTCCAGGCGAATTGCCGTTTGGCGTCCTCATTCTCCTTGCGGTAGTTGTAGGCGGGCTCCACTTCCAGGAACAGGTACTTGCGGTAGACCTGGCGCCGGAACAGCACGCCCAAGCGGTAGTTCTTCACGTAATCCGGGTCTGTGACCCCGTTGACGGCGCCAAAGTAGCTGATGCCCATCTGTCGATTTCGGTTGACAGTCTTGTGTCGCTGGAACAGTGACAGTCGGCTGACCCATTCGGTGCCATCGGTCTCTTCGCCGTACACGGCCCGGTTGTTCCAGCGCAGGAGCGTGTTTTCACTCAGCACCCGGTTCAGTTCGATCTGGCTGGTGGCAAAACCGCCATTTTCGTTGTCGTACTGCAGTCGCTGGGTGAAGCGGTAGGTGCTGACATCGCTCAATGCGCCCTGGTAGCGGTAGCGAACCCCGGGCCGCACGCGGTTCCAGTTGATGCCCATGGTCAGGTCGAAGCGTGAGTGCTCGCCCTCGGATACCCGGTACAGCAGGCCGAAACCATCACTGCGGTTGCGCTCGTTCTGGTCGGCGTCGAGTTCGTCCCCCTCATCGTCGCTGAAAACCAGGTTGAGACGTTTCGATATCCTGGGTACCTGGATTTTGCCGCGCAGTCGCACATTGTTGTTGATGTGATCCTGCTCATCCCACTCGGTGGTAAAGTCCAGCCTCAGCAGGGATTCCGCGGCTTCCAGCTCATAGTTGGGTTCGCCGAAGTATTCGTCCATCCACTGGGTAACCGCCTGGGCCTGGTCAGTGGCGTAAGCGTGGCTATCGTCCAGCCAGTTTACCTCCGGCTCGTTGGGATCTGCAGGTGCCGCCGCCTCCCAGCCCCGGATGGTGTCGGGATCGCCATTGCTCCCCGCGGCCGAGGCCAGTGCGGGAGCAGCGCAAATCAGTAACAGCAGCCAAATCTTCACGGTTTTGTTATTCATTCCTGAGCCGGATTAACGCTACACTACGGTCTATGGACAAACTTTTCATCTTTTTACAGCATATTTTGCCACAGCACCTGGTATCTCGATGCGCCGGTTGGCTGGCGGACCTGCAGCAACCCGCGTGGCTCAAGAACTGGCTTATCCACATTTTTGTCCGCCATTTCAGGGTGGATATGGCGGAGGCCGCCAATCCCGATCCCACCAGCTACGCCTCATTCAACGCCTTTTTCACCCGCCCCCTGCGCGAGGATGCCCGCTCCCTGGCCGAAGCGGACATCGTCTGTCCGGCGGACGGCGCTGTCAGCCAGTTGGGCGCGGTGCAGGGCGGTCGTATCTTCCAGGCCAAGGGCCAGTCCTTCAGTGCCTGGGAGTTGCTGGGTGGCGATTCGAAGCGCGCCGCGCTCTTTGCCAACGGCAGCTTCGCCACGATTTACCTGTCCCCGAGGGATTACCACCGCGTGCACATGCCGGTAGCAGGGCGGCTAACGGCCACCTGCTATATACCCGGCAAGCTGTTTTCGGTTAACCGGGTGACTGCAGAAAACGTGCCGCGCCTGTTTGCCAGGAACGAGCGCCTGGTCTGCTATTTCGACACTGCCGCCGGCCCGATGGCGATGATCCTGGTGGGTGCCATGGTCGTCGCCAGTATCGAGACGGTCTGGTCGGGGCAGGTTGCGCCGCCCACTTCCAAGCCGGTATTCAATGACCATGTCGCTGTGCCGAGGACGATTGAGTTGGCCCAGGGGGAAGAGATGGGACGCTTCAAGCTGGGCTCAACGGTGATTCTGTTGTTTGGGCAGGATGCGGTTGAGTTTGATGCCGCTTATACCGCGGGTACTATTACCCGGTTGGGTGAGGCGTTGGCCACGTTTGGTTCTGCCTCCTAGTTTTTTTGGCGTTTTTATTTGAATCGAGCGTTTTTGCGACCGGTCCGGCAGGCGGCGCCTTGCGGTGAACGGCCGCAAGTCAGTCACCCTTTCCGGGCGGCTGCGGAACTCGACCATTTTTCGCTGCGCGAAAAATTGGGACTCGAACAGTCCTCGCCGAAAGCTCCCGGAAAGGGTGACTGACTTAAGCAGCGGCCTGATTGTTCACCGCAAGGCGCCGCCTGCCGTACCTCTTGAAGTGCTAACTTATCTGTTTTTTTTATTTCGTTATGGTGGTTTTCGGGCTTTTCCAGATCGCTTGGGAACTGCTGTGCACGGGCAATCGACACCGGTCATCGCGGGTTGTGAATTAAGGCTTTCTCCAGTTCAGCTCGGTGCAAGGGTGCTGGCGGTCTGCCCCTTCGAATCAGTCAGGTCATGCTTAGCGGAGGCAACCAATCCGGGGCTTTCTGCGAGCACTGTTCGAGTCCCAAAAATTGCGCAGCAATTTTGGTCGAGTTGCGCAGCAGCCGGATTGGTTGCCGGAGCTATGGCCGATTCGAAGGGGCAGACCGCCAGCGCCCGGGGTCGGCAGCTGAACAAACCTCGAAAAGTCAGCTAGCTCTCCTCCAAACTCGCAACAATGCGCCGATAGCTGTCCATCCGCCGCTCACTGATCTCGCCCGACGCCAGTGCCCCAAGAATCGCGCATCCGGGTTCGTGCACATGCTGGCAGTCGCGGAACTTGCAGTGGCCGAGCAGGGGGCGGAACTCGCGAAAACCCTGTTCAACCTGGTCCCGGCTCATGTGCCAGAGGCCGAACTCGCGGATACCCGGGGAGTCGATCAGGCTGCCGCCGGAGGGCAGCTGGAACAGCTGGGCAGTGGTGGTGGTGTGCGTGCCCTTGCTGGTGCTTTCCGACAGGCCGCCCACCCGCAGGTCGGCCTCCGGCAGCAGCGCGTTTACCAGGGAGGATTTGCCCACACCCGACTGGCCCACAAACACGCTGGTGCGCTCGCGCAGCGCCTCGTGCAGTTCCTCCAGCCCGCCTTCCGTGCTTGAGGTGTGGAGTATCCGGTAACCCAGTGTGGGGTAAATCGCCAGCAGGTCATCGAGTTGCTGTTGCAATGCCGGGTTGCCTGCCAGCAGATCGGTTTTATTGAGCACAATGACCGGCTCGATATTGACGGTTTCCGCTGCCACCAGGTAGCGGTCGATGAGCATGGCGTGGGGTTCGGGCAGGGGGGCGATAACCACCATGATCTGGTCGATATTTGCGGCCACGGGTTTGAGCTTGCCGTAGGGGTCCGGGCGGGAGAGAACGCTGTTGCGCTCCAGCTGGGCCACGATTACGCCGGTGGGGTCGCCCTCACACCAGATGACCTGGTCACCTGTCACGAGGCTTTCCAGGTTGGCGCGCAGGTGGCAGCGGATGCGCTGGCCGGGGGCGGATTCCACTTCCACCTGGGTGCCGAAATGGGCTGTGACCAGCCCGTGCTGCTCGGGGCCGAGTTCTCCGGTAGCGAGGGTTTCCTCGGCCCGGGCGCCGCGCTTGTCTGCGCGTTTGGCGCGTTCCCCCTGGATTTTTTCTATGCGCCAGGCCTGTTGGCGGGTGAGCTTGCGTTTCGACATGCGAGCATTATTGGCGCAGTGCGTAGCGCTGTCGAGGCAATTTGCTACACTGATGGCATTCATCACCGTTCGGGAATCGAGCCTTATGCAGGATGCCAATAACCTTATATGGGTCGATATGGAGATGACCGGACTGGATCCGGAGCACAATGTGGTGATCGAGATAGCCACCGTTATCACCGACAGTGAGCTCAATACGTTGGCAGAGGGGCCGGTGATTGCAGTGCATCAGAACGATGCAACGCTTGCCGCCATGGACGAGTGGAACACCACCCACCACACCCATTCCGGGCTGGTCGCAAGGGTTCGTGCCAGCGCCCACAGCGAGGCCGGTGCCGCCGCGCTCACCTTGGCCTTTCTGGAGCAATGGGTACCCCTGGGGGCATCGCCCATGTGTGGCAACAGTATTTGCCAGGACCGGCGCTTCATGGCCAGGCATCTGCCCGAACTGGAGCGCTATTTCCACTACCGCAATCTCGATGTCAGCAGTCTGAAGATCCTGATGCAGCGCTGGCGGCCGGAGCTTGAAGCCGGCATCAACAAGACCTCAACCCACCTTGCTCTGGACGATATTCGCGAGTCGATTGAAGAGCTGCGCTATTATCGCCAGCATTTCCTCAGGCTTGCCTGAGGCATTTACCGCCAGGGGCAAGTGCCCTGTCGCGTCACAGGCCGTGCCGCTGCAGGGCCCAGGCTACGTGTTCGCGCACCATCTCTGACGGGAACTGCCGCCGGGTGAGCAGGGCGTCGGTAACGCCGGCGGTGGTTGGCGCATTGCCCAGGCCAACGGCCAGGTTTCGCAGCCAGCGTTCGTAACCGATTCTGCGAATGGCTGAGCCCTCTGTCTTTTCCAGCCAGGTTGCCTCGCTCCACAAAAACAGGTCGACCAGGTCTGCATCTGCCAGGCCGTGCCTGGGCTGGAAATCGTCTTCGGCTGTCAGTCGGGCGAATTTGTTCCAGGGGCAGACCAGCTGGCAGTCATCGCAGCCGAATACCCGGTTGCCCATGAGTGGCCGCAGCGCCGGGTCGATACTGCCCTTGTGCTCAATGGTCAGGTAGGAGATGCATTTGCGGGCGTCGAGCTGAAAGGGGCCGGTGAATGCCTTGGTGGGGCAGATGTCGAGGCAGGCGGTGCAGGTACCGCAGTGTTTGGTGGCCTGTGGCGCGTCTGGCAACAGCGGCAGGTCGGTATAAATCTCTCCCAGGAAAAACCAGGAGCCTGCGTCCTGGTTTATCAGCATGGTGTTCTTGGCGATCCAGCCCATCCCGGCCCGCTCGGCAATGGCCCGCTCGAGTACCGGCGCGCTGTCCACAAAGGCGCGATACTGGCCCCCGCCGGCGAGTTGCGCGATCCGCGCCGCCAGGTTTGCGAGGCGTTTGCGCACCAGCTTGTGGTAATCCCGCGCCAGCGCGTACCGGGATATATAGGCCTTTTCCGGCGCCGCCAGTACTGCCAGCGGCTGGGTGTCGCCCGCCAGGTAATCCATCCTGACCGAGATTACCCGGCAGGTCCCCGGTACCAGTTCATCGGGTCGCGCCCGCTTTGTGCCGTGGCGCGCCATGTAGTCCATACTGCCGTGGTAGCCGGCGTCCAGCCACTTCTGCAGGTAGGCCTCGTGCTCTCCCAGCTCGATATCCGCAATGCCCAGCTGCTGGAAACCCAGCTCGGCTGCCCACTCGCGGATTTGTGCCGCCATGGCGCTCTGTTGCTGGGCTGACAGTTGCTGGGACAAATCGGGAGCCGTTTTTGGGGGGACTTGGGTGTACAATTCTGCCAGAACCGGGCGTCGAGATCGCTTGTGGGCTTATTAATTTTTGCGCGAGGCCCGAGACCCTTGCCTGGTCGGAAGACTTCGCCCATGCAGCGCTCTTGAGTTGACGCACCGTATGTGGGTTCCCCCACCCAGGCCGCCGGCAATGGAACAAACACGCACAGAACCCTGGAGCAGAACTTGTTTGAACAACTAGGCACTGAAAACCTCTACACCGCCGCCCAGACCCGGGAGCTGGATCGCTGCGCGATTCAGGATCACGGTATTCCGGGCATTGCCCTGATGTCGCGGGCCGCGAACGCCTGCTTTGAGGCGCTGGTGCATAACTGGCCAGGGGTCGAGCATATTCAGGTGCTGTGCGGCACCGGCAATAATGGTGGTGACGGCTTCCTGGTGGCGGACCTCGCCCATAAGCGCGGCATTGGCGTGAGCGTGTTGCAGTTGGGTGATCCGGCGAAAATCGCCGGCGACGCTGCACTGGCGCGCGCTCAGGCAGTGGCCAATGGGGTGCGGATTGTGCCCTTCAAGCGAGCCCTGCTGGAGTCCGCGGGGGTGTTGGTTGATGCCATGCTGGGGACCGGCCTGGGAGGCGAGGTGCGCGGTGCTTACTGTGAGGCTATCACCGCCATCAATGACAGCGGTCTGCCGGTGCTGGCGGTGGATATTCCCTCGGGGCTTTGCTCCGACACCGGTCGGGTGCTGGGGCTGGCGGTGAAGGCAGACCTGACAGTGACGTTTATCGGCCTCAAGCGTGGCCTGTTCACCATGGCGGCGGCGGATCATACCGGTGCCATAGAGTTCAACGACCTGGGGGTGCCGCCCGAGGTATATCAGCAGGTGGATTGTGACAGCCGCCGGCTCGAGCTGGAGGCCCTGCTGGAGCGGCTGCCGGCGCGCCCTGCCACCGCCCACAAGGGTTTGTATGGCACCGTGCTGGTGGTGGGGGGGGATTACGGCATGGCCGGCGCAGCGGCGCTGGCGGCGGAGGCCGCCCTGCGCTGTGGTGCGGGCCTGGTACGTGTGGCCACCCGGCCGGAGCATGTCGCGGCACTGGTGGCGCGTACTCCAGAGGCAATGCCCCTCGGGGTGCGCTCCGGCCAGGATCTGGCGGCACTGGTGGACGCCGCCGATGTGCTGGTGGTGGGGCCGGGCCTTGGTCAGTCGCCCTGGGCCGAGCAACTGCTGCAGGCGGCCGCCGCCAGTGGGAAACCGATGGTGCTGGACGCGGATGGCCTCAACCTGCTGGCGGCCGGCGGGCCGGTTGCCGTGCGGCGGAGGGACAACTGGGTGTTGACCCCCCACCCGGGAGAGGCGGCGCGCCTGCTCGATTGCACTACCGCCGAGGTGCAGGCAGACCGTTTCGACGCGGTGCGCCGGCTGCAGCAACGCTATGGCGGGGTGGCGGTCCTCAAGGGCAACGGCAGCCTGGTCGCCGATGGCAGCCAGCTGTTACTCAGCGACTATGGCAATCCCGGTATGGCCAGTGGCGGTATGGGTGATGTCCTGAGCGGGGTGATAGGTTCCCTGCTGGCCCAGCATCTGCCGGTAGTGGAAGCGGCTGCCCTTGGGGTATGCCTGCACGGTGCGGCGGCTGACGATGCGGCCCTGGACGGACAGCGCGGGCTGCTGGCCAGCGACCTGATTCCCCGGATGCGGACCTTGCTGGGGTGAGTGAGGACAGTTTGACAATCACGGCCCCGGATGAGGTGGCCATGGTGGCCTGCGGCGCGCGCATCGCCGCGGCGGCGCAGCCCTCGCTGGTTATCTACCTGGCCGGCGACCTGGGGATGGGCAAGACCACCCTGAGTCGCGGCTTCATCCAGGGGCTGGGCCATCGTGGCGCGGTGAAGAGCCCCACTTATACCCTGGTAGAACCCTACGAACTGGGGGAGTGGCAGGTGTACCATTTTGACCTTTATCGCCTGGGCGATCCCGAGGAGCTGGAGTTCATGGGTATCCGGGATTATTTCGGTGGCGGCGCCATTTGCCTGGTAGAGTGGCCGGAGCGCGGACAAGGCGCTTTGCCCCCGGCTGATATAACGATTAAAATAGAGCGCGACGGTTCTGGCCGTCGCTTGCTGCTGCAGGCTGATACGCTCCCGGGGAGGAGTGTGTTGGCGCGAGTCAGGGCAGCAGGCTGAAACAGAACCAGAAGACCAGCCCCGGCCGCCAGCGAATATAAATGCAAAAGGCCGCGGCACAAACGGCGGGAGTGACATGGGCAGGATGTGGGTCTGGGCCATACTTGGAATGCTTTCGGCATTCCCGGCGTGGTCGGTGGAGGTGCATGATGTGCGGTTGTGGCGCGCACCAGACCACACTCGGATCGTATTTGACCTGACCGGCCCTGCTGACCACAAGCTGATCGTGCTGGAAAACCCCGGTCGCATTGTGCTCGACCTGGAAAATGCCACTATCAAGGCCAGCGTCGCCGACCTCAAGCTGGACGGAACCCCGGTTCAACTGGTGCGCACCGGCGTGCGTGATGGCGAAGACCTGCGGGTTGTGCTGGAGCTGAGCGCTGACGTGAAGCCCCGCAGTTTTTTCCTCAAGGCCAATGAGCAGGCGGGAGATCGCCTGGTGCTCGATCTGTACGACAAGGCTCCGCGGGCCCAGGCCCAGCCCCAGCCGACCAAGAGCGTCCAGCACACCAACAAGCGCGATATCATCATTGCCATAGACGCCGGTCACGGTGGCGAGGACCCTGGCGCTATCGGCCCCAACCGGCATCGCGAGAAGGACGTGGTGCTGGCCATCGCCAAAGAGCTGAACGCCCTGCTTAAGGCAGACAAGGGGTTTCAGCCCAGCATGATCCGCACCGGCGACTATTACATCAGTTTGCGCGGTCGTCGCGACCTGGCGCGGGAGCGTCAGGCAGACCTGTTCGTTTCGATTCATGCCGATGCTTTCAAGCGACGCGAAGCCCATGGTGCTTCGGTCTACGCGCTGTCTACCCAGGGTGCCACATCAACCGCCGCAAGCTACCTTGCCCAGCGGGAAAATGCGTCCGACCTGGTGGGCGGGGTGACCCTCTCCGACAAGGACGACGTGCTGGCAGGTGTGCTGGCAGACCTGTCCATGACCTCCACCCTGGACAACAGCCTGAAACTGGGCGAACGGGTACTGCGAAAGGTGGATACCGTTGCCAAGCTGCACAAGACCCGGGTAGAGCAGGCGGGCTTCGCAGTGCTGAAGTCGCCGGACATACCTTCCATACTGGTGGAGACCGGCTTCATCTCCAATCCTTCCGAATCGAAGCTGTTGTCTACCAGCGCTTACCAGAAAAAGATGGCCCGGGCGATCCATGCCGGCATACGCGAGTGGTTTCTGGCGCACCCACCCTCCGGGACACTCATTGCCTGGCAAAAACAGCAGATTGGCCAGCAGTACATAATCGCGCGTGGTGACACCCTGTCAGGGATTGCCGAGCGCTTCAATGTTCCCCTGTCCGATCTCAAGATCCGCAACGGCATCAGCGGCGAAAAAATCCTGGTGGGGCAGAAACTGCTTATCCCCACTACCTGATGTAATGCGCTGAATGTCCCGTATCCTCCTACTCAGCCCCAGGCTGGCCAACCAGATTGCCGCCGGTGAGGTGGTCGAGCGCCCCGCCTCCGTGGTCAAGGAGGTACTGGAAAACAGCCTCGATGCAGGTGCCACCCGGGTGGATATCGACGTGGAAGCCGGTGGCAGTAAACTGATCCGCATCCGGGATAACGGCAGCGGTATGGCGGCACAGGACCTGCCGCTGGCCCTGGCCCGTCACGCCACCAGCAAGATCGCCTCCCTGGAAGACCTGGAGCAGGTGGGCAGCCTGGGCTTTCGCGGCGAGGCGCTGGCCAGTATCGGCTCTGTGTCCCGCCTCACACTGACCAGCAATGACGCGGATGATGGCAGCCAGGGCAGCTGCGCCGCCTGCGAGGGCCGCGAGATGGAGGTGCAGTTGAAGCCCGCTCCGCACCCGCGCGGCACCACGGTGGAAGTGCGTGACCTGTTTTTCAACACGCCTGCCCGGCGCAAGTTCCTGCGCACTGAGAAAACCGAGTTTAACCACCTTGAAGAGGTGGTAAAGCGTCTCGCCCTGTCCCGTTTCGATGTGGCTTTCAGCCTGCGCCACAACGGCCGGGTGCTGCACAATCTCAAACCCGGTCACAGCCAGGCCGAGCGCCAGCGCAGGGTTGCCACGGTCTGCGGCCCGGCGTTTATGGAGCAGGCGCTCTATATCGAAACTGAGTTGCCGCATATCAAGTTGTGGGGCTGGGTGGGCCTGCCCACGTTTTCCCGCAGCCAGGCGGACCTGCAGTATTTTTTTGTCAACGGCCGGGTTATTCGCGACCGGCTGGTGGCTCACGCCGTGAAGCAGGCGTATCGCGACGTGCTCTACCATGGCCGGCACCCGGCTTTTGTGCTCTACCTGGAGCTCGATCCCGCCCAGGTCGACGTAAACGTGCACCCCACCAAGCATGAGGTCCGCTTTCGCGACGGGCGCGCAGTTCACAACTTTATTTTTTCCAGCCTGCACCGGGCGCTGGCGGATGTCCGCCCGGGCGACAACCCGGGTGGCACCGACGGGCTGCGCGCCGTGGGAGATGGTGTTGAAGACGGGTTGCTGGTGGATGTGGCCACCGGTGAGATCCGCCAGCAGGGCGGGCTCTCCCTGGGTGCCCAGCCAGTCCCCGCCCGCGGCTTTGCGGACTACGGTGGTTATCGCGCCCCGGCGGCGCCCGCACCGGGGCAGGCGATGGAGCAGGTGCGCGACTACGGCCGCCTCCACAGCCTGCCCGACGCGGGCGATGGACAGGAGGTGCCGCCCCTGGGTTACGCCCTGGCCCAGCTCAGGGGTATTTATATCCTTGCCGAAAATGCCCATGGCCTGGTGCTGGTGGATATGCACGCCGCCCACGAGCGAATCACCTATGAGCGGCTCAAAACTGCCCGGTCGCAAGAGGGTATTCGCAGTCAGCCCCTGCTGGTGCCGCGCGCGGTGGCGGTGAGTCAGCGCGAGGTGCAGGTTGCCGGGGAACACGCCGAATTGTTCCGGGGGCTCGGCATGGTGGTGGAAGTGGCGGGGGAAGAGTCCCTGGTGATCCGCCAGATCCCGGTATCGCTGCGGGATTCCGACGTGGAGCAGTTGCTCAGGGACGTACTGGCGGATCTGATCGAATTTGGCAGCTCCGACCGGATCGAAGGGCATCTCGATGAAATTCTTTCCACCATGGCCTGCCATGGTTCGGTGCGGGCCAACCGCCGCCTCACCATTCCGGAAATGAATGCCCTGCTGCGTGATATGGAGGAAACCGAGCGGTCGGGCCAGTGTAACCATGGTCGACCCACCTGGACCCAGCTGAGTATCGAGGAGCTGGACAAGCTGTTCCTGCGCGGTCGCTGAAGCTGGCGTCCGGCAGGCCGCGGTCCCGCGTAACCACAACAGATTGCAAAAGACAGGACATGCGGTGACTGACGCATTGGCAGGCGATCCCGGACCACTGGTTATCTGCCTGATGGGCCCAACCGCCTCAGGCAAGACAGACCTCGCCATAGAGCTCGCCCGGGCGCGCAACTGCGAGCTCGTCAGCGTGGATTCCGCCCTTGTTTACCGCGGCCTGGATATTGGCAGCGCCAAGCCCGCTTATCCCCACCACCTGATTGACATCCGCGATCCGTCCCAGGCCTACTCGGCGGCGGATTTCGCAACCGATGCCCACAGACTGGTGGGTGAGATCCGCGCGCGGGGTGCTACCCCGCTGCTGGTGGGGGGTACGATGCTCTATTTCAGGGCTTTCCTCGAGGGGCTCGCCGATATGCCCCCCGCCAATGTTGATATCCGCCGGGAGATCGAGGCAGAGGCGGCGACTCACGGCTGGCCCTGGCTGCACGCCCGCCTCGCGGAGGTGGACCCCGAATCCGCAGGGCGAATACATCCCAGGCACTCCCAGCGCCTGGGGCGTGCCCTGGAAGTTTATCGCAGCAGCGGTATTCCCATGTCCGAGTGGCAGCGCCGGCAGAAGAGCCAGCCGGTGCCGGCCCGGCAGTACCGGGTAGTGCAGTTGGCGATCTGCCCGCGACAGCGGTCGGTGCTGCACCAGCGCATTGCCCTGCGGTTTGAACAGATGATGGCGGCGGGCCTGCTTGAGGAGGTTACAAACCTGTACCGGCGCGGTGACCTGACCCCTGACCTGCCGGCCATGCGCGCCGTTGGCTATCGCCAGCTCTGGGAGCACCTGGCCGGGGAGTGTTCGCTGGAGACAGCAGTGGGACGTGCCATTGCGGCGACGCGCCAACTGGCCAAGCGCCAGTTGACCTGGCTGCGCAAGTGGCCGGATCTGCACTGGATTTATACTGATGCCGCCGGGAACCTGGCGCAGCCTCAGGAGTCTGATTACGCACGATCGGGCATGGGACAAAAGCCGGTTGAGCTGGCCTTGAACTATCTTGATAGGCCCCCACTATAGTATGCTGGGGCGCTCTGGTTTGCTGCCAGGCGCGATTAGCACCTCGCATTCGCTCCTGGTATGGGCATGGAAGCCGTAATAACAGTGCGAAGTTAGACGCTTTTATCACTTTTTCGACTCGATTTGAGTCTTTTAGGAGGAGTTATGTCAAAAGGGCACACTCTACAAGACCCTTACCTGAATATCTTGCGTAAGGAACGCGTCCCCGTTTCCATCTACCTGGTGAACGGGATCAAGCTGCAGGGCCAGATCGAGTCTTTCGATCAGTTTGTGGTGCTGCTGAAAAATACCGTGAGCCAGATGGTTTACAAGCACGCCATTTCAACCGTCGTGCCTTCGCGGGTCGTGCGCATGCCGCTGCAGAACCCGCCCGAAGACGAAGAAGATGGTGGCGACAGCTAGGGGCTCATGCGTTGGTCGCCCGTCCCTGGGTGACCGCCCGCTCAATTGGTTAACCCGCCGAGGTAGTATTGTTTTTTGATCGTCCCGATTCGGGTGAATGCGCTGTGCTCGTTCATCTCAATCTAGCCAGCGAACACGATCGCGAGGACCCGCGCGAATTTGAGGAACTGGTCATCTCCGCCGGAGGTGACCCCGTGGCCTTTGTTATGGGCGCCCGGGAGGTGCCCGATTCGCGGACCTTCGTCGGCAGCGGCAAGCTGCAGGAGATTGCCGACGCTGTGCGGGAGCACGATGCGCACATCGTCATGTTCAATCACTCCCTCAGCCCCAGCCAGGAGCGCAACCTGGAAAAGGAGCTGCAGTGTCGGGTGCTGGATCGCACCGGCCTGATTCTCGATATCTTCGCCCAGCGGGCCCGCACCCACGAGGGAAAGCTGCAGGTAGAGCTGGCCCAGTTGCAGCATATGAGTACGCGGCTGGTGAGGGGTTGGACCCACCTCGAGCGACAAAAGGGGGGTATCGGGCTGCGCGGTC
Organism: Haliea sp.; assembly: GCA_024642265.1. Classification (GTDB taxonomy): domain Bacteria; phylum Pseudomonadota; class Gammaproteobacteria; order Pseudomonadales; family Halieaceae; genus JARRPM01. The sequence goes on along the minus strand of JAHEBL010000019.1, from coordinate 5,771 downwards.
CGGGGGAAACCCAGTTGGAAACCGACCGTCGCCTGTTGCGGGCACGGATCAAGTCGATCCTGGCGCGACTCGAGAAAGTGCGCAAACAGCGCGATAACGGCCGCCGTTCCCGGCGGCGGGCAGAGGTGCCGTTAGTCTCACTGGTTGGTTATACCAACGCGGGTAAGTCCACCCTGTTCAATTACCTGACTGAATCCCGGGTCTACGCCGCGAACCAGTTGTTCGCCACTCTCGACCCCACCCTGCGCCGGCTGGACCTGGAAAATGTGGGTCCGGTAGTGCTGGTGGATACCGTTGGTTTTATAGCCCATCTGCCGCATAAGTTGGTCGCGGCGTTCAAGGCGACCCTGGAAGAGACCCTCAGCGCCGACCTGCTGCTGCATGTCATTGATGCCGCCGCGGAGCAGCGCGAGGACAATATCCACCAGGTGCACGATGTGCTGGCGGAAATCGGCGCTGACCGGATTCCACAGCTGCAGGTATACAACAAATTGGATCTGCTGGAGCAGGAGCCGCGTATAGATCGCAACGTCGACGGGGTGCCCGAGCGGGTGTGGGTGAGCGCCGCTACAGGCGCCGGCACGGAACTGCTGCTGCAGGCTATAGCCGAGCTGGTGGGCAGGGACATGGTGAACGAGTCCATCGATATTGGCCCCGACGAGGGAGGGCTGCGCGCGGCGCTGTATCGCCTGGGAGCAGTGGAGTCGGAAGATTACAGCGACGACGGCGTGGCACACCTCAGCGTCAGACTGCCCCGTGCCGACTGGAACCGGTTGACGAAGAAGGGGCCGGAACCATTGTTTTGAGGCCCGCTTATCGCCGGGATCAATGACGCAAAGCGGATAAAATTTGTTAGACTCTCACGACTTTTGACTTAGGAGTTAACTATGGCCTGGAATGAACCGGGTGGTGGCAACAACAAACCCAAGGACCCCTGGGGTGGCGGCGAGCAGGGTCCTCCAGATCTCGACGAGGCCCTGAAGAAGCTACAGGACAAGCTGGGTGGCATGTTCGGTGGCGGCGGCTCGCGTAAGTCAGGCGGCTCAGGCGGTTCCTCCGGCGGTATTCCCGGCGCATTGCTGGGCGTGATAGCGGCCGGTGGCCTGCTGGTGTGGGGACTGATGGGTTTTTACCAGATCGATCAGCAGGAGCGGGCGGTGGTACTTCGCTTCGGCAAATACCTGGATACCGTGCAACCGGGCCTGCAGTGGAATCCGCCCATCATCGATGAGGTGATCAAGGTCAACACCACCAAGGTGCGGGCGGTCAGTTTCCGCGAGATCATGCTCACACAGGACGAGAATATCGTCGAGGTGAAGCTCTCGGTGCAGTACGTCATCGACGACCCCACCAGTTTCGTACTCAAGGTCCTCGAGCCTGAAGTCTCCCTGCAGCACGCAACCCAGAGTGCATTGCGCCACGTGGTCGGCGGGACCAGCATGGATATGGTGCTGACCGGCGGCCGCGCCCAGATTGCTGATGAGGTAAACCAGCGCCTGCAGAACTACATCAACCTCTACGAGACCGGCATTCTGGTCAGCAAGGTGACTGTCGATGAATCCAAACCACCAAGCCAGGTACAGGCCGCGTTCGATGACGTTATCAAGGCCCGGGAGGATGAGGAGCGTCTGAAAAATGAGGCGCAGGCCTATGCCAACGGCATCGTACCCGAGGCGCGCGGTGGCGCCCAGCGGGTGCTGGAAGAAGCGATGGCCTACAAGGAGCAGGTGATAGCCAGTGCCGATGGTGAGGCGGAGCGCTTCAACAAGTTGCTGGCGGAATACCTCAAGGCGCCCGGGGTGACCCGTGAGCGACTCTACCTGGACGCAGTGCAGGGTGTGTTCAGCAATACCAACAAGGTGATGGTCGATGTCGAAGGTGGTAATAACATGATGTATCTGCCGCTGGACAAACTGGGCAGCCAGAGTACCGGTGGTGCCGTGCGTGATGTCACTATCGACAGCTCGAATATCCGTGAGCTGACCAATGCCGTGACCGAGCAGTTGCGTCGTGACGCTGCTGCCGCAGGCAATCGCAGGGGAGGTCGCTGATCATGTCCGGACGAAATATGACATTCCTGGTGGTGGCGGCGCTGCTCCTGTTGGTGGCCAGCAATGCGCTGTACGTCATCAAGCAGACCGAGCGCGGTGTGCTGCTTAAATTTGGTGAAGTGGTCGACCCCGATCTGGAGCCGGGCCTGCACGTGAAGATTCCCTTCGTCAACAATGTGCGCAAGTTTGACGGCCGCCTGATCACTGTCGACTCGCAGCCCGAGCGTTTCTTTACACAGGAGCAGAAGGCCCTGATTGTCGACAGCTATGCCAAGTTCAAGATCAAGGATACGGCGAAGTTCTATACCGCCACCAATGGCGAACTGTCACGCGCCATGGCCCTGCTGTCCCAGCGTATCAATAACGGCCTGCGCAACCAGGTCGCCGTGCGTACCATCCAGGAGGTGGTGTCCGGCGAGCGGGACGAGCTGATGGCGGATCTCACCGAGGAGTTGACCGTGGTTGCCCAGGAGTCGCTGGGGGTGGAGATCGTGGATGTGCGGGTGAAGCAGATCGACCTGCCGCCGGACGTGTCCGAGTCAGTGTATCGCCGGATGAACGCGGAGCGGGAAAAGGAGGCGCGGGAGCACCGCTCCCAGGGCCAGGAGCTGGCTGAGGGTATTCGTGCCGCCGCTGACCGCGAGGTGACCGTCCTGCAGGCCAATGCCTATCGCGACGCTGAGCTGATTCGCGGTGAAGGGGATGCCACTGCAACCAAGGTCTATGCCGAGGCGTTCAATCGCGATCCCGAGTTTTATGCCTTTACCCGCAGCCTGCGAGCTTACCAGCAGTCTTTCAGCGGCAACGGCGACATCATGGTGATCCAGCCGGACAGCGAATTCTTTCGCTACCTGAATGACTCCAGTGGTGTCAAACCCGGTGCGGCGAAGTCGGCTGAGACCAACTAGGGCTTAAAATTCACGGGTGCTATCCACACTGCATGTGGTAGTATTCTCCAACCGTGGGATCCGGCGTTTTAACCACAAGCGCAGGGCCCGCGGTTTTTTGTGCTCCCAACAGCGGGGTACCTACTCAGGGGTGGCCGGCGGCATCTAGCGCTCGGCACCGGCACATATAACAGACCCGGTGGAGGCGTCGCGCCGCTGTCAAGTTCGGCACGGGTCGCGGTGGCGCAGGGGGGGAAAGTTTGGATTTCTGGCACGTTTTGGCCGCGGCCATCGCTCTCGTTTTCATCATTGAAGGCATGCTCCCCTTTATCAGCCCTGATCGCTGGCGCAAGCTGCTGAGCATGGCTGACCAGATGGAAGACCGGGTTATCCGTAACATCGGCCTGGGCAGTATGGTATTCGGGGTCGTGATCCTGTATCTGGTTCACTAGTGGCGAGGTGTGCTGAAGTGTCGAGGTTTGCTGATCGAGGGTTGCTGAATGACATCCGTTGATCGCTGGCAACTGCCGGACGGGATTGAGGAAGTCCTTCCGGCCCAGGCCGCCACCGCGGAGCGCCTGCGCAGGCGCCTGCTCGACCTGTATCACAGCTGGGGGTACCAGCTGGTAATTCCGCCCCTGATGGAATTCACCGAGTCCCTGTTGATTGGCCTGGGCCGAGACCTGGACATGCTCACTTTCAAGCTCACTGACCAGCTCAGCGGCCGCACCATGGGTGTACGTGCTGATATCACCCCGCAGGTCGCTCGCATCGACGCGCACAGCCTTGCCCAGCCGGGCGTCACCCGCCTGTGTTATGCCGGTTCCACCCTGCATACGCGTCCCAAATCCCTGCTGGCATCGCGCTCCCCCATCCAGCTGGGAGCGGAACTATACGGCGACAACAGCCTGGCGGCTGATGTGGAAATTGTGCGGCTGATGCTGGCGACGCTTGAGGTTGCGGGCATCAATGCGTCCAGCCCGGGCGTGGCGATTACCCTGGACCTCGGGCATGTCGGCGTATACCAGGCGGTGCTTGCCAGCGCCGGGCTGAATGCGGAGCAGGAGCAGACAGTATTTGATGCCCTGCAGCGCAAATCGGTACCCGACCTTCACATCGCCCTGGCGGGAGTCGATCCCGGTGCGGCTGAATTGATCATCGCCCTGGTAGACCTGCACGGTGACGACTCGGTGCTGGCAAACGCCCGCGAACTGTTTGCCGATCGCGCCCCCGGCGCCGTGGCCGCCGTGGATGCTTTGCAGGAGGTTGCCACCGTTATCCTGCGCCAGCGTCCCGGCCTGGATATCTATTTTGACCTCGCGGAGCTGCGCGGTTACCACTACCACACCGGTATAGTATTTGCCGCCTACGTGCCTGGTCATGGGGAAGCCCTGGCCAACGGCGGGCGCTACGACAATGTGGGTGCGGTATTTGGTCGTGCCCGACCCGCGACCGGCTTTGCCACCGACCTGAAAGCCCTGCTGGCCCTGGTGCCTATGGACGAGGAGCCCCGGGGCGCTATCAGTATGCCCGACTCCGATGATCCCGCACTGGCAGCCGCCGTAAACGCACTCAGGGAGGCGGGTGAAGTCGTGATTAACTGCCTGTCCACCGACCCGGACCCGCGCTGTGACCGCCAGCTGCTTGAGCAGGATGGTGAGTGGCGGGTGCAAGCCATTGAATATTGACCAGAACTTGCGAGTTACCAAGCAATGAGCAAAAACGTAGTAGTCCTCGGCACCCAGTGGGGAGATGAGGGCAAGGGGAAGATAGTAGACCTGTTGACGGACCAGGCGGATGCCGTGGTGCGCTTTCAGGGCGGGCACAACGCGGGGCATACCCTGGTGATCGATGGGCACAAAACCGTGCTGCACCTGATTCCCTCGGGTATTTTGCGGCCGCAGGTGCAGTGCTATATCGGCAATGGCGTGGTCCTGTCCCCTGAAGCCCTGCTCAAGGAAATGGCTGAGCTGGAAGGCAAGGGCGTCCCTGTTCGCGAGCGCCTGAAAATTTCCCCCGCGTGCCCGCTGATATTGCCCTACCACGTGGCGCTGGACCAGGCGCGCGAGGCCAAGCGTGGCTACGAAAAGATCGGTACCACCGGTCGGGGCATCGGCCCCGCCTATGAAGACAAGGCGGCACGGCGCGGCCTGCGCCTGGGCGACCTGCAGGACGAACATCGTTTTGCGCGCAAGCTGAAGGAAGTGATGGAGTACCACAACTTCGCCCTGGAGCATTACTACCAGGTGGAGCCACTGGATTACGCCACCGTACTGGCCGATACCCTGGCGATGGCGCCGGAGCTGCTGCCCATGATGGCGGACGTGACCAGTCAGTTGCACGAGCGGCGCCGGGCCGGGGCCAACATCATGTTCGAGGGTGCCCAGGGTTCCCTGCTGGATATCGACCACGGTACCTACCCCTTCGTGACCAGTTCCAACACTACTGCCGGCGGTACCGCCACCGGTTCAGGCTTCGGCCCGCTGTATCTCGACTATGTGCTGGGTATCACCAAGGCCTACACCACCCGGGTGGGGTCAGGGCCGTTCCCGACGGAACTGTTCGACGATACTGGCAAGCACCTGGCGGACCGTGGCCATGAATTCGGCGCCACCACGGGCCGGGCGCGCCGCTGCGGCTGGTTCGATGCCATGGCGCTGCGCACCGCCGTCAATATCAATTCGGTGAGCGGCATTTGCCTGACCAAACTCGACGTACTCGACGGGCTGGAGACGATCCGCATCTGCGTTGGCTACACCTGCAAGGAAGGCAAACCTGTACCCAACCCGATCGACGCCGAGGACTACGCCAACCTGCAACCGGTGTATGAGGA
>JAHEBL010000108.1 GCA_024642265.1 Haliea sp. | reverse complement strand
CCCGCAATCCACAGGGCTGTCGTGCCGATAAGCCAGGAGCGGGCAAACAGCCCCTCCTCCTCGCTATCTGCCGTGTGCGGCTGACCAAGATAACGCACGGCGATATTTTTGAAGAAGCGTTGACATTTTTCCAGGCCACGCTGCCGGGCACCGTCCAACCAATGCAATGCCTGCTCTACCAAACTGATTACAGCTGGAGCTGCGCGCCGCCACAGCCAGTCCGTGTCGAGGCTTATGGTCTCTGTGCGCTTCATCAACGGCAGCAAAACAAAGAACGCCAGGCCGGAAAACAACAACAGCTGCAGGTAGAACAGTACCTTGCCCGCTGTGTAGGGCTGATATTCCACCGCATAAGGCAGCAGCGGATAGAGCAACTCGGGGAACACTCCCAGCAGGATGCACGATGCTGCAAATATAGCCATGGCCAGCCCCATATTCCAGGGCGCATCCTTGGGGCGCAACCCTGAGTCGCGTTGGAAAAATACGAACCATGGGAACTTGATCCCGGCGTGCAGGAAAACACCGGCGGACGCTGCTGTCAGTAACATGTATACCCACACCAGGTTCTCATCAATCGCGGCCTGCGAAATCAGGCTCTTGGTGACAAAACCTGAAGTCAGCGGAAAACTCGAAATCGCCAGTGCGCCAACAATGCCACAAACGGCTGTAACCGGCATGGTGCGAAACAGGCCGCCCAGTTCAGTGCACTTGTTTTTACCGGTGCGGTAGATCACCACTCCAGCGCTCATAAACAGCAGTGCCTTGTAAATGATATGCGCAAAAGCGTGCGCCGCCGCGCCGTTCAGCGCCATCTGGGTGCCGATGCCCACGGCGCACACCATAAAACCCACCTGGTTCACGATGGAGTAGGCAAGAATGCGCCTTACATCGTTTTCCAATAGCGCGTAGATAATCCCGTACATCACCATGAACAGGCCGACCCCGATCAACACGGGTTCGCCGGGGAACAGCAGTATCAGAGCCAGCACAGCGGTTTTGGTAGTGAACGCAGACAGGAACACTGAACCGGTGGGACTTGCTTCCGGATAGGCGTCGGACAGCCAGGCGGAAACCGGAGGAGCAGCGGCGTTGATCAGAATGCCTATCAGGATCATCCAGCTGCTGAAATCGTTTGCGAGCATAGGGCTGATCTGGATAGAGCCTGTACCCACTACCACGCCTTCGATGCCGACCTTGAGCACCACGCCTCCCAGCAGGTGCATTATTGCGTAGCGAATGCCAGCTGCTCGCGCTCCTGGCGTACCGCCACACCAGACCACGATCGTCGAAAACAGGGCCATGAGTTCCCAGTACAGAAACAGCGTGATGAGATCGCCCGCAAAACATACACCGACCGCCCCGGCGGCATATGCATAGGCTGCGGAAAGTTCATACCAGCGCGCAACCCGATAGGCATACAGCCCGCCCACGAACACCATGATGGCGAAAATCGTGGCGAACAAGCGTCTTAAAGGACTCCCCTCAACGGGCTCGATATAGTACGAGAGGAACTTGACCGTGCCGTGCACGCCATCTGGAATCTGCCACACGGCCCACAGTGTGAGCAATGGTGCTATCAGCACCACCGCGGTGCGCGCGCGACCCCGGCATACACCGATCAGCACGGCAGCCAGCAACAGGATAAGCGCGGGTGAGAGCATCTCAAGCCCCATCGCTGTCCTCCTGCGCCCTGCCCTCGAGCTTGCCGGAATCCTCGATATCGCCGGGATCGCGGAAATATTCCTGCGGTCGCTTGAGGAAAATTCCCAGCAGCTTGGCCACCAGAACCATTAACAGACAGGACAGAAAGCCGTACACGGCGCCAAAGCCGAACCAGCCGTCAAGGCCGAAATACCCTTTTACAGGTATGACCACTTGCGCCAGCACGACCACGACCAGCACGGCGCTGAACCCATACCAGAGCTTGCGTATGGTAGCGGGACGTACCAGCCAGTGCAGCGACTCGTCTTTGTCCGTCATCAGTCAAGCCCTCTCACGACCTGGCTTTCCAGCTCAATAACCGACCCGTTGAACAGGAAGAACGCCAGTGTCAGTAAAGCCGTGATAGTCAAGGCCAGCACTGCTGCGAATGGCGCCTCCCCGTGCTCAGCGCCTCCACTCTCCTCGCGCGCGAACCAGGCCATATACAAAATCGGCAGGAAGTAGGCAGCATTGAGAACGGTACTGGCGATGATGGTAAATACCGCCACCAGGTTGTTGGCTTCGAAAGCACCAGCCAGAATATACCACTTGGAAACAAACCCGGCTGTGGGCGGCACGCCAATCATACTCAGCGCGCCGATGGAAAACGCCGCCATGGTCCAGGGCATACGTCGGCCGATGCCTTTGAGCTGATATATCTCGGTCTTTTTGGATGCCACATAGATAGCCCCGGCGGCAAAGAACAGGGTTATCTTGCCAAATGCATGCGCCACGATGTGGATTGCAGCACCCACCTCAGCCATTGGCTTGAGTATCGCCGCCGCCATCACCACGTAGGAGAGCTGGGCAATTGTGGAGTAGGCAAGCAGACGTTTTATATTGGTCTGCCGCAGGGCCACCAGACTCGCTGTGACAATCGTGAATACCGCGACATACAACAGCCAGCCAGAGCTTGGCGAGTCAAACAGGAAATCTATGCCGAACACATAGGCGATAATCTTGGTTATCGCAAATACACCCGCTTTTACCACGGCCACAGCATGCAGTAAGGCACTGACAGGGGTGGGAGCCACCATCGCAGCCGGCAGCCAACGGTGTACGGGCATTACCGCGGCTTTACCGATGCCGAACACAAACAGGGCCAGCAGCAATCCCACCTCAGGATCGCCCAATTTGCCCGCCAGCACCCCCCCGAGGACAAAGTCCCCGGTTCCTGCAACGGTATATGTCCAGATGATAGCCGGCAGAAAAAGGCCAATCGACGTGGTCAGCAATACGCCGAGATACACACGCGCGGAGCGCACCGTGGCCGCGTCGCCCTTGTGAGACACCAGCGGGTAAGTCGATAGCGTCAGCAATTCATAAAACAGAAACAGCGTGAACAGATTACCGGCGAAAGCCACGCCCATGGTGGCGGAGAGCGCGAGCGCAAAACAGACAAAAAACCGGGTCTGGTTCTTCTCCTTGTTGCCGCGCATATAACCGATGGAATAGATCGAATTGACTATCCAGAGCCCGGAGGCCAGCGCTGCAAAAAGCATACCCAGCGGTTCCACCTCAAAGGCAATGCCCAGGCCCGGCATAAGCTCGCCGACCGCCACACCCGGACGACCGCCAGCCATCAATAAGGGCAGCAGGCTCCAAACGAGCCAGGCCAGGCACCCGGCTGTGGCCATGGTGACGAACTCTCGCAAATTGGGGCTGACGCGCCCCGCAAGGCCAATAGCCAGGGCGCCGGCAAGGGGCAGGCAGATCGCCGCCAGAATAGTCGATTCAGGGGTCACCCTGAGTACCCCATCAGCAATGCCGCAGACGCATTTGCCAGCGTGAGTGGCATGGTGGGAAAGAGACCGAAGCCTATGTTAAGCAGTGCCACCAGCCAGGTAACCAGCACCATTGGGTACGGTGCCTCAGCCACCGCGATGTCTCCCTTTGCGCTGTCACTGAAGTACAGCGTCTCAACAATCCGCCATATGTAAACCACCGCCATCAACGAACTTACCAGAATAACCGCCACCAGGATCCAGCCCAGGGGCCCGCTTTCCAGCGCGGCAGTAATCAGCAGCCACTTGCTGATGAAGCCCGCTGTGCCCGGGATACCGATCAGGCTGAATCCGCACACTACCAGCGCCGCACTGGTAAAAGGCATTCGCGCCGCCGCGCCGCCGAGTTGGTCCAGACGCAGATCGCGGTAGTGATAGGCCAGGCAGGCAACCGCAAGAAACAAGCCGCCCTTGGCAAGAGCATGGTTGAATATATGCATGGCGCTTGCGGCAAGGCCCGACTCACTGACAAAGCTGGCGCCCAATATTATGTAAGCAATTTGTGCGACCGAGGAGGTTGCCAGCAATCGTTTCAAATGCCCCTCGAACATGGCAACCGCTGAAGCCACAAGAATTCCCAGGATTGCAAGCGGCATCAAAAACTGCGCAAATTGCGTGGCGTGGTCATCCAGCTTGGACTGGAACACCATGTAATCAAAACGGATCAATACATAGATCGCCACTTTGGTGGCACAGGCCGCCAGGAATACGGTGATCATGTGAGGTGAGTGGGTATAGGCATTCGGCAACCAGACATGCAGGGGAAATACAGCGGCCTTAAGCGCCAGCCCAATGGTGATAAATCCTGCCGCGACCAGTATCGGGTTGAGCTCGGTGACATCGCCCAGCCTTGCTTCCATGTCTGCCAGATTGAGCGTACCTGTCATCATATAGATCAGGCCGACGCCAATCAGGTAGAACGTGGCGCCGATAGTGCCCATGATCAGGTACTTGAAAACCGCTGGTAAGGCGCGACGATCGGGCCCGCCTGCAATCAACACGTAACTGGACAGCGAGGATATTTCCATGAAGACAAAGATATTAAACGCGTCTGCAGCCACGACGATACCCGCCAGCCCTGCCAGGCCCAGCAACCAGGCTGAGTAAAACAGAGGCTGACGCTCGGGCTCTATTTGCTGGTCGATACTGGACCTGGCTGCGAGCAAGGCGCCTGCCCCCGCCCCGGTTACCACCAGCAACACCAGTGCGCTGAACTGATCCACCGCCAGCTCAATGCCATAGGGCGCCGGCCAGCCCCCCATGGCATAGACCTGGGTCTGGCCATCCAGTACCGCAATAGTCAACGCCACAGCAATGGCAAAGCTTGCCAGGGCAGCGGCGGTGGCACCGGCCCAGGCCAGCCCCCGGGGCTGCAGCAGGATAATCAGTGGCGCCGACAGCATCGGTACGACGACCTGTAATGCCGGCAAATGTGAGAGAAGATCCATGGTAATCAGTCGGCGTCCAGAATCTCGTGCTCTTCAATCGTGCCGTAGCGCTCATTGATTCGAACCACGATGGCAAGACCGAGTGCGAGAGTGGATACACCCACCACAATAGCCGTAAGTATAAGTACCTGCGGCAGGGGATTAGAGTAAATCTGGCCTTCCACGCCGGCCTGAATAATGGGCGCGGTACCGCCTTCTACCTTGTCCATGGTGATATACATAAGGAACACTGCCGATTGAAATATCGAAAGGCCGATGAGCTTTTTTATAAGGTTGGCTTTGCTGATCACCGCGTACAAGCCAATCATCAGAGTGATGGCAAAGACCCAATAATTGTAGTACCCCAGCAGCTCCAGTAATTTCATGGCTGGGTACCGCGTGCTGCAAAGGCGTGAAAAATAGACAGTAATGCGCCACACACAGCCATACCCACGCCGGCCTCAATGATGATAATACCCAGCTGCTGACCCCACACCGGATCCGCAGACAACACCGAATAATCCAGGAACGCCCCGCCCATTAACATGCACACGACTCCTACCGCCCCATAAAGTAATGCACCGCCCACCACCAGGCCCAGCAGCACAGAGCGTGGTACTGCGCGCAGCGCCTCGCCCTCACCTTCCAGCAAGGCGTACAGAATCACCCCGGTTGCAATAATAGCGCCGGCCTGGAAGCCGCCCCCGGGCCCGTACTCGCCGTGAAATTGCGTGTAGAGACCAAACAGCACGATAAAAGGTACCAGTAATCTACCCACCACCTGGGGTATCAGGTGGTGGCGCAGGCCCCCGCTCTCAGCGCTGCGGGTGGCGGTTTGCTCCGGGGGCCTGACCCCGAGAATGAACAAAACCCCTATGCACGCTGTAAACACTACGAATACCTCTCCCAGCGTATCGTAGCCGCGATAACTACTGAGGATCGCGGTGACCACATTGGGAATATCGATGTACTCCGGTGTCTTCTCCAGGTACCAGGGCGCAACGTGCTGATGGACCGGCGCCTCGGGATCACCCAGGCGGGGTTTGTCGAAGGTGGCGTAGATGATCAATGCCGCCAGTATGCCGACCGCACCCAGCGCGATCAGCTGCCCGCCAGCCCGCCGCTTTTCCCGCTCCGCGGTAAGGGCCAGTGCACTGAGGAAAATAACGGTGGTAATCCCCGCTCCCACTGCTGCCTCGGTCAGCGCCACATCGGCGGCGTCGAGAATAAAAAAATTGGCAGCCATCAACAGGCTGAAAATAGATGTCAGCATCACAGAAACAAACAGGTTTTCGGTGCGGACAATGGCGATAGCGGTGATCACCAGCAGGGTGAGCAAAAACAGCGCGAACACGAAGATCATCCGCCGGCACTCCCTGTTTTTTTGCCATCCATGGTATCGGCATCGGGCCTGAGACCAGACAACAACGCGGCGTTGGCCAGTGCATAGGTAGCCGTTGGGCCTGTGAGCAGCAGGAACAGCATAATAGCCGCCAGCTTCAAGGTTGCCAGAGAAAGTCCGGCCTGCAGCATCATGCCAACAAAAATCAGAATGGTTGCCATCGTATCCGTAAGACTGGCAGCGTGAATGCGCGTATAGAAGTCTGGTAGCCGCAACCCTCCGATGCCGCCGATCAATACGCAGGCACCGCCGAATGTGAGGAAGACCCAGCTCACAATGTCGATAGTGACATCAATCACTGTCAGAACTCTCGGAAAATCGTGAGCGATTCTGGAAAAACTCCAGCACCGCCAGAATGCCGACCATGTTAATGAGGGCATAGGCCAGAGCCAGATCGAGAAAATCGGGCCGCCCGTAAAGAAAGGCTATCACTGCCAGCAACAGCACAGTTTTTGTGCCAAACACATTCACGGCCAGCACCCTGTCGTAGACGCTGGGACCAAGCAGCGCCCTGACAAGGGCGAGCACCATGGTGATCAAGATAGCGATTGAAACCACAATATACATGCTCAACCCAACCCCAGTTCCGCGGTGCGCCGGTCGGCCTCGCCCTGTTGTAGAGCCCGGGCGGACTCGCTTGTCAGGCAATGCACGAGCAACCTGCCCTCGTGCATATCCAGGGTCACTGTCCCGGGAGAGAGCGTGATCGAGTTGGCAAGAATAACCCGGGCTACATCGCTCTGTGTTTGTGCTTCCAGCTCGACCACCAGCGGGCTTATGGGCAGGGACGGTTTGAGGATCAATTTAGCCACATCGATACTGGAGACAACAATTTCGCGCAACAACCACCACCAGTAAGCAGGGAGGCCGGGCAAGACCTTCAGCACGGCCTGGTGACGAAAAAACCCCATGCGCTGCGCCAGAATGACAGAAAGCACACAGGAAAATGCCCCCAATCCCAGTATCAGCGGCTTGTACAAGCCTGACCAGAGAACCCAGGAGATGGCGAGGATAAGAAACAGCAACACCACCGCCTGCGGCGTTGACTGGCCCTGTTGCCGTCCCGGCCGGTATACACTCATAATTCGCAGGGACAAGTGCGCACCCGGGCAAACCCCGGCACTTTGCGCTGCTTGAATCGACAATACATCATTTCACCTGCACTGAATTTGATTTATGGGCCATTATCGCTGAATAGCGCGAAGTCACAAGAGCCTATCGAATAATGGGGGACAGACCCCATTTATACTTGGCACCTGGCCACCAATCGACCTTCCGGTACGTTACCAGGCGGTCATAAATGAACCATCCCCGTTTGCAAGTTGATTTCTGAGGGATGTCACAGGTCCCAGTTGCAGTCATATATTTGGCAGTCAAGCCAGGCTTGTGCCCTGATGTAAATCCGCGCGCCCACATCATCAGTTCGACCTGCGGGGGCCGTGACAACTTTCAGGTTCTAAAGGAGCCAGTATGGCCTGTTCTCCATCATTCAGATCAACAACGGCAAACTCGCGATTATTCCCCGCTCTTGGAAAAAGCTGACCGATATTGAGTATCAGGCAGCGGCTGGATGCGCCGCATGGTCAAATTCCCTTCCCGTACTCAACATCGACCAAATTATCTGCGCCATTTTGTTGGCCAATGCGACAGCCGGTTTGTCATGACTCAGCGTCGCCTTCCTTCTGCCAACACAACGTACACAGTCGTTGTCCAAGTCTCTATAGCGAGTCAGTATTGCCCTGCCCCGTGAATCAACAAAGTCAGTAGATATCGATCACCCCGTTTAATGATTCCAGGTAGCACCCGTCTATCTCCGCTGGACGATTGCCGTTGTACCGGCCCCAACCCCGCTGACAGAAGTCAAAGCAGGCCACTTCGGCGGTATTGAGCAGACACTCTGCGCAGCATTAAATTGATGTCCAGTAGTACATCTGGTTGGGAGACACCGCGGGACGATTGATTGCTGCCCCCCTCCTCGACCGCACAGACCGGGATGTGAAGGTGCGATTACTGGCGGACGATCTAAATACGTGGCTGCGTAACGCCAGTTCCGTCATCCAGCGCGAAGAAGCTGTCCCTTGGCTGGACTCTCACCCGAATATTGATGTGCAGCAAGAGCATGCCCCGCGAGCGCAGCGAGTGCTTTGGGTATGACCCCGGCATAGCGATTGAAACGTATGCTCAATAGGCATCGAGGTCTGTAACCGGTGCGTGGCGGTGTCAGGGTAACCGCTTGCATCGAAGCCCAGGGCATTATCGACCGCATCCTGAATCACCTGCGCAGGAAGGAACAGGAAACCCAACGCCAGCCACTCTTAGCACCAAAGTCCAGGGCGCCACCCGAGAGATTACTTATTTTCGACGGGAACTCTCCGCGGTATTAGGCGCGCGGTAGCAGGCGCGCATAGAAAGGGAGGCCGGTTGCCCCCACTGTGGTACTCACGAACTTCGCCCTTTACCCGCAAAACAATACGGGCGCCATCTTGTGGTACCTGCTTGTATTGCATGTCGGGAAGTGGACAGCCCATTCCCGTATCAGGCCAGACGACCTCTTCGAAGCTTTCGAGCTCTATTTCATCGGGTGAAACCAACTCTCGTTTAGCCAGATCGAGAATCGCTTGCTGTATCAGTGGATTATTCCGCATCCGGCTCACCACCTCCGTCGCCTGCGCTGCATCACCAAATACAAGAGCGAACGACATAGCGAAAGACATAGCGCAAGACACAGCCAGGTGGACCGGGTTTGCCCTTGCAGGAAATACAACGATGGACTGTTGCTGATATGACATATGCGTCGCAGTATGAGTCGGCCTCCCCGTCGGTGCAACGGAAACCAGGGCCATGCGCCCGTAAAACTTTTGAGCAAACGCTTGACGTAACCCATACTGCAAACTATATCAATGGGTACGGGTTTTTCCCGCACATTATCAGCACCTATATTAAGTCAACATTAGCAAATAAATAAACGTTGTCAGGCCAGATCTTTGCCTGCCGTGGGCGACTGTTGCCCACTTACTATGGCAGAGGCACGCGTTCAACACCCGGCAAGGTGGTCGGTTGTTTACCGTAATCGCTTCTTTCTGAGGAAGAAATTATGCAAATAATAGTCGAAGACAGACGTCGCCCGACACAGCTCATAGCTGCGTTGGCCCTTACGGCTGCCACGATCTGCGGCTGGGGTAGCGCAGCTGGTGCCGATAACGAAGAGCAGAAGCTATCCTCTCCACCAATTATTGCGAACGGAGCAAAAAGCTATATTGTGGTCATGGAGAGCATGCCGCTGACCGCCTATGAGGGTGACATAAAGGGTCTTGCCGCGACGAAACCGGCAAAGGGCAAGAAGTTCAACCCCAACAGCCAGGCGGCAAAAAAATATAAGGCACACCTGGAAGCAAGTCAGGATAAGGCACTGATTAGCGCGGGAGTATCAAAAAGTAATCGAACCAATTCCTATACCGCTGCCCTCAACGGTTTCTCCGCCATCCTGACAGAATCTCAACGGGAACAGTTGGTCAGAATGAAAGGGGTCAAGAAGGTGCTGGAAGACCAGTGGCGCCAGCCTGATACGGACAGCAGCCCGGCCTTTCTCGGACTGGCAGAGCCCGCCAGTGCCTGGCAGACCGGTCTCACCGGTGAAGGGGTCATAGTCGGTGTTATCGACTCCGGTATCTGGCCCGAGCATCCCTCGTTTGCCGATGATGGCAGCCTGCCCGACGCACCTGTGCTGGATAATAGCAGGCCGAATTGTGAGTTCGGCAATACCGCCCACAACCCGAATGATGCGCCCTTCAGTTGCAATAACAAGTTGATTGGTGCACGGCAGATGATCGACACCTATCGCGCAATTATTGGCGCCGAGCCGGATGAATTCGATTCAGCCAGGGACGATGATGGTCACGGCACCCACACTGCGTCGACGGCTGCGGGCAATGCCGGTGTCGCGGCCAACGTGAGTGGCATTCCACGAGGCGTGGTCTCCGGGATAGCCCCTCGCGCCCAGATCATCGCCTACAAAGGGCTGGGTACCCTCGGTGGCTTCACTTCCGACCTGGCAGCTGCCATCGACCAGGCGGTAGAAGATGGCGTGGATGTAATCAACTACTCCATCGGCGGCGGTGCCGGTGCTCCCGGCGGCGACGAGATCGCTTTTTTGTTCGCCGAAGCCGCGGGAGTCTTCGTGGCCACCTCAGCGGGCAACTCCGGTCCCGACCCGGAAACCCTGGGTAACCCGGGCACCATGCCCTGGATGACAACGGTCGGGGCAAGCACCCAGCCCCGTTTTTTCCAGGGCACCGTGGTACTGGATGACGGTTCCGAGTTTGCCGGCGCGTCTTTGACCCAGGGGCTCGCTGCAGCGGCGCTGGTGGACGCCGAATCTGCCGGCGGCGACCTGTGTATTCCGGGCACCCTCGACCCTGATGTGGTTGCCGGCAAGGTCGTCCTTTGTCGCCGCGGCGCCATCGCCAGGGCGGACAAAAGCCTGGCGGTCTACCAGGCCGGCGGCGTCGGCACCATCCTCTATAACAACAGTGACGATGATAACCTCTCCCCCGACAACCATTCGACCCCGGCGGTACATATCGACAACACCCCCGGACTGGCCATCAAGGCGCACATTGCCGCGAGTGCGAGCCCGACAGCAGCCATCGTTGGCGAACAGGTTGGTGTGTGGGAATCCGCCCCGTCGATGACAATCTTCAGCTCGCGCGGCCCGAACCCGGTCGCGCCGGACATCATCAAGCCGGACATCACCGGCCCGGGCTTCCAGGTACTCGCTGGCAATTCGCCCTTTCCCATCGGCGGGGTTCAGGGTGAGCTGTTCCAGGCGATAGGCGGCACGTCAATGTCCAGCCCGCACGTGGCTGGCGCGTTCGCACTGCTGAAGCAGGCGCACCCGGACTGGACGCCGGCCATGGCAAAGTCCGCCCTTATGACTACCAGCTACCAGAGCGTGGTGGATAATGACCGCAGCAGCCCGGCCGATCCGTTCGGCATGGGTTCGGGGCACATGGACCTGGGTAAGAAGGCGCAGAAGGGGTCAGTCTTCCAGCCGGGCCTCGCATACGATGCGGGCCTGTTCGAATACGCTGCCTTTTCCTGCGGCCAGAACTGGGGCATTTTTTCGCCCGGTTCCTGTATTTTCCTGGAAAGTATCGGCGTGCCCAGCGAGGCCTATAACCTCAACTACCCCTCTATTGGCCTGGCGAACATTCCGGGTTCCCGCACAGTGGCGCGTACGGTGACAAGCGTGGCCAATGATAAGGGTTGGCGCACCTATAACGTCTCGGTAAACAACCCTGCCGGATATGACGTAACGGTGTCCCCCTCCTCCTTGCGCCTCAAGCCCGGACAGTCCGCTACCTACGAGGTCACAGTTACCAGCGTCGGCGCTCCCGCAGGCGAGTGGCGTTTCGGCTCACTCACCTGGAGCGACACCACGGGTCACTACGATGTCTACAGCCCGATCGTAGTGAGCGGTGCACTGTTCAGCGGCCCGGTGGCGGTCACCGGAAGCGGTGAGTCTGGCTCTGCCAGCTTTGACGTGGCCTTCGGCTACAGCGGTAACTACACAGCGTTCCCCATAGGACTGCTGGCGGCGATCGTGACCAGCGACAACGTCGAACAGGATCCGGACCAGAGCTTCGATCCGGATGAC
>JAHEBL010000209.1:1939-3199 GCA_024642265.1 Haliea sp. | reverse complement strand
GACCATGTGTGGACAATCCTGAGCGACCAGAATTCGATGTCCGAGTGGTGTGGGTTCGATTCCGTACTTCGCATCCGGGACGGCTTTACCGAACCAGACGGGGTTGGCTCGGAGCGATTGATGCAGGGCAAACCGGGCAAAATAATAGAACAGATAACCGGGGTCGAGCCGGGCCGCTGCATCCGCTACCGGGTGATTCAGGGTGGCCCTGTCATCTATCACCAGGGCGAGATCAGGCTGGAGCCTGTCAATGGTGGCTGCGAAGTGCGTTGGTCGATCCGCTTTCGCAGCCGCTATCCATTGCTGGGGGCGGTGCTGCGTCCGGTGATGCAAAAGATGCTCGACAAGATGCTCGAGCAGGGCCTCAAGCCTTACGCCGAACCGCGGCGCCGCCGCAACGGCGTGGGTTACACAAACTGAACTGGAATGAATCATGGCTATTAAAGATTTAAGGGATAAGATTGTCGTGGTAACTGGCGCGGCCTCGGGTATCGGCCGGGCCACGGCGCTGGCCTTCGCCCGCGAGGGCGCCACTATCGTGGCGGCGGATCTGCACGAGGGTGCATTGGAGCCCGTCAGCAAAGAGATCGAGGCGTTGGGGGTGGCCTGCATGGCCTACGCCGTGGATGTCTCCGACGAGGCGGCGATGAAGGCCTTCTCCGAGGCGGTGGGAGAGCGCTTCGGCGCCCCCCACGTGGTGATCAATAACGCGGGCATCGGCTACCTGGGCCTGTTCCTGCAGAGCGACCTTGACCACTGGCAGCGCATCCTCAAAGTCAACGTGATGGGCGTGGTGCACGGCTGTTACTTCTTCCTGCCGATGATGATAGCGGCGGGGGGGCCCAGAAACCTTCTCAATGTGTCCTCGTCCGCGGGCAACTTTCCCTCGCCCTCCATGGGCGCCTACGCCGCCTCCAAGGGTGCGGTCAGTATCTGGACCGAGGGCCTCAAGATGGAACTGGCGGACAGCAACGTGCATATCAGCACGGTGTGTCCCGGCGTGATCAATACGAATATCGTGCGCAGCGCGCTGGGCGTGGCGCCCAGTGTGCCTGACAGCACGCTGGAGACGATGCGCGAGTACTACCAGAAAGAGGGCTGTAAGCCCGAGGTGGTGGCCGCGGATATGGTGCAGGCGGTCAAAAAGGATCGTGATATCGTGCTGACCGGCCCCAAGTCGGCACTCGTGTACCAGGTGCGCCGCCTTTCCCTAAAGCTCATCCGTGCGGTTACGATCGACTTTTCACGCAAGGCGGGATA
>JAHEBL010000209.1:0-1839 GCA_024642265.1 Haliea sp. | reverse complement strand
AACGAGAAACTCACAGTGGAAGAGCTGCCCGAACCCGAGCCCGGCCCCGGCCAGGTGCTGGTGGAAGTGTTGCGCTGTGGCATTTGCGGCTCCGACCTGCACCTGCGTCACAATTGCGATCACATGAAGGCGCTGGCTGGTCGGCTGGGCAGTGGCGAACAGTTTCCGACCAGTGCCGACCCCATCGTGTTCGGCCACGAATTCTGTTGCGAGGTTCTCGATTACGGCCCCGCTTGTACCCGCAAGCTGAAGCCCGGCACCCGCATCGTGGCCCAACCCATGCTACGCACGAACAGGGGTGTAGAAAATCCCGGTCTGTCCAGGAACGTCACCGGCGCCTACGCCGAGCGCATGCTGTTGCAGGAGTCGGTGCTGGAGCCCGTGCCCAATGGCCTGTCTGCAGATATGGCGGCGCTCACCGAACCCATGGCGGTGGGCTGGCACGCGGTGCAGCGCAGTGACATCACAAAAAAGGATGTGGCCATCGTCATCGGCTGCGGCCCGGTGGGCCTGGCGGTCATCTGCAGCCTGAAGGCGCGCGGTGTGCGCACGGTGGTGGCCAGCGATTTTTCCTCTACCCGGCGCAAACTGGCCGAGGACTGCGGCGCAGATGTGGTCATCGACCCGGCGGTAAACTCGCCCTTTGCCAACTGGGAGGAGTTCGGATTTTTCATGGGTATGCCCCAGCTGATGGAGTTCGCATTGGGCACCCGGGAGAAGATAAACAAGTTGCCGCTGCCCTGGTGGCAGGTCTGGCGTGTCGCCGAAAAAGTGGGCGGGGCGCTGGCGCGACCGGTGATCTTCGAATGTGTGGGCGTACCGGGGGTAATTCAGCAGCTTGTCGACGGCGCGCCACTGATGTCACGGGTGGTGGTGGTCGGTGTTTGCATGCAGGTGGATCGTTTCGAACCGGCGCTGGCGGTAATGAAGGAGATCGACCTGCGTTTTGTGATCAACCACACCCCGCTGGAATACCGCGACAGCCTGCACATGATCGCCGACGGCAAATTGAACTGCGCGCCGCTGCTCACCGGCGTGGTGGGTCTGGCCGGTGTGGACAATGCCTTCTCAGTCCTGGCAAATGCGGAATCCCATGCCAAGATACTGATTGACCCTAAAAGTACCGCCATCGAGCCGATGGCTCTTTGACATGCCCCGGAGGCCACTATGAATATCCCCAGTCCGCTGCGCATTGAAAATGATAACGGCGTGCTTGTGCTCACCAATACCGATGCGCCCTGGAACAGGATGACCTTTGCCTACATGGATGCGCTGGAACAGGCGGTGGTGCAGGCCGCCGCGGATCCGCAGGTGCGGGTGCTGGTGTTTACAGCCGACGGCCTGGAGAATTTCTCCGTCGGCATGGATCTCAAGCAGCTGGTGCGCGAGGGCGGTACCCGCGGCGGGCTGGACGCGGTGCTGGACCAGCGTCGCCGGGTGCTGGGAATCATCGAGGACATGCCCAAGCCGTCCATCGCCACCCTCTACGGCAACTGCCTGGGGGGAGGGCTGGAGCTGCCACTGGCCTGCCATTTCCGTCTGGCCGCCGACAGCGGCGCCAGTATCGGCCTGCCGGAGCTGGAGCTGGGCACCGTGCCCGCCTGGGGCGGTTCGGCTCGACTCACCCGCTGCGTCGGCCGCGACCGGGCGCTGGACATGATCCTGCGCGCACGCAAGATCGATGGCCCCGAAGCGCTCTCTATGGGCCTGGTGCAATCGATTCACCCGCTGGACGAACTGAAGAAAGCGGCCATGGATCTGGCCCGGGAGCTGGCCGACAAACCGCCGATCGCGGTGGCCGGTGTGCTGTCCTGCGTGATCGGTGCGGCGGAAAAATCC
>JAHEBL010000107.1:7764-12301 GCA_024642265.1 Haliea sp. | reverse complement strand
GTCTGGCCGGCGGGAATGTCCAGGTTGAAGTCCTTCAGCACCAGTGGCCGGTTGGGGTAGCCGAAGCTCACCTTCCTGAATTCGATACGGCCTGTTACGTTGGCGAGCTCGATGTCACCCTCGTCCGCGGGCTCCGGTTGCTCATCCAGAAATTCCACGATGCGCTCTGCGCTGCCGCGGGTGCGCTGTACCTGGCCATACACATTGGCCAGCGTTCCCAGGGGGTTCATCAGCAACACGGCATAAAGCAGCAGCGTCACCAGATCGGCCGGGGCCAACTGGCCGCTCTCGATATGCCTGGTGCCCAGCCACAGCAGCGCCACTACGCCCACGCCACCCAGCAGGCTTACCAGTGGCGACAGCGCCGCCTCGATTCGCCACTGCTGCTGTGACAGGGAAAATAGCCGTTGGTTGGCCTCGTCGAAGCGGCCCTGCTCATGCCTCTCCCGGGTGAAGGCCTTGATGGCCGGCAGCATGCCCAGGTTCTCCTCCACCACGGACACCAGTTGGCTGTTGGCGTCCACCCAGGCCCGCGACAGGGGCCGCAGTCGCCGCCCTACCACCTTCATGGCGACGAAATAGGCGGGTAGAAACACCACTGCCAGCACGGCGATGGACCAGTCCAGCCAGGCCATCATCACGAATGCTCCGCCGAAGGTGACCAGGGCGGGCAACAGCTGCACCAGGGTGTCGGTAACGAAACTGCTGATAATCGCGGCGTCGGTGCTGAGCAGGGTGAGGGTGTCGCCGCCGCGGCGCTGCTGGTAGTACCCTACCGGCAGCGCCTGCAGGTGCTGGTAGAGGCGGGTGCGCAGTTCTGCGGTGATGCGCTCGCCGGTGCTGCCAATAAAGTACTGGGTGGCGAAGCTGAGCAGGCTGCGCAGCAGCATGAGCAACAGCCAAATGCCCAGCAACAGCCGCACTCCCATTCCGCCTTCGCTGTTTCCCATCACGCTGGCGGTGAGCAGCCCGGCCATCCAGGGATTGGCCAGCGACAGCATGCTGCCCGCCACTAACAGCCCCAGCACCGCCAGCAGCACAGGTCGGTGGGGGGTGATGTAGCCAAGGAGCGGGCGGAAGCGGGTCGGCGGGGGAAGGTCGCGCATGGTCTCAGTGAGATCCTTGTGTTCATTTGCAGAACCGGGTGGCCAGCGGGCAGCGCGTTCCGCTTCCTGTGCCGTTAGTGCGTCGTTTGCGGCTGGCTGGCGTGGCGAGTTTAGCAAAGGCGGTGTCCGCGAAGATAGTTTCCAGAATTCGCCGGCTTTGATTTGATCGGTTGCCTTGCTAGAGTACGGTCCCAAATCAGCAGTAACCATTCGCGGCAAAGATGAGCTATTCCGATGTTACCGGTCACCGTTCCATGGTATTTGATGCTATGCGCAACGCGGCGTACGCGAGGGCCCTGGCGCGCGTTGTTCAACCCGGCACAACCGTCATGGACCTGGGTGCGGGGTTGGGCGTGCACGGGTTTTACGCGGCCAAGCTGGGTGCGGCAGCAGTGCATCTGGTTGAGCCGAGCCCGGTACTGGATATAGCCCGCGGGATCGCTGAGACAAACGGGCTCACAAATGTGCTGTATCACCCGTGCAGGGTAGAGGAGTTGCAGCTAGACCAGCGGGTGGATGTCATGGTCTCGGTTTTCACAGGCAACTTGCTCCTAACCGAAGATTTACTGCCGTCACTGTTCTATGCACGGGACAAGTTCCTCGCACCGGGTGGGCACATGATTCCCGACCGCGGTCGGATAGAGGTGGTTCCGGTTTGCGCTGCGGATTACTACCGCAAGCATATCGAGGCCTGGGGTGACCATGTAGGCAAGGCTGGACTGCGCGGGGAGCCTGAGTTGGACTATCGGATAGTGCGCTCCTTCGCTGCCAATAGTTTATATTATGACACCCGTAACAATTTCAAAGCCATCCGCCTGGCCGCCCCCGCAGCACTGATCGACATGGATTTCACCACGGCGTCGCGAGCTGAGTGTGACAGCGAGGTGGAAGTGGAAGTACAGCAGAGTGGCAGTTGCCACGGCTGGCTGGGTTGGTTCCAGATACGGCTTGGGGAGGAGTGGTTTTCGACTTCCGGTGAGTTCGACAATACGCACTGGCGCCCGGTATTCTTGCCACTGGAGCGGCCGCTGGAAGTGAAGGCCGGAGACCGGCTGGGTTTTGCACTGAAGCGGCCGGAGTTCGGTGAGTGGACCTGGACCACCCGTTACGCGGGCACGAGACATCGACAGAGTACGTTCCTGGCCAAATCCCTTTCCCATGACAGGCTCCGCAGGGCGTCGGAATACTACCATCCCAGGCTAAATCGGCGTGGCGAGGCCGCCCGGTGGTTGCTGGCTCAAATGAGCGGGATGATAGCGGTGAAGCAGTTGTCAAAAGAATTGTACAAGCGGTATCCTGAGCTCTATAAAAGCGAAGATGAAGCCTCCAGGTTTGTAAAGGACCTGGTGGGCGATTTCTGCGAAAGCTAGCCGGAGTATGAAATTGAAAGAACCATTGGATAAACCAGAGAAAACGCCGAAAAAAAAGTACGCCACCCCGGAAATTATAAGTTTCGGCAGGGTTGCGGATCTTACCCGGCAGGGTGGTAATGGCCCCGCAAGCGACGCGGGAAGCAATAGGATGGGGCCGTCGTTTTAAAGACTGGTCTACCGAATATTGGACGGATTGGATTCCGGTATCGTCAACCCCCCCCCATTGCCAGGTCTCGTAACCATTGATTCAGCATGAAAGGTCGGAGATTGACATAGGATTCGGCCCCCGCTGCCGAACCGGCGTGTAATGTGGGTAGCTTTGACAGCTCGATGTAATCCTCCAGGCCATCCACAGGATTCCAGTTATCTAATTTCCTGTGGTCTGACGTTTTGATCAGCGAATCGTGAATAAATCCCAACAGGGTTTTCGGGCGCAGGACAACATTGCCCGGTAGTTTTCCCGCCATGCTTGTTCGAAGGATGTGCTTGTTGAATAACCAGGGCAATGCTGGCAGCGACACCATGAAATTCACTATCCTTGGGTCGAGGAAGGGACTGCGCTCCTCGGGTAAGGTGAAACCGCTGTTCATGTACTTGTCGTCGGTATTCCAGTCGGGCGTCTGTACGGAATCGTAGATGCGCGGGTTGTGGTGCTGCGGATTTCCCGGCGCATTGGACCATGTTTGCACCCAGCGACTTTTCAGGTCAAACCTCTCCTCCATGTCGCTCTTTATCCAGGCCGGATAGGGGTAGGGAACGTTGAACCCTGCGGGCTGGCGAAAGACGCTTTTTGCCGCTTTCTTCAAACCCGTGCCAAGCGGGGGGTAGCTGCCGTATATTCGCTTAAGTCGAAACATACAGGCCAGAGCGGCGGGCACACTGACATCCTTGAGTGCTTCCGTTACTGAGGTAAACGCCATGATTTCGTCACCGCCGTCGCCGGTCAGGACCACTCGACTTTTCTGCATGGCGTATCGATGGAGGTCCAGCCAGAGCTGGGGTTGATAGATTTCCAGCGGTAACGTGGTCGGTGCTGGTTGGGAAACAAGCGGGTACCGATCGGCGTCGATATGGTGAGTTTGCAGCCCCAGGTGGGCGCTCAGCGCCTCAACAAATATTCTTTCATCGTTGGGGTGAATTGAATCGTAAATTACCGTTGCCGCGTGCAGGCCAATCGGCTGGCTCCGTTCCCGGTTAAGGTCGCAAACAGTCGCAGCTATACTAGAAGAGTCCATGCCTCCGCTGAGATATACACAGATATCCTGGGTTCGAATTCTATCGTTTACCGAAACTCTCAGGATATCGCTAAAGTGCTCAACATATTCGGCGTCTCTTCGGTAGCGAAGGATCGGGACATCCCCTGGGATTTCCCAGTAGCGCCAGGTTCTTTTCGACCCCTTTGCCATAGAGAAGCAGTGGGCGGGTTCCAGCGTCTCGATATCTGAAAATGCCGTCCGTGATCGCGATCCCCAGCGGGAATCGCCAAACAACAGGAAGTCGCAGATTGCCTCATCGCACAGTCGGTCTGAAACAAGAGGGTGTTGTCGTATGCAGTCGATACTATTGCTGACGATCAACGTGTCACCGCGCTGGGCATATGCCAGCTGCCTCATGCCAAACCGGTCCCTGGCACAGAAAAGTGTCTGTTTTCGCCGATCCCATATGGCGAAAGCGAAGTCACCCAACAAATGCTCCGGGCATCTCTCGCCCCAGGCTTCATATGCCCTCAAAACAAGATGAGAGTCGGGTGTGTGGTCTAAGCGGATCCCACGGTGCAGGCCAAGTTCCCGCACAAGTTCCTCCCGGGCGTCGATACGAATGCATCCAGTAATCCACACTTCATTGTCCAGGCTTGCCGGCTGGTTTTCATAATGCGCCTCATTGGTGGTTCGGAGCAGGGCGTGGCCCAGGCCTGCAGGGCCGTCCGTCCAAACCTGTTGCGCATCGGGTCCGCGAAAGTACAAGGCGGCAGTCAGGTTTTCCAGAGTTACCCTGTCAACGGTCTCAGCGTTGCTATTTACGATTGCGATAAAGCCGCTCACCTGTCGGTGTTCCTCC
>JAHEBL010000107.1:0-7664 GCA_024642265.1 Haliea sp. | reverse complement strand
CTGGTATCCGCAGCCGCTCGGCTTACCCCCTGGCAGAGCCTCTGCCTGGTGCAGGTTCTGGTAACCCAGCGCCTGCTGGCAAAGCGCAATATTCCTGGCCGATTTTATCTGGGTGTGCGGCGAGCTTGTGAAACAAGCGATGGTTTCACGGGGCTATCAGCCCATGCCTGGTTGCAAAGTGGTGATGTGATTGTAAACGGGGCGGCGGGCCATGAATACTTTACGGTAGTGTCCAATTTCAGCTGGGACGAGCGACGCTTGGGCCTTTATAGTGCGGCGGAGACCACGAAGGAAGGTTCATAGGTGGTTGAGCATTGCCTTTACGGTGTGAAGGTCTATTGCGATAGGCCCCTGTTCGAGCAGCCGGTACTGTTATCCGCTGTTGCCCCGGGGGAGCATGAGGCGCTGCAGTTGCTGCCTGTGGTCGACAGCTATGCACCCGCGGTTTACCCGGTATCCTTTCATCTTTACAGCACCCATGGACGGGAAGTCTTTCTACGCACTGAGCGAGAACTAGCCGTTAGTGCCCCCGGCCAAGCCTGGTGCCTGGAGGTGGTGGGTGTGGTGAGCTTTACCTGGAATGGTAGAGCGCCTGAGATTTTCTACCAGTTGCACGATAACGGCACTTGGCCCTTGCTGGTATTCTGGTTCGTTCACATGTTCCTGCCCCTGCATCTCACTCTTGAGCGGGGTTGGGACTTCATCCACGCCGCGGCGGTGGAGGTGGGCGAGCGGCCCATTCTATTTATCGCCCCCTCTACCGGCGGCAAATCCACGCTGGGGGATTACTTCCTGAAAAAGGGCCACCCAATGCTGTCGGACGACAAGGTGGCCACTTTCCCGCTGGAAGGACAATTCCACGCGGTTCCCTCGCATCCACACCACCGGCCCTTCCGTGAATTCGAGGTTCTGGGTTATCCGGTTGAACCGTTCGCACGGCTGTCTCGCCCCATCCGTGCATTTTACCTGCTGGAGCCGGCGGCGCCGGATGCGGCAGTTGCTATCACCGAGATCACGGGGTTTCGCAAGTTTGAGCAGCTGCTCCCCAACTACCTTTACAGCTTCGGATTCTTGCGGGAACAGCGTATGCGCTGGCTCGCTCAGCTTGCGCACCATTCGCTGGTTTTCCGGTTGAGCAGGCCTTGGAACATCAAGCGTATGGCCGAAGTTTATGAGGCTGTCTGCAGCCACAGCCGGGCGCTGCCGGAAAATTGACAGCCCTGCACAAACTCACTACCGTAGCGCGATCAAAGACCTCTTTCCCGATCGATATATTGCCACTGGAGTGCACCATGAAACTGACGATCGCAAGCCTGGCCCTGATCGGCATGCTGGCCGCCCTGCCGCCGGGCGCGAACGCCATGATGACCGATGTCGAGGCCACTACAGCGGTGCAGGACATGCTGGTTCAGCGCAAGTCGTCCCAGGAAGTGCTCGGCACCCTGATCAGGGACGGTCGCACCCTGGAGCAGGCCACGGTGCTGGCTGTGCAGGCGGTGACTGGCCACGCCAGGATTAACCTGGCCAGGGTGGGTATCTGCATGGCCCGCGATAACGAGGAGGCCGAGGCGATCGCCCGGGGTTGCGTGGATGTGTGCGCGCCGGTGACCGACAAGATAATCGAAAGCCTGGTGCAAAGTTATGTTACCGGCGGCTGCGACAAGCCGGACGCCTATGACTCCGCCACTGTCCCCGCCCAGGGCAGTGTAAGCCCTTCGCTCTGATTCGAGTGGCTATCGCGAAGGCAGCCGGTCGGCTGCCTTTCTTGTTTTGGGCCTTGAGGCCAGGCCTGGAATTGCCGCTCTATCGATGAAATATTCCCAATGATCCGTCGCCTCGAACCCGCCCTCTTCGCCGCCTACCTGGCCATCCTGGTATGGGCGCCGCTGCCCTTCGCCTCTAACCGCATCTGGGGCGGGGCCCTGCTGGCGCTACTGGTATTCCTTGTGCTGTGCGGCTGGCTGCTGCTGTACCTGTGCGGCCAGGCCAGGCTCGACGCAGGGGTATGGCGCCGGGGCCGGTTACCCCTGGGCCTGCTGATGCTGGTGCAGTTGTGGGTGTTCGTGCAGTTGCTGGACCTGCCGCGCCCGCTGGTCGAGTGGCTTTCGCCACAGGCATTTGGCTGGCATGTGCGGGAGGGCTGGCTCAGTCTGTCGCTGGACCCCGAAGCCACCCGGTACTACCTGCTGCGGGGCTGCGCCTTTAGCGCCGGGTTTTTCCTCACCCTGGCCCTGGTGAACAGCCACGACCGGGTAAAAACACTGCTGCAGGTACTGGTGTTCAGCGGCACCTTCCAGGCGGCCTATGGCGCCTTCATGGTGCTGAGCGGGCTGGAGCTGGGTTTCTTCGTGGAGAAGTACGTGGGGCAGGGGGTGGCCACGGGCACCTTCGTCAACCGCAACCACTACGCGGCTTACCTGGTGATGTGCCTCAGCGCCGGTATCGGCCTGCTGCTGGCGCAACTGAACACGCGGCGCCAGCGCAACTGGAGGGAGCGCATCAGGGACTGGCTGCGACTGATGCTCTCTTCCAAAATTCGCCTGCGGATCTATCTGGCGGTGATGGTGGTGGCGCTGGTGCTCACCCGGTCCCGTATGGGCAACATCGCCTTCTTCAGCGCGCTGGGCGTGGCCGGCGCGGTGGCGTTATTCGCCGGGCGGCGTTTCTCCTGGCCGGCGGTGGCGTTCCTTGCCAGCCTGCTGCTGGTGGACATGCTCATCCTTGGCCGGTGGTTCGGTTTCCATGAGCTGGCCGAGCGGCTGGAGCAGACCCACCCGGAACAGGAAGCACGGGTGTGGTCGAATGAATACACCATGGATTATATCGAGGACTTCCCGCTCACCGGCTCCGGAGGTGGTTCCTTCTACGGGGTGTTCCCCAACTACCAGGCACCCAATCTGCAGGGCCTCCACCTGCACGCCCACAACGATTACCTCGAGTTTGCTGCGGAACTGGGTATCCCCGCCGCCCTGGTACTTGCGGCCTTCGTCGGCCTGGCCCTGTGGAACGCCTGGTGTGTGCAGCGCCGGCGCCTCACTCCTCTCTACAGGGGAGCGGGCTTCGCGGTGACCATGTCCGTGCTCTGGGCCGCCATCCATTCCACCACAGATTTCAGTCTGCAAATGCCCGCCAATGCGCTTACCTTCGTTAGCATTCTCGCGCTGGCCTTCCTCTGCCGAGATTTGAAAGCACCTTCGCGCAAAATTAAAAGTCAGCAGGTCGAATAGATCCGGGCCTTTTCAACCGCTCTTTTGTATTGCCCGCGCTCTTTTTTGGTCATTTTGCGTATGTTGCCGCCAACGTAGCGCTTATAATGCCCGCGAATAGGGGTTTAATCTTCAAAAACGAACAAAGAACTCGGGACGAATCGATGAACAGGACTGCCATGACGGCACTGCCTGCAGCTGTGATTGCCACGGCCGCATTACTTGGCAACCCTTGCGCCCTGGCGCTGGAGCCCAGCCACATGCAACTTGGGCCATTGTATTTCACCCCGACACTGGACCTGGAAACCTACTACACCGACAACCTGTGGCTCACCGAATCCCGGGAGAAAGACACCTGGGTGGGCGTGGTAACTCCCCGTCTGCAAACCTGGCTGCAAAACGGCGTCAACACCTATTCACTGATACTCGAGCTGGAAGACAGCACCTACGAGAACAGCGGTGACGACGACTTTACCGACTACACTGCCAAGTTCGACCTGCACCACGAGTTCAACGCCAGGAACGTCGTGAACGCGATGGCCGAGTATTACGACGGCCATGAGGACCGCGGTACCGGCCTGATCGAGGGCAACCTCTCCTTCGTCACCGACAAGCCCATCGAATACACCCGCACCAGCGCCGGCGGTGACTACACCTACGGCAACAGGGAAGGCCGGGGCCGGGTCATGCTCGCCGCCAGGACTACCGAGTACGAGTACGACAACTTCCGCGAGTTCACCCGCTATCGCGATTACACCGCCAACACCTTCGGCGGCACCTTTTTCTGGAAGGTCGCGCCCCGCACCGACGCGCTGATAGAGGCCACGGCCACAAACAACGACTACGACGAGGACGACCCGAGTGATTCTGCCGGCACGTTAACCAGTGACGAGTACAACTACCTGGTGGGTGTGGACTGGGATGTCAGCGCAAGGACCAGCGGCCACGTAAAGGTGGGTATGTACGACCGCCAGTACGATTCCAGCGCCCGCCAGGACGATGATGGCTTTACCTGGGAAGTGGGCATGAGCTGGCTGCCGCGCACCTATTCCGAACTGGACCTGACCACCCGGCGTTTCACCCAGGAAACCAATGGCCTGGGCAACGCCGTGAATACCGAGGAATACGCCCTGGGCTGGAACCACCAGTGGAACCAGCGCGCCGCCACCAACTTGCGTGTGCGCTATTACACCGAGGATTACCAGGGCGCCAGCCGCGAAGACGACAACTACGTCGCAGAGGCCCGTTACGACTACGAGTACCGCCGCTGGCTGGACCTGGGCGCCGGCTACCGCTATGAAGACCGCGATTCCGATATCGACAGCTTCAGCTATACCGCGAATATCGTCTTCTTCGAGGCCAAGCTCAGCCTGTAAGTGGCCGGGCGAGGGCGAGGCATGTCGGTGGCAGAACCAGTGGTGCGCGATAAGCCTCGCGTGGCCATCGCCCTTGCCCTCGCTGCCCTGATCCTGGCGATAACGGCAGCCTGGCAGTCTGCCGACCTGTTCCGTCTCGACCTTGCCTTCACTGCGGTGGAAACCGAGCTGAGTTTCTGGGGCCGTGGCAATTACCAGCCCGGCGAGGCCACCCGCGAGCATACCGCACGGGCGCTGGATACGCTGCTGGCGCGAGCCCCCGACCAGCCGGATTACCTGGCGCTGGCGGCTTACCACTCCGCCTGGCTGGCCTACGAAGAGGACGTCCCCGAGATAGCCCGGAGCCACGCCCTGGAGGCGGCGCAGACCCAGTTACTGGCTCAGCAAAGGCGCCCCGCCTACCGACAGGGCTGGGAAAAAATGGTAGGGTATGCGCGGCGCGCCGGGAGCGCTGAACGGGCGGCGGCACTGCGGGACCTGGCCCGGCGGCGGCTGGACGCCCTGCAGCCCGGATAGGCCGGGCCGGGCCAAAGACGACTTAAGCCTGGCCAGCTCGCCAGCAAAAGTGAGGTTCCATAGTTCATGCCAAGGTTGTTCCTGTTACTGCTTGCCACCGTGGTGGCTTTGTGGGCTGCGCTGCCCGTGGCCAGTCCGGCCCAGGCCCAGGTGGCGGACAGCTACACCCTGAATTCGGGCGACTCCGTACGCATCCACGTGTACGGCGAAGAGGACCTGAGCTTCGACCAGCTGCTGATCGGCCAGAACGGCCGTATCTCCTACCCTTTCCTGGGGGAGCTCACCGTCATTGGCAAAACCGCCAGCCAGCTTCAGGCGGAGCTGATAGCCGGCCTCAAGCCGGACTACCTGGTGGACCCGCGCATCTCCGTGAGCGTGGTGAAGTACCGCCCCTTCTTCGTCAACGGGGAGGTGAAAAAACCCGGCGGAGTGGACTTCCAGCCCGGGCTCACTCTGCGCAAGGCCATCTCCCTGGCCGGCGGCTTTACCGAGCGGGCGAACAAGAAGAAGGCCCTGGTGATCTCCGACGCCGACCCCGGACGCAAGGAGCAGGAAGTGAACCTTGACTACAACGTGCAACCGGGCGACATCATCACCGTGCAGGATACCTTCTTCTAAATGAACAAGCCCCAGGCAGGGCCGAATTCGTTCGGCCAAATTAGCCCCATCGCCCAGATGCACCTCCAGCAAGCCATGCAGCAGCCCATGGACGACGACTTTATCGACCTGGGCCGCCTGTTTCGCGCCGTCATGCGCCACAAGTGGGCCATTTTGGGCCTGGCCTTCGTCATCACCCTGGCCACTGGCCTGCTGGTGTTCTCGCAACAGCCGGTGTATGAGGCCTCCGCATCGCTGGTGCTGGAGAGCGAGGAAGCCAACGTGGTGAACGTGGAGCAGGTGTATACCCTGGGCACCAGTAACTACGAGTACAGCCAGACCCAGTTCGAGATACTCAAGAGCCGCAGCCTGGCCGAGCGTGTGGTGCGCAAACTGAGGTTGTATGAGCACCCGGATTTCCTGCCCGGGAAGGAGGACGCGGCAAACCCCTGGTACCACCTCGACCTGAAGGCCCTGCTGCCCGCGGGCAACAAGGCGCCCCCGGTGCAGCTCAGCGAGGATGAAAAGCGCGAGCAGCTGATCCAGTCCATTACCGACGCGGTGGCCGGCGGACTCACTGTCACCCCGGTGGAATACAGCTTTATCGTCTACCTCAGTTTCGAATCCACCAACCCGACGCTGGCGGCGCAGATCGCCAACACCCTTGCCGAGGAGTTTATCAACAGCAATCTGGAAACACGCCTGTCCGGCACGGTGCAGGCCACCGGCTGGCTGGGGGAGCGCCTGGAAGAGCTGAAAGAGAACCTTCGCATATCGGAGACTGCACTGCAGGATTTTCGCGAGCGCGAGGGCCTGGTCAGCGTGGAGGGCGTTACTGGCCTGGGTGGCAACGAGCTGAAGGTGCTCTCCCAGAGGATGGAGGATGCCCGCAAGGCGCGTATAGAGGCGCAGAATATCAAGGAAGACGTGCAGGGCATGAAGGACCCCAACACTGAGGAGCTGATGACCGTGCCCGCTGTGCTGCAGCACCCGCTGATCAGCCAGCTCACCACCGAGCAGAGCGCCGCCGAGCGCAAGGTGGCGGAACTGAGCAAGCGCTACGGCCCCAAACACCCGAAGATGATCGCCGCCCGTTCCGATCTGAACACCGCCAACGACGAGCTGGCCAGCGAGGTGCGCAAGGTGGTGAGCGGCATCAACCGTGAGTACGAGATCGCCCGGCGCAACGAGCAGCAGCTGCAGGCCACCTGGGAGGCCAGCAAAACCGAGGTCCAGGATTTCAACCGCAAGGAGTTCCAGCTGCAGGAACTGCAGCGCGAGGTGGACACCAACCGCGAGCTGTACGATATTTTCTTTAGCCGCATGAAAAGCGTCAGCGAGACGGGCGGCTTCGAGAAGCCCCACGCCCGCATCCTCGATCGCGCCATGGTGCCCACCGCGCCGTTCAAACCCAACAAGCGCCTGAGTGTGACCCTGGCTTTCATCCTGGGCATCATGCTGGGCTGCGGCATCGCCATCCTTCTGGACATGCTCGACAACACCATTAAAAACCCTGACGACGTGCAGGACAAACTGGGCGTGCCGCTGCTGGGCACACTGCCGAAGATGAAGACGAACAAAAAAGGCGAGTTTGAGCAGTTCTGGAAGAAACCCCGGGGCAAGTACTCCGAAGCCCTGCGCACCGTGCGCACCGCGGTGGTGCTGAGCGGCCTGGACAGCCCTGCCAAAGTGATCGTGGTCACCAGCACCGTGCCGGGGGAGGGCAAATCCACCGTGGCGCTTAACCTGGGGGCGGCGCTGGGGCAGATGGAAAACACCCTGGTGATCGGCGCCGACCTGCGCCGCCCCAGTCTGGCGAAAAAGTGCGAGCTCACGCCCAACCACCCTGGGCTGACACACTTCGTGGCGGGCACCGCCAAACTGGATGACTGCATAGAGCACCTGCCGGAGCTGAACCTGTACGTGATGCCAGCGGGTATCATTCCCCCCAACCCGCTGGAAACCATCA
>JAHEBL010000106.1 GCA_024642265.1 Haliea sp. | reverse complement strand
ACAAGGGCAACGTGATAGTAGCCGGGCGCCAGTCCGCCGACAGCCTGTTCGATGAGAGCATCGCCACCTTCGAAGAAGACGCCGGTGCCTACAACCAGAAGGACGCCGAGGGATTCATCAAGCTCAACGCCCTGCGTATGCGGATTGCTGCCAACAAGGGCCGCTCGCCGCTCTGAGCAGCGAGTCCTTGGGTTTGGAATCGGTCGCAGGTGCTGGAGCGGGTTCAGATTGATGAGACCGTTGAGCGCATGGATGGGCCGGTCCGCGCTCGGGATACGAGCCTACGTGGATGTATTGACGGCGAGTCTCGGCAATCTGAACCCGGTTCAGGGCCGGCTGGATCGAGCTAAACTTGGTGTATTCCCGCTTAACGCTCACCGGTAAGCGGCACAAACCGCACCGGCAACACCGAGCGCTCGCGAACCTCGCCATCCTCCCCCGTCTCGATCAGCAGCAACTCCTGGTAACCGTGTTCCTCGCCGACGGGAATGACCAGCTTGCCGCCGGGCTTCAGCTGTTCCAGCAGCGGCGGGGGGATCTCGTCGGCGGCTGCCGTGACGATGATGCCGTCGAAGGGCGCGTGTTCCGGCCAGCCGGCATAGCCGTCGCCGGCGCGCACCGTGACATTGTCGTAACCCAGTCGTGCCAGCACATTGGCGGCGGATGCCGCCAGTTCTTCAACGATTTCCACGCTGTACACCTGCCTTACCAGTCCCGCCAGCACCGCGGCCTGGTAACCCGAGCCGGTGCCCACCTCCAGCACCACATCGGATGGTTGGGGGTCGAGCAGGTCCGTCATCAGGGCGACGATCAGGGGCTGGGAAATCGTCTGCCCCGCCTCGATAGGCAATGGCGTATTGTCATAGGCAAGGTGACGGTAGGCGGGCATTACGAACTCCTCGCGGGGGACGCTGCCCATGGCCGTCATCACCCTGTCGGACAGCTGGGTGCGGCCGGTATAACTGGCTGATTCACGCACCGACTCGTTGATAGCCGCCAGCATCCGCGCGCGCTCCGGTGGCATGTTCTCTCCCTGGGATTGTGTCATTGTCATCACCGTCAGCGCCAGAATCAGGGCGAAGCGTTGCAGCATTGTGAATGCATCTGCCATGGCTTCAGTCTAGACTCTCCCCACCGGATGACAACGATAACCGACAGGAATAAAGCCATGGGCAAAATCGTAAAAGCACTCGCAGTGATTGCGCTCGTGGTGGTGGCTGCCATTGCCCTGGCCTGGTGGTGGTACCTGCAGGCGGACCCGATGGAGCCGCCGACACTGCCGGGCAGTGTGCAAGCCGGTTCGGTGGAGCACGGCGGCCATCAACGCAGCTGGCTGGCGTATGTGCCGGCCGCAAAATCCCCGTCCCCCGCCCTGGTGCTGGTCATGCACGGCTCCATGGGTGATGGTGAACAGATGCGGGAGGCCACGCGCTACGGCTTTGACGTGCTCGCTGAGCGTTACGGCTTCATCGCGGTCTACCCGGATGGCTATGAGCGGCACTGGAATGACTGTCGTGGTAGCGCCGACTACGCCGCCAACCTGGAAAATATCGATGACGTGGGTTTCCTGCGGGCTCTGGTGGCGCGCATGGTGGACGAGCAGGGCGCCGATCCGGCGCGGGTATTCGCCACGGGCCTGTCCAATGGCGGGCAGATGGCTTACCGCCTGGGCCTGGAGGCGCCGGACCTGGTGGCGGGCATCGCGGCAATGGCGGCCAGCCTGCCGGACCCCATCGCCTGCCAGCCTGTTGGCGAGGCGGTCGCAGCGCTCGTTATGAATGGCACGGAGGATCCGGTAAACCCCTACGAGGGTGGGTTGGTGGAAATTTTCGGGAATGCCAGCCGCGGCAGTGTGCTGTCTTCCGCCGCCACTGCCGGCTATTGGGCGGGGCTTGCCGGTTACGATGGAGAGGGTGAGCGCAGTCGCTGGCCCCGGCGCGACCCCGACGATGTCACCTCGGTGGAAAGTACGGATTGGTCAGGACAGGGCAGACCGCCTGTCAGCCTGGTCACCATTCACGGTGGTGGCCATACCGTTCCCAACCCGGTGTTCAGCCTGCCGCGACTCCTCGGTCCCACCAGTCACCAGCTGGATGGCCCCGAGGTTATCTGGGCGTTTTTCAACAGCGCGGCCCCGGGGCCGCGCTGATCCCCCGGCTCATTTCGGGGTGTACCAGATCGGTGAGGTATAGGCCCGCTCCTGGGTGGACACCGGCGCACCGTCGGGAATTGGCACGCCAAACCTGAAGGCATCGTAGGTGGACCATCGGGGGGTGGGGATCTCCAGCACCCTGGCGTAGTAAAACGCGCGTTGTTTGGGGTCGAAATCCGGGTCCGTCCACACGCTGCCCAGTTCCGAAGCGCCGATGGTATTGGTCCAGGAGGCCGTCTTTGCATCCACCGTGTTGCCTACCGCCGGTACCTTGCCATCCGCGCCGGGCTTGCGCTCACCCGACCAGGCCACGTCGTAGACCTTCTCGTGCTGTTTCTGGCCGTCGTACCAGCCCTTGATGATCTGGATGCGGTCGAGGTTGCCGCCGATCGGGTCGCGCAGGGCGAAGACCATGAAGCTCGGGGCTTTCCTGCCGGCCGTGTTGGCGGGCAGGTCGCCCCCCATGGCCACGCCTTTGTCGTAACCCGCAAAGGCGGGCTCGCGGTTGTTGAGATCCTTGTCGCTGAAGTCCCAGCCGCCGAAGAAACGCACCGCCATGCGGCTGCCGGTTGTGGCGTAGACTTCCTTGCGTTCCATGGCGTCGAACAGGGCTTCACGGGTGTTCTCCTTGGCCCACACGGCGGCCAGGCCGGAGGCCACCATCTGCCAGCCCATGATGGCGCCATTCTCATTGGCCATGAAAGGGTGGGTCATCCGGGTGGGTGATGGCTCGGCGCCGGAGTGCTTGCCCCAGAAGTTGTTCTCCTGCGCCGTGGCCAGTGAGGTGTGGCTGTCGGTGGAGCCGATCATGCCGAACTTGTAGGGGTTGGTGCCCAGCCTGGCTTCAAGTTCCAGGCCGCGCTTGAGGGCTTCCCTGGCATACTCGCCCGACAGCATGGCATCGGTCTTGACCTCCGAGACATCGAGGTTGCCGATATCCCAGGTCTCGTAGTTGGCGAACTCATCGTTGGGTGACAGGAACGGGTGTGTCTCCCCGTCCCCCTTGATCTGGGTTGCCTCGTACAGGGGTTCCCACTTGGCGCGCTGGGTGACGTACTCCACATCCAGCGCCTTACCGTCGTACTGCTCGCTAATCGGGAACATGATGCCGTTGGACAGGTTGCCGTTGTGGGCAATGGCCAGCACCTGGCCGCCGGTTTTCTGCTCGTAATTGGCCAGCCACTTCCACAGGTCGCGCGGATTGGGACTGCCCCATGGGGCAGTCATGGTATAGGGCACCATCTGGCCGCCCTTGTCGCCGCCATCGCGGTAGACCACCACCCGGTGCAAATTATTGCCGCGCACCAGTGAGGTCCACTCGTAGCCGATGAAGGCCGTGAATACATCCGGCTGGTTATAGCGCTCGGCCGCTGCCACCGTTTTTTCCCAGGCGGATTTGTAGGGTGCGGATTCAGGTTTGTACGTGAGTTCAGGGGGAAACTTGTCCTGCGAGGCCATCCCGATGATTTCCAGTGCGACCGCAACCCCGTCGCCGGCCTTGACCCGCTCGTACCAGTCCTTGCCCGTGGGGTTCGCCAGGATGTTTGGCGCACCCGCGACCAGGTCCGGGAAAAACCCCATCTGGTCCGAGTGGTCGGCCACCACCAGGAAATCCAGGGGACGCGAGAGGCGCACCGGACCCGCGTTGGTGGACGTGACCTGCTCGCCCCGGGCGAATTTGTAGGCCTCGTCCAGGCCCAGCCGGTTGCCGAAGGCGCCGGCATCCACCGACATGTTGGTGTGCAGGTGGGTGTCGCCAAAATACACGTTGCTTGGAAAATCCCGTTCGGCATAGGGCGAATAGACCTTGCCGGTGTACTCGGGAGACAACATCTCGCCGTCCGGCGGGGCGGGTATCTGGGCATTGGCACCCGCGCTGACGGCGCTGGCCAGCAGGGCGGCCATGGTGAATTTCGTCATCGGATATTGCTCCTTGGTTGCAATCTGTGACGTCGAAGTCTAGACCAATTCGCCCGGCTGCGACAGAAACCGGACGGCTTGCCCCCGCCGGCCGCCGGGCCGGGGGGGTGCAAATTCAATGGAAATCCCGCGAGGCCACCTGCAGGGCCTGCAGTTCGTGCGTGTAGTCGTACAGGGCGCCGGCAATGATGTGGATGACATTGTCCCTGGTTTCCAGGGTGCCGTTCACCAGCAGTAGTTGCGCGGTCATCAACGGCCGGCGGAATTGTTGCTGGGTGCGCTGCCACACCACGATATTGCTGCTGCCGGTCTCGTCCTCCAGGGTGAGGAACAGCACGCCGGAGGCGCTGCCCGGGCGCTGGCGACAGGTGACCAGCCCGGCGATGCGCACAAAGCGGTTGTTGCCCAGCGTCGGCAGGTCGGTGTGGCGCTTGCAGCGGTTGAAGGGCGGGCGGTCCCGCAGCAGGCTCATGGGGTGGGCGCGCAGGGTGAGCCCGGTGGCGCGGTAATCCGCCAGCACTTCCTCCGCCACGCCGGGGGCCGGCAGCTGCACGCCGTCGTCAAAATAGCTGGCGGGCTCGCGCTGTTCGTCCTGTAACAGCGGCCGGGCCTGTTCCAGGGCCATGATCTGCCACTGGGACTGGTGGCGGTGACCGCTGAGGGAGGCCAGGGCGTCGGCGTCCGCCAGGGCCTCCATGTCGCGTTTGTCCAGCCGGGTCCGCTGGCGCAGGTTGCTGACCTGGCGGAAGGGCCCCTGTTGCCGGGCTTCGACGATACGCTGCGCGCCCTCCCGGCTGAGGCCTTTTACCAGTCGCAACCCCAGGCGAACCGGTGGTTGTGACTGCAGACTGGAGCGGCTCTCAAGCAGCTGGTGGTCCCAGTCGCTGTGGTTGACGTCGACAGGCAGTACCGTGACTCCGTGACGCTGGGCGTCCTGCAGCAGCTGGGAGGGGCTGTAAAACCCCATGGGCTGGCTGTTGAGCAGGCCGGCAAAGAACGCGGCGGGATGGTGCCGCTTGAGCCAGGCGGAGACATAGGCCAGCAGGGCGAAGCTGGCGGAGTGGGACTCCGGGAAACCGTAGCCGCCAAAACCCTTGATCTGTTCGAACAGGCGGCGGGCGAAGTCCTCGTCGTAGCCGCGCTCGATCATGCCTTTGGTAAGCTTCTGCTCGAAGGTCAGCAGCTTGCTGTTGCGGCCCCAGTTGGTGATGGCCCGGCGCAGCTGGTCGGCCTCGCCGCCGCTGAAACCCGCGGCCACCATGGCCAGGCGGATCACCTGCTCCTGGAAGATGGGTACCCCCAGGGTGCGCTCCAGCACCGACTTGATAGCCTCGCTGGGGTAGGTGACCTCTTCCAGCCCCTGCTTGCGCCGCAGGTAGGGGTGCACCATGTCGCCCTGGATGGGGCCGGGGCGTACGATGGCGATCTCGATCACCAGGTCGTAGAAACGCTCGGGCCTGAGCCTGGGCAGCATGGACATCTGGGCCCGGGACTCGATCTGGAACACACCCACGGTGTCGGCGGCCTGCAGCATGCGGTAGGTGGCCCTGTCCTCCTTCGGGATATCGCTGATGGTTCTGATGGCGGGGCAGTAGCGGTGCACCATCTGCAGGCTTTTCCTGATGGCGGACAGCATGCCAAGCGCCAGGATGTCCACCTTGAGCAGGCCCAGGGCCTCGATGTCTTCCTTGTCCCACTGGATCACGGTGCGATCGGCCATACTGGCGTTTTCCACCGGCACCAGGGTGGATATCGGGTTGCGGGTAATGACGAAGCCCCCCACGTGCTGGGACAGGTGGCGGGGGAAGCCGAGTATCTGCTGCACCAGGCTGTAGAACAGCTGTGCCTGCCGGCTGTGCTGCGCCACTCCCTGTTCCTCGAAACGTTTGGCCAGGTCGGCGGTGCGATCCCACCACGCCAGTGACTTGGCCAGGTCGTCCACGAACACCGGGTCCAGCCCCAGCGCCTTGCCCACGTCCCGCACCGCGCTGCGGGAGCGGTAGGTGATCAGTGTGGCGGCCAGGGCGGCGCGCTTGCGGCTGTACTTGTCGTAAATGTACTGGATCACTTCTTCCCGGCGCTCGTGCTCGAAGTCCACGTCGATATCCGGCGGTTCGTCCCGCTCCCGGGAGATGAAGCGCTCGAACAGCAGGGAGATCTGCTCGGGTGACACCTCGGTGATGAACAGGCAGTAACACACCACCGAGTTGGCGGCGGAGCCCCGGCCCTGGCACAGGATGTCGCGCTCCCGCGCAAAGCGCACGATGTCGTACACGGTGAGGAAGTAGTACTCGTAGTCCAGCTCCTCGATCAGTTCCAACTCATGATCGATACGCTGCTGGATATCCCGCGGCACTCCCCCGGGCCAGCGCAGCGAGCTGCCCTGCGCCACCAGCTCGCGCAGGTAGCGCTTGGCGGTGTAGCCCTCCGGCACCACCTCCTCGGGGTACTCGTAACGCAGTTCATCCAGGCTGAAATTGCAGAGCCCGGCGATGCGCAGTGTTTCGGCCAGCAGGGCGGGGGGGTAGAGCGTCTGCAGTTTTGCGAGGTGGCGCAGGTGCTGCTGACTGTTGGCCAGGCGTTTGCGCCCCAGTTGCCCGATGCTGGTGTTGTGGCGCAGGGCGGTGAACACATCGTGCAGCGGCTTGCGACCGGCGCTGTGCATCTGCACGTTGCCGCAGGCCACCAGGGGAATGGCCAACTCACTGGCCAGCCGGTACAGGGCCAGGTAGCGCCGGATCTCGTCATTGCCCAATAAATGCGCTACTCCCAGCCACACCCGGCCCTTGCACAGGCGGGCGAGCTGCAGGCCCCAGGCGCGATTCGCTTCATCGTCATCCCCGGGCAGCCACACCAGCAGGCAGCGCTTAAGATGGAAGATGACATCCCGCAACGTCGCCCGGTACTCGCCCTTGGGGCTGCGCCGCCTGGCCATGCTGATCAGGCCGGACAGCTCGCTGTAAGCGGGGCGTGAGGGCGCCAGCGCCACCAGCCTGACGCCCTCGGCCAGGTTGAACTCGCTGCCCACGATCAGTTTGATGCCGTGTTCTTTCGCCGCCACGTGGGCCTTGACGATGCCCGCCAGGGAGCACTCGTCGGTAACGGCCAGGGCGGCGTAGCCCAGCTTTGCAGCCCTCTCCACCAGCTCATGGGGGTGGGACGCGGCGCGCAGGAAGCTGTAGCAGCTCAGGCAGTGGAGTTCGGCGTAGCTAGACATATACTGTATGAATATACAGTATATGGCGTTCTGTCAAATCTGTTCAGAGATCGCTGAGCGGGCTGCGGACGCCGCGGGCGCCACGGTTGAGGACATGGGTGTAAATTTCCGTGGTCTTTACGTCCGCATGGCCGAGTTGTTCCTGCACCGTGCGAATGTCTGCGCCGGACTGCAAAAGATGGGTAGCGAAAGAGTGGCGCAGGGTATGGCTGCCGATCTGTTTTTGCAGGCCGCTGGCCCGGGCGGCAGCCCGCAGGAACTTGTTGATATTCGTCTCGTCCATATGGTGGCGCCGCAGCTTGGTGGTGCCGGGCTCGAGGCTGAGCCGGGTCCTGTTGGAGTAACAGGTCCACCTTGCCTATGAGTGGGTAGCCGACGAGACGTGCCGCGCAACGGCCAGGTGCGTCAGAAACGCCTCCACCTGGGTTGGGCGGAATTCCGAGGGGTGCCGCGTTCCACTGAAAACGATGAAGTACCTGATCCAGTAGAGATAAGGCCTGATCGTGCGTCGGCTGTAGCGCCGTACGAGCATATGCTCCTCGAGTGCGCGCAGGAAGGGAGAGGGTTTCACGATAGTGGGTAGTAGTCTGCGGAATAGTTGCCCGAACGGTGATAAGGGAATAGTCTGATTATGGTGGCAGACTTGTGATTTACGGAAGAGATCGGCGGTAATTGACGGTAATTGAACGAAAATGTTGCATGGAGCCCGGAATGCCAGGGTATACCCGGACCAGTTTCACGCCAATATCTTATCGGGGCCTCCCGACATTAATTGTTATCGGGCTGAAGGCCCGATTAACATGCTGTTAGGCGTCATCGGGGACTAGCGAGATGAACTGGGAAGCGATTGGCGCGGTAGGGGAGATACTAGGAGCCGCCGCGGTTGTTGTAACACTTGCTTACCTGGCGATTCAGATCCGCCATGCCAAGAACACGGCGGCTGATGTTAATCGACTGAGTCGGGCCGTCGGAGTCCGAGAAATGATCTCTGCTCAGAAGACCGTGCCTGGCTTGATGGATGCTTGGGTCCGGGCTGAAGGCAGTATGGAACAGTTTGAGCATCTGGCTGAGAAGCTTGGTCTCAGTGTAGAGGAGACTATCGCAGTTGAGAGCCAATGCCAGGGCTGGTGGTGGATCCACTGGGCACAGTGGGCATCCATAACTACGGAGAAAGATCTTGAGGAACTTCGACACCTCATTTCGGAGTTTTATTCGGTGCCGCCCATGTCCACAACATGGGTTCATGGACAAAACGCACGACTACTGGATCCCGGGTTTCAAGAGTTCGTAAATGAGATTATTCGCGATGAGAAGTCGCAAGGCGATTCGTGATTAATAGCTACCGCATAGGGAGTACGATGACGCCTAACAAGGCGATGAAGCGGACACCTGACCGCGGCCGTCTTCCGCTGCCGCTCCAGACACCCGCCCTCAAGTGCCGCTTATCGCGGCGTTAGGAGGCCGATCACACTATGCTCGAAGATCTTGGAAACATCGGTGACTTTCTTGGCGGAATTGGTGTTGTAATCACTCTTATCTACTTAGCTGTTCAAATCCGCCAAAACACGCGACAACTGAGATCGGATTCGGCTGCGGCGCAAACCAGATCGCTTGAAGGCACTAATACAGATATAAGTAAGTGGATTGAGGGAATCGTTGCAAATCGCGACGTCGCGGAGCTTTGGGCCCAAGGATTGATCGATATCGATTCTCTCGATGCAACTGATAGGCTTAGATTTGACTATTTAGGCATGCAACTTTTGCAAGCATGGCAGGCAGTCTATCGCCGTACCACTCACGCAGATGACCCTGAACTTTGGGAGGTGACTCTCAGGTTCGTCAGAATGTACTTCAAAAGTTCAGCGTTTCGAGCCTTATGGGCTGGTAGCAAGTCTTTGCTCATGCCGGATTTCGTTTCGGCAATTGAGCAGTCCACTGGCCACCTAACAAATCAAGGCAGCGAGGCGCCTTCGGCGCAGGCCGCCGTAACCGACGCCTCTGCTTGAAGCGTCAGGCGTGATCGAGCTATGGCAAACGAACCAACAGATTTTGAACCCGGAAGCTGGCATCGATTCTTCGCCATTGAAAGCAACAATATCGCGTGGAATCTGGTAGCAATTCCCTCGAGAACCCAGGAGGAAACAGCCAGAATGCTGGATGCAGCGCACGCTGCGTCCTTCCACTGGAGAGTCGCAGGCAATGAACTGCACGCTATGCGAGCCAAAACTCTACTGGCCGAAGTGCATGCGTTGGTGGGTTTTGGACAATCAGCACTGGGGTTAGCTGAGGAGATCCGTGAGTATTTCCTGGCTCGCCCTACCGATGATTGGGAACTGGCGTTTGTACATACGATTCATGCACATGCATCGTACGTTGCCGGGGAATTAGACCAGCACCAGGTTAGCTACCTCGCGGCAATAGAAGCCATAGACAATATTGCCGATGAAGAAGACAGACGAATCGTGCTTGAGACTTTTGATCAAGTACCTAAACCGGGAGAGGGTAGATGACGCCTGACAAGGCGATGAAGCGGCCAGGCTAGCGGTCACTCCTTTTGTTTGCGCAAAAGGATCGTCAGGCAGCGCCTGCCACTTATCGCGGCGTTATTGGGCCTCAAAAATACCGAGAGTGTAGAATGAAATCAGACTATTCAAAAGATGAAATCACTAAAAGTTCAGTTCGTCTAGACCCTAAAAATTCAAGGTACACGATTCCACGCTCATACGGTGTTTACCAATTATCAGGTTCCAAACGCGGAACCAAATTTTTTCGCTACGGAAACCACCCAATTCGCATGAAAGAACTTCAGAGAGAGTTTGGCTCAGTAACTCATGTTGCGCTCTACAAAAGCAGAGACTCCGCTATACAACGAGCTACCCATGAAAACGCGACCCAATAACAAGTTGCTCAAATTCGTTCCGGCCCTTCGGGCCTCCACCGGACAGCCAAACCTGCGGTTTGTCTGCCGTTTAGCAAGGCGTTATGAGGAATCATGGGCATCAAGTTACCCCCTGACCAATTAGCCCTATATAAGAGGGTCGACAAGATTCTCTACAACGATTGGGATCCTATAGGAATATCTGAGCTTGGTGGGCCCACTGATGAATACCATGGATATCTCCCACAAGTATTTAAACGCGCACTATCCAGCGAGGATCCTCAAGAGATAGCAGAGTATCTGACGTGGGTGACAGTTGATCGAAGGGGGATGAGTCCAGCGAGAGAACATGATGTCAAAATTGCTCGCCTCATCCTCGCGAGCAAAAGGGAAGTGATTCATGGCAAATGAGCACATTCCTCATAACAAGTTGCTGTTGTCGCCGCTGCGCGGCTGGGACCTCCGTTCCGGCGCTTCGCACCTGCCTACGGCCCCAAAGCAAAGCGTTAGGCAGACACATGGTGACATCACAATGAACTGGGAAGCTATCGGGGCCATTTCGGAGACTATTGGTGCGGCTGGCGTGATCACGACGTTGCTCTATTTGAGCCTGCAAGTGCGTGCTAGCACTCGCGCCTCAGCGGTGGAGTCCAAACTCGTCTCAGCCAGCTTTCAGATTGACTTCTTAAAATCGTTGGTGCAA
The DNA here is from genome assembly GCA_024642265.1 of Haliea sp. Classification (GTDB taxonomy): domain Bacteria; phylum Pseudomonadota; class Gammaproteobacteria; order Pseudomonadales; family Halieaceae; genus JARRPM01. The sequence continues at coordinate 1,602 of JAHEBL010000106.1, read as the reverse complement.
GACCCTGAGTTACAAGAGATCATGCTTCGTGGTCGGAAAGACCCTATATCTTTGTCTGTCGAGGAGTACTATCGCTTTTCGAACTTGGTGCATATCGCATTCGGTTCTTTTTCTGCGGCGCATTTCCAGTTCCGCCAGGGTACCGTGAGTGAATCAGACTTTTTTGAAAACCTAGTAACCATTCGTTACTTTCTTTGGAGTGCCGGCGGCCGGCAATGGTGGGAAAAAATAGGCAAATACATGTTTGGTCCAGAGTTTGTGGCTGTTATTGAAGCAGAGATAGAAGGTGCCCAGTCCGCCTAACAATTCAAGGCACACGGACACCAAAACCGCAGTGCGGTTTCGCCGCCAGTGCTTGAAGCGTTATGTGCGCTGGACAGACCCCACTAGAGGCGTATGATTCGACTATGAACCAGAATCTTAGAGAATTGCCAGTTGAGGATCGCATTCGCCTTGTCGAGGATCTGTGGGATAGTATCGCAAGCGACCAGAAGGCCCTGCCACTTACCTCAGACCAGATATCCGAGTTAGACCGCCGCCTCGACAAGTTTGATATTGATGGTGAAACCGGACGCCCGGCATCGGAGGCTATTTCAGATATCCGTAGGCGGCTATGACTGTTACCGTCCGGCTCAGGGAAGAGGCGGAACTAGACTTGACCGAGGCGGCCTCTTGGTACGAATCGCAGCGAACCGGACTTGGCCATGAATTTCTGGACTCGGTGCTCGAAGCGCTAGATCATATCGGAACCAATCCCGATGCATATCCGGTGGTTCACCGACGTACTCATCGAGCAGTATTGTTCCGCTTCCCCTTCGCAGTTTTCTTCCGGGTCGTTGAATCTGAAGTTGTAGTTGTATCGGTTATGCACGGTAGCAGGCATCCAGCGCGATGGAAAACGCGCACATAACAAGAAAAAGCAGCGGACGGTTTCACCGCCGCTGCCTTTGGCGTTATGTCTAGGTTCAGAGCATCAGAATGAATATCAAGCACTACAGAGCCCTTGAAAAAATGTACCTCCTTGGTCCAATAAATGAGATCTTTCCGCCCGAAATAGAAGTCTCGGATAGAACGGCCACAATTAGCATGGAGGTTAAACCCGAATATTTTCACGTTCTGGGGGCTTTGCACGGTTCGGTGTACTTTAAGCTGCTGGATGACAGCGCTGCCTTTGCAGCGGGCTCGATAAATGACCAGAGTCCGATGGTTACAGTGAGTTTTACAACTCAAATAAGCAGGCCCGTAAGTAAAGGCCGAGTAAAAGCGATTGGAAATGTAGTCAAACTTGATGGGCGCAAAGTCTGTGTAGAATCAGTGATGTACGACGAAAAAGAAAATGAGATTGCTAAAGGGAAAGGCATATTTCTTCCTGCAAAAATTAGACTTAAAGATATTGAAGCATATAGTCAACAATGACATAACAAATCAAGGCAGCCAGGGCGCTTCGCGCCGGGACGCCGTAAGCGGCGCCCCTGCTTGAAGCGTTATGTGTCTAAGGAGATTTAGTGCATGAATTGGGATGCAATAGGTGCCGTTGGTGAAATCATTGGAGCACTCGCCGTAGTAGCATCACTGGTGTATTTGGCAGTACAGATTCGTTCA
>JAHEBL010000105.1 GCA_024642265.1 Haliea sp. | reverse complement strand
CCGGTTGGCTGGAGGGGATGTTGCCCCTGATGCAGAATGACCGCGAAGGGGATGTGCAGCTGGGTGACAACGTGTTCGGGGAGGGCCTGAACAATATCGTGAAGAACAACGACATGAATTACCCGCCGGAGTGGCGCCTGAGCCGCTCCGGCCGGAAAAAGCCCTGACCGGGGGCCGGTCCGTGTTCAGACTGGACGGCAGGACGGCACTGGTCACCGGCGCATCATCCGGACTGGGCGCCGGGTTCGCGCGGTTGCTCGCAGCCGCCGGCGCCAGGGTAGTGCTGGGGGCCCGTCGCCTGGAGCGGGTCGAGGCGCTGGTCGATGAGTTGCAGGGCGGGGGGGCCGAGGCACTGGGGGTCAGGCTCGATGTCAGCGACGACGCCCAGGTGACTGCGGCGTTCGATGCCGCGGAGGCCCGGTTCGGTACCGTGGACACCATTATTGCCAATGCGGGGACGGCCGCCGGCGGCCGCTCCACGGAGGTGGCCGAAAGCGCGATCAGGAGCGTGATTGACACCAACCTGCTCGGCACCTACCTGGTGGCCCGCGAGGGCGCCAGGCGACTGATAGCGGGCGGCAGCCGCGAACGCGAGCACGGCCGCATTCTGTTCATCGGCTCGATCACCGCGCGGCAGAACCATACCGGGGATGCCGCCTACGCCGCCACCAAGATCGCCGTGGCTCACCTCGCGCGGCAGTTCGCCCGGGAGTGGGCGCGCCAGGGCATTAACGTCAACACGGTCCAGCCCGGCTGGATTCATACCGGGATAAACGATGAATGGACCCGCTCCGAACAGGGCCGCGCGGCGATTGCCGCCTTGCCCCGCAAGCGACTGCAGCAGCCGGAGTCACTGCACGACATGGTGCTCTACCTGTGTTCGGACAGCTCCCGCGCCGTCACCGGGGCGACGTTTACGATTGACGACGGGCAGTCGCTGTGAGCGCCCCCCGGGGTTTCGCTTCACAGCCTGCGCTTACTGTAGAGAGTCTTTCACGAACTGTCGTCCGGTAGTCGGTGCAGATGGTGTATCGTTCAAACTATCCGAACATGTCGTGCTTACAGTGGGAATGCCAGAATGTCCTTTGAACTGAACGCAAAACTCGCCGCCAGGCGCGAGCCGCTGCCCACCTCGGCCGAGGTGGATCCGGTGACCGCCAGCATCATCCGGGGCGGCATGGAAACCATCTGTTTCGAGGCCGCCACCCACCTCGGGCGGGCCGCCTCGTCAGCGATCATCAACCAGAGTAACGAGCGCAACGGCAGTATCGTCGATGCCCACGGGCGCCTGGCGGGGGCCGCAATCGGTACGCCCCACCTGACGTTCGTGAGCGGCCTGACAGTGCGCTACGGTCTCATGCGCAAGGATGATTACGACTGGGGGCCCGGCGACGTGTTCCTCGGTAATGATCCCGACTGCGGCGGTGGTCACCTGCCGGACTACAACGTTTACGCCCCGGTCTATGATGACGCCGGCGAGCTGATCATGGTGCAGTGCCTGCAGGCTCACCAGGGCGATACCGGCGGCAAGGACCCGGGGGGCTTCACTCTCGAGGCCACCGATATCTTCACCGAGGGTATGGCCTTCCCCTGCCTCAAGCTGGTGCACCGCGGCGAGCGCCGCCGCGACGTATTCGACATGGTGGTGCGCAACAACCGCTTCCCGTCCTTTGCCGGTGACCTGGCCGCCATGATCGGTGGCGTCCAGCACTCCGTGCGACTGCTGCGGGAACTGGTAAGGAAATGGGGGTCGGACAAGGTCAAGGCGGCGATCAACTACAACATCGAACACACCGAGCGACGCGTTCGGGAAGAGGTCGGCCAGTGGCCCGACGGTACCTACGAGGCGGATGTGTTTGTCGATCACGATACCATCGGCAGCGCCAAAGATATCCGGGTGCATGTTGCCTGCACCGTGAGTGGCGACCAGCTCACGGTCGATCTCACCGGCACCGACGACCGGCAGCACCTGGTGGGTGTCTGGAATACCTTTGCCAACAGCCGTGGTTACGTGATGACCCAGGTGGTAGCCGCGATGGACCCGGGTATCAACAAGAACGAGGGCTTCTTCAACGTGGTGGATATGATCATCCCGGAGGGTTGTATAGCCCATCCCCCGCCCAACAGACCGGCAGCGCTGGGGTCATTTCACCCGGCGTGCGAGATTACCGAGGCCGTCTGCGTGGCCCTGTCGTCGATCGTGCCGGAGCGGTCAGCCCCGCAGGTTTACAAGATGGGCATGCCCAATGCCGTCATCGGTTTTGATGAGCGGGGCCGTATGTGGATGGACCAGGGCGTGGATTCGCGCACCTGCGACACGTCCGCCGTACAGGGTATCGACGGCTGGGGTTCATGTCCTGTCAGTCTCGGCAACCTGCTGTTGTCCCAGGTAGAGGACGCGGAAAGCCGGTTTCCCGTCATCAACATCAGTCGCGAAATGACGCGCGACTCGGAGGGCGCCGGTCGCTGGCGCGGCCAGCCCGGCAGTCTCAACGTCAAGCAGGTACTGGAGCCCACCACGGCCATGGCGTGGATGGTCACATCCAGGCACCCGCTGCGCGGGATGTGCGGGGGCGATGACGCCAGTCCCTATTCGAATCGTTTCAAGGTCGGTACGCCCGACGAACACAAGGTGGAGCTGTCGGCTAATGAGACGCTGCCTGTCGGCTCTGTCATCGCCTACCAGTACGGCGGGGGAGGCGGCTTCGAATCTCCCCTGCTGCGCGACCCCGGGGCGGTCAGGGAGGATGTGCTCGATGAAATAGTGAGTGTCGAGCGCGCCCGGGATAAATACGGAGTGGTGTTTACCGGCTCTGTCGAGGAGTTCGATCTCCAGGTTGATGCCGCGGCTACCGCCGCACGACGCAAGGAATTGCGCGAAAGCAAAGCGGCCTGAGCGCGGGAGTACAGTGATGGTTTATCGTGTGGGTATTGATATCGGTGGCACTTTCACCGACTTTGCGTTGCTCAAGGGCTCGGAGGTTGTGCTGTACAAAAATCTCAGCACACCCGAGGACCGGTCACTCGGCGTGATGAGCGGTCTGGAGAAGCTGGCGCAGATGGAAGGCCTGCCCATGGATGAGTTCATGGCGCAGTGCGACGCGATCGTCCACGGTACGACAGTGGCGGACAACACGCTGATAGAGATGAACGGCGCGGTGACCGGCCTCATCACCACAGAGGGTTTCCGCGATGAGATGGAATATCGGCGCGGATACAAGGAAAACGTCTGGGATGTGCGCCTGCAGCCACCCCGGCAGATCACCCCGCGGCGCCGCCGGCTGACCGTTCCCGAGCGCATTCTCCACGACGGCTCCATCCACAAGCCGCTGGATGAGGCAGCGGTGCGCGAGTGCTGCAGGCGGCTGCAGAAACAGAACGTGGAATCGGTGGCCATTTCCCTGCTGTTTTCATTTGTGAATCCCGCCCACGAGCAGCGGGTGGCGCAGATCGTCGCCGAGGAAATGCCCGGTGTGCATATCTCCTGCTCGCACCAGGTGCTGCCCCGGTCACCGGAATACGATCGCACCAGTACCACTGTGGTGAATGCCTATATCGGGCCGCGGGTTACCTCCTACCTCGAGCGCCTGGTTACCCGGGTCAGGGAGGCCGGCTACCGCAACCAGCTCATGGTAATGCAGGCCAGCGGCGGCGTGATGACCCGCGAATATATTGAAAACTCACCAGTCCGGGTACTCGCGTCCGGACCCGCGGGTGGGGTTATCGGCTCGGCCTACGCGGGGGTGGCCAAAGGACACGAAAACCTGTTGTGTGTGGATATGGGCGGCACCTCCTATGATATTTCCATGGTGCTGGGAGGCGCCGCACCGGCGGTGGCGGGCTGGAACATTCACCACCGCTACCTGGTGGGCGTGCCCATGGTGCAGGTAGAAACCCTGGGGGCGGGCGGCGGCTCGATCTGCCATGTCAACCAGGGAGAAATCGAGGTTGGCCCGGCCTCCGCGGGTTCGGAGCCCGGACCCATCTGCTACGGGCGCGGCGGCACCCGGCCGACGATCACGGACGCGCTGTTGATGCTGGGTATCCTCTCGGACACGTCGGAATTTGCAGGCGGAAGTTTCGCCCTGACCAGGGATGGAGTAGCAGAGGCGTTCCAGGCCATCGGCGACGAGATGGGCTACAGCGCGGAGGATGCCGCCTTTGATTGCTGGCGCATGGTGAATGCCAACATGTCACAGGGCGTCAGGCGCATTACCGCCGGCAAGGGTATCGATCCGGCAGACATGTGCATGCTTGCCTATGGCGGTAACGGCCCGGCATTCGCCGCGATCCAGGCCGAGGACCTGGGTATCAACCGGGTGTTGGTACCCAAGGCATCGCCGACTTTCTCCGCGCTGGGCACGCTGGTGGCAGACCCGACCATCGACGAGGAGCGCTCCTATCTCGTGTCGGCCGACAGTGTCGATATCGGCAAACTGAAGTCCCTGTGGGCGGAGCTGGCCGAGCGCGCCCATCGCTACTTCACCAACGCGGGGTTCACGGCAGCCCAGGTGACCGCCAAATACCAGCTCAATATGCGCTACCCGGGCCAGAACTGGGCGCTGACTTTCAACGTCAGGGTGAGCGAGGGCCTGGGCGATCTCGCCTTTGTCGATGGCGAGATCGGTCGGCGCGGCATCGAAATCTTCAACAGGTACCACATGCAGGAGTACGGGCACATACGCGAAGACGAGGTGCCCGAGATCGCCGGCGTCCGTCTCGCCACCTCCGTGGTCACGCCTTCGCCCACCGTTGGTCACGGGTTCAATGCCCCGGCCCGCCTGGCCCGGGTGGCGAGAACGCGCCGGGCCAACCTCGGGCAGGGCTACCGGGAAGTCGATATCGTGCACGGCGCCGACCTGGAGCCGGGGCACGAGGTGAAAGGCCCCGCCATCATCGAGGAGACCTTCACCACCATCGTGGTATACCCCGGCTGGCAGGCGCTGGTGGATGACGCCGGGGATTACGAACTGGTGCGAACGGCCGGACCGGTTGTTGCGGCAGGTGGGTCCTGATATGACAGCCCTGGCGGGGATCACTGTGCTGGAGCTGGCGGAAAGCGCGGCGGGGGAATACTGCGGCAAGTTGCTCTCCGATTTCGGCGCCGACGTTATCAAGCTGGAAAAACCCGGTGCCGGCAGCCCCACCCGGCACCTGGGGCCTTTCGCGCCGCACGGGGAAGACCCCGAGCGAAGCGGTTTGTTCGCCTATCTCAATACCAACAAGAGCTCGCTGGAGCTCGATCTTGAGACAGAGGACGGACGGGCGACCCTGCATCGGTTGCTGGCCGGGGTCGACGCGGTCATCGACGACCATCCCGCGGGCTGGCTGCAGGAGCTGGGAGTGGATATGTCCAGCTGCACTGCCTCTCATCCGCGCCTGGTCCTGTGTTCCATCACCGCGTTCGGCGCCACGCCGCCGCAGGATCGCCGCCACGCAGAAGACCTGAATGTCTTTCACAGCAGCGGCTGGGGTTACCACACCCCCAGCGGTGCCGACGAGCGCATGCCGCCCCTGAAAGGCGCCGGGCGTTTCCTGCCCAGCTACGAATCCGCCCTGGATGCGGCCCTGTGCGTCGTGGCAGCCCTGTATGAGCGTGAAGAGTCCGGCCTGGGGCGTGTTATCGACATCTCCAGGCAGGAGGTACTGGCCTCCAGAATCGATTACGTGCTGGCCCAGATGGTGGCCGGCGACATGCCCGTCGGCACCGGGCGCACCGCCTTCGACCTCGCCGGTCCCGCCGGCATCTATCCCTGCCGCGACGGCTATGCCTACATCTGGATGTCAGCGCCTGCCCATTGGGAGGCACTGGGCCGCTTACTGGGCAGTCCCGACTGGATGGCGTCCTTTCCCGGGAACTGGCTGGAGCGGGAGTGCACGCCGGAGCGGGTGGCACAGTGCCGCCATCACCTGGGCAGCTGGCTGCTGACCCAGGACAAGCACGAGGCGGCCGCCGCCGCCCAGGAACTGGGCCTGACGCTGGTCGCGGTGAACGATGCAAGGGATCTGCAGGCGTCACCGCAGTACGCCTTCCGGGGCTATTTCAAAGAGGTCGATCACCCCCGGCAGGGTCCGGCGCTGTATCCCACGGTGCCCTACAAACTCAGCGTAACGCCGGCACGTATCGAAACACCGGCGCCCCTGCTGGGCCAGCACGATGCGCAGAAACTGGCGCAACTGCTGGCCGCCGCGGGTAGCGCCGGCAAAACCGGACAAAGCGCGGCCCAGGCGGGTGGGGGCCCCCTGCGGGGCGTGCGGGTCGTCGAGCTGACCAAAGTCTGGGCGGGCCCCTATGTCGGTAAGCTGCTGGCCTACCTGGGGGCGGAAGTGATCCGGGTGGAGAGCGAGGGCTCGCTGGATGTGACGCGCTTCTTCGGGGTCGACGACATCAATAACGCGCCCGGCTTCCAGGCGGTCAACACGCAGAAACTGAGCGTGCAGATCAACATGAAGTCCGAACAGGGGATAGCCCTGCTGCTCGACCTGATTGGCAAGTCCGATATTGTCGTGGAAAACCTGCGCCCCGGCGCGATCGATCGGCTGGGCCTCGGCTACGAGCGGGTCAGGGAGGTCAACCCCGGCATCGTCTACGTCTCCATGGGCATGTACGGCAACGACGGTCCGTTGAGCTACCAGACCGGCTACGCACCCTGTTTCGTGGCCCTGGGTGGCCTCAGTTCGCTGGTCGGTTACCAGGGGCAGCCACCCAGTGGCATGAACGTGCGCTATGCGGATTCGACCTTCGGGACCATGGCGGCCCACGCCGCCCTGGTGGCGCTGTTTCACTGCCGCAGGACGGGCCAGGGGCAGTTTATCGATGTCTCCGCGGTCGAGAGCATGAGCAGCATGATCGGCGACACCCTGATGGATTTCACGCTCAACGGGGTGGTCAGCGGCTGCGACGGCAACCGGCACCCCGACATGGCGCCCCACGGGGTTTATCCCTGCAGCGGCGGTGAGTGGATCAGTATCGCCGTGTCCTCCGACGCGGCCTGGCGCGCCCTGGCCACGTGCATGGGAAAGCCCACACTGGCTGATCACCCGTCCCACGCGAGCCTGGCGGACCGCAAGGCCCACGAAACGGAACTCGATGCGCTGTTGGCGCAGTGGACGGCGGGGCACAGTGCAGCTGAACTGGTAACGACGCTGCAGCGCGCCGGAGTTGCGGCCGCCAGGAGCCAGAGCTCGCTGGACCTGATTTCGGACCCACACCTGTGGGAGCGCGGCTTCTACTGTGAGGTGAGTTACCGGGACGGGCAGTCCAGGACCACCACCGGCCCGTCCTGGAAAATGACCAGGGCGGCTGCCATCGACCGTGGTGCACCGCGCCTGGGTGAGCACAATGCCTATGTGCTGGGCGATATCCTGGGAATTTCCGCCGACCGGCAGCGCCGGCTCGCGGACAGCGGAGTGACGCGCTAGGGCATTGCCGGCTCCTGGAAGGCGCCGTGTGCCGTGGCTATCGGTGAGAAACAGCTGTCTTGAGGTGCCTCACCGGGTGCGCGAAATGTCCATGGAATCGCGCTTAATGAGGGGACTCGGCAGGGGGTGGCGGCTAGACTCACGGTTAAAAATGGGAGACCTGAAAATGACGGAAACGCTGTTTTCATTCGACAAACGCAATTACCTCGACTGCCAGGACGCCTATCGGGGCGAGAAGAAACAGGAATACTATCTCGGTGACTATTCCATCGAGGCCGGCTCGGTCATCGACGTGAGGGCGGACAGGAAGGCGGTAGGCTCCTGTTCGATAATCCGCCTGCGCTCCAAAACGCGCCTGTCTTTCCAGCGCTCCTGGACCCATATCCGGGAGGATGCCACCGACGTTACCGTGCTCTGGTTCGTGCGGCGGGGTCGCCTGTGCATCAGCCATCAGTGCGGCCACAGTGTCGCCGAGGCGGGCGGCTTCGGTATCACCAAGTCCATGACGCCTTTCTCGATCGAGTGCGAGACCAATGAGGACTCCCAGCACGAGGTCCTCCATGTCATCGTCCCCACCCATATGTTCAGGCGATTTATGCCGGACGAGGTAAAGGCCGGTTTTACCGTGCCGGGCAAGCGCCGCGAGTTCGCCATAGCCGAGCGCATGCTGACCGATATCTTCGAGGATTCCGACGAACTCGCGCCACACATCGAGGAATTGTTGCTGGAAAGCGCACTTGCCGTGATGGCCGATGCCCTCAAGGCCTGCGACAACTGCCTGACGGTTCGTCAGTCCCTGCCGGACAGGCGGCTGCAGGAATTGCTCAGGTATATCGATATCCACCTGTCCGACCCGGGCTTGAGCGCATCGATGGTCGCCGAGGCCTGTGATATCTCCCCGCGCTACCTGTCCTCGCTGCTGAAACAGAATGGCACGCCGTTCTCCGAACTGGTGTGGGACAAGCGCATGAAAATTGCCAGCAGCTGGCTCTCGTCTTCCCGGCCCAGCGAGATTTCCATCGCCGAAATCGCCTTCCGGGTCGGCTTCAAGAGCCCGGCGCATTTCAGTCGCATGTTCAAGCGACTGTTCGGCATGGGGCCGCGGGAATACCGGGCCGCCTGCCTGAAGGGCGGGGTCGGCGCCGTGCAGAAATCGGTAGCGCGCAACAGTGCCGGCCTGCGCTGCGAGAGCCCTGCCAGCCTCACCCTGCAGTAAAGAATTCGTCAGACCTAACAGCGGAGAAATGACATGAGTGCTACAGAACAGACGACGCGGATGGACAGCTGCCCGGTCACCGGGCATGAGGTCGACTTGTCCGCCACCACGCTGAAGGATCCGACAATCCTTGCCCGCCCCAATGAATTCTACTGGACCATGCGCCATCAGGATCCGGTGCATTACGATGCGGGCCTGGATATGTGGCTGGTGTCGCGCTATGAAGACCTGCAGACGGTGCTGGCCGATCCCATTACCTTTTCCGTCGAGAAGGGATACGCGGAGCAGTACGCCAAGGGTTACATCGAAGAGTTCAAGGAAATCCTCGAGCGCGATGGCGGCGGTTTTTTTCCCGATGCCATTATGACCGATCCGCCTTACCACACACGGATCCGCAAACTGATGGAGGGGGCGTTCACCGCCCACCGGGTGAAGCAACTCGAGCCCGAAATCGCCAAAGTGGTTGCCGGCCTGGTCGATAAATTTGCAGATAAGGGCGCGGCCGATGGTGTCCAGGACTTCGCCGTACCGATGACAATCCAGATTATCTGCGCGCAACTTGGCCTGGATGACTACGATGCCGCCAGCATTCAGCGCTGGTCGCTGGCGGTAACGGCGCAAATAGGCAGGATGCAGGATCGCGAGCAGATGAGAGAGAACGCGAGGGTGATTTGCGAACTGCAGAACTACCTGATCGCACAGATCAGGGACAGGGAGGCCAAGCCGCGGGACGATATGTTGTCCGACCTGGTGCACGCCAGGACCACGGACGAGGATAATCCCACGCTCACGTTCAAGGAAGTGGTATCCCTGGCCCGCGCCCTGTTGATTGCCGGCAACGAGACCACGGCAACTGCGCTGGGCAATCTGCTGTATATTCTCGCCACGCGCCCGGAACTGGCCCGGGAGCTTTACGACAATGTCGACGACGAGCGCTATGTCACCCGTTTTGTCGAGGAGGTACTGCGCCTGGAACCGCCGGTCCGCGGCCTGTCCAGGATGACCACCCGGGAAGTGGAACTGGGCGGGGCTGTCCTGCCCAAGGGTGCCCACATGCTGAACCTGTACGCCTCCGGCAACGATGACGAAACGGTATTCGAGTGCCCCCGCAAGTTCGACTTGCAGCGGCCGAATATCGGTCGCCACGTGGCGTTTGGTGGCGGTGCCCACCGCTGCGTGGGTCTCGCCCTCGCCCGCATGGAGGTCAAGGTTGCCGCGCGTGAATTCGTCAAACGGATCAAGGATATCGCGCTCGATATTCCGGTCGAAGAAATACGTTACCTCCCGACCGTTGCCACCCGTTCGATAGAACGGCTGCCGCTGACCTTCGCCAAACGGTAAGGGAGAATACGATGGGGCCGGACCTGAACGGTAAAATCGCAATTATTACTGGTGCTGCCAGCGGTATAGGCCGGGCCAGCGCCGAGCTGTTCGTTGCCCAGGGCGCCAGGGTTGTGCTGGCCGATGTCAACGCGGAGGCGGGCGAGAAACTGGCCGCCGGGCTGGGCGACGCGGCGCGCTACCGGCACACCGATGTATCCAGTCCGGAACAGGTCGAAAACCTGGTCGAGTTCGCCGTGGCCCAGTTTGGCGGCCTGGACATCATGTTCAACAACGCCGGTATTTCAGGCGCCCAGCATCCCCGCTTCCTGGACGACGACCTGGCCGATTTCCAGAAAGTTGTCGGCATCAACCTGCACGGTGTCATGGTCGGCAGTCGCTGTGCCGGCAAGTACATGTCGCAACATGGCGGTGGCGTTATCATCAACAACGCATCCATTGCCGGGGTTCTGCCCGGGCAGGCGATGATGTCTTACCGCGTTACCAAGGCGGCGGTAATCCACTTCAGCAAGTGCATAGCAATCGATCTGGCGGAATACGGGATCCGGGTCAACTGCCTCGCGCCGGGCCACATCCGCACGCCGCTGACCGCCTTTTCCATGCCGGGTATGGATGACGCCCAGGCGGCGCGGCTGCGAGAGGCGCTGGCGCCGGTGTGGGATTCGAACCAGCCGCTCAAGCGCCACGGCAGCCCGGAAGATGTTGCGAAAACAGTGGTATTCCTGTGCAGCGACTGGGCCGCCCAGATCACCGGGGTCACCCTGCCCATCGATGGCGGCATCACCGCCGGAGACCCGGTCAATCACCTGCAGGAAATTTTTGCGGCACGAGCGCGGGCCCTGGAGTGACAATGAATACCGTGACGGTAACCCTGGTCCAGCAGGACGGCGTGGAGGTCACCATCCCGAACGCCCCAACCGGTGCATCGCTTATGGAGGTTGCCAAGGCCAATGCCGTCGAGGGCATACTGGGCGAGTGCGGCGGTGCCTGTGCCTGTGCGACCTGCCACGTCTATGTTGACCCGCAGTGGCAGGAGGCGGTGGGCCCACCGGACGTACTGGAGGAAATGACCCTGGATGGCGTATCCCATATTCTCCGGGACAACAGCCGCCTGGGGTGCCAGATCCTGCTGCGGGAGGAACTGGATGGCCTCAGGGTCGCGGTGGCGCCACCCCAGTAGGCGCTGGGTTATACTCGTGTGCCACGTCGGTGCAAACACAGCGGGGCCGAGTGCCGGCCCCGGACGGAGATAGATGGATGAGTGCAGCTGAAACATATGATGTGGTGGTCGTAGGCTCGGGGGCCGCCGGCGCGATGGCGGCATTGCGCGCCAGGGAGCAGGGGCTGTCGGTGCTGATCGTGGAGAAAGCGCACAAGTACGGTGGAACCTCCGCGACATCCGGGGGGGTCATGTGGATTCCCAACCACCAGCTGGAGCCAAGCGACGACAGTCGCGAGCAGGCACTTGAATACCTCGATGCGCTGATCGAAGTGCCGATCCAGCGCGACCGCCTGGAAGTGTTCGTGGACAAGGCGCCAGAGATGGTGCAGTACCTCAGATCGCTGGGCATGCCCCTGGGCTCGGGTGTATGGCCGGATTATTTTCCCGACCTGCCCGGTGCCCGCGCGGACCGCTCCCTGGTCTGCGACACTTTCGACGGGCGCGAGCTCGGGGACCGGTTTCCGCTGATGCGCGAACAGTACGCGCGCTTCAAGCTGCTCAACCGCTACGCCATGGACCTGCCGGAGTTCTTCTCCATTTCGACCAGGGGGTCGGGCTGGATCAAGGACCTGCTGAAAATACTCTGGCGTTACTGGAGCGATATCGGCACCCGCCTGATCAGCGGCCGGGACCGCCGGTTCACCCAGGGCGGGGCGTTAATGGGCCACCTCTATAAACTGGTGTTCGCCCGCGGCGTGGAACTGCGCCTGGAGACCCGGCTGGATGAATTGCTGGTCAGGGCGGGGCAGGTCAGTGGTGTGCGCGTCAGTCATTTTGGGCGCGCCTATGAAATACAGGCTCGACAGGCAGTGATTCTGTGCGCCGGCGGTTTTGAGTGGAACCAGGAACTGCGCGACCGCTTCCTGCCGGTGCCGGGGCTCACGCGCCACAGCAGTTCACCCGAGGATGCCAATCGCGGTGAGGCGCTCATTGCGGGTATGAAGATTGGCGCGGCGACCGAGCACACCGGTGACGCCTGGTGGATTCCCACCATGCAGATGCCCGCACCAAAGGCGTCCAATTTCGAGGAAATCCACCAGGCCGCCTTCGACGTGGGGCGCCCCCACAGCGTGTGCGTCAATCGTGACGGGGTGCGCTTTGTCAACGAGGCCTGCAGCTATGATGAATTCGGTGAGGCCATGGTGGCCGACCAGTTGCGCAACGGCACGAACAATCCGTGCTGGCTGGTATTTGACGCCAACTTCCGCGCCCGGTTCAGCGCGGGCGGTTTCATGCCCTCGCTGATCATGCCCGACTGGCGCATCAGCGTCGATTGCTGGGATCACTACATCTTCAAGGCGAACAGCATCGAGGGCCTGGCTGCGAAGATCGGCGTACCGGCCGATGCCCTGCGGCAGACCCAGTTGCAGATGAATCAATACGCCCACAGCGGTGT
>JAHEBL010000018.1:3991-48307 GCA_024642265.1 Haliea sp. | reverse complement strand
TTCCTGGGAGATGCACGACCCAGGATCGTGGTTTGTGCCGCGCGTGCGGTGTCACTGTTCGAATCACTCGCAACACAGGCCGGGATCGAGACAGTGTGCACGCTTGAAAGCGACGGCAGCGGCAGCCTTACTGCGGCGGCTGCGGAATTTGCCAGTGCGTTCGATACGGTCGTGCGTGCTCCGGATGACCTGGCCGCGCTGCTGTATTCCTCCGGCACGACAGGCCGACCCAAGGGCATTATGCTCACTCACGCCAACCTGGCGAGCAATGCCCTGTCGCTGGTGAAGATCTGGGGCTTCAGCGCTGACGATGTGCTGCTGCATGCACTGCCGATATTCCATGTTCACGGCCTGTTTGTGGCTATCAACTGCGTGTTGCTCAGTGGCGCCCGGATGATCTGGCTGGATAAATTCGACGCAGCTGAAGTCGCGTCAGTGCTACCGCGCTGCAGCGTCATGATGGGGGTGCCGACTTACTACACGCGCCTGTTGGCAGAGCCGGGATTCGGGCGGGAGAGCTGTGCCGGGATGCGCCTGTTCATCTCCGGTTCCGCGCCGTTGCTGGCAGAGACCTTCACGGAATTCCAGCAGCGGACCGGCCATACTATCCTGGAGCGCTACGGTATGTCCGAGACCGGTATGAATACTTCCAACCCGCTGAACGGCGAGCGCCGGGCGGGCACCGTTGGTCCGCCCCTGCCGGGTGTCGAGGTGCGGGTGGTCGATGCGCAGGGGAAAAATCTTCCCGCGGGGGAGGCCGGTGACCTGCAGGTGCGCGGGCCAAATGTGTTTCCAGGCTACTGGCAAATGCCTGACAAGACTCGTGAAGATTTTACTGACGACGGCTTTTTCAATACGGGCGACAAGGGCTGCATCTCGCGGGACGGTTACGTGTCGATAGTGGGCCGCGCCAAGGACATGATTATCTGTGGCGGCCTGAACGTTTACCCGAAAGAGATAGAGCAGGCCCTGGACGGCCTCGAGGGCGTCAGCGAATCCGCGGTCATCGGTGTGCCGCACGCGGACTTCGGGGAGGCGGTGGTGGCGGTGATTGTACCGGATGGCGAGGCGGTTCCCGATGAGGCGGCCATCATCGAGTTCTGCCGGGCGCAGATGGCCAATTTCAAGGTGCCCAAGCGGGTTTTTTTCCAGCCCGAGCTGCCCCGCAATGCCATGGGCAAGGTGCAGAAAAACCTGCTGCGCGAACGCTACAGGGGCAGCTTTGACTGAACCGGGCTAACGCAGCCTAGAAGGCCGGGATATCGGTCTGGGTGCGCCCCAGGATCAGGGCGTGAATATCGTGGGTCCCCTCATAGGTATTCACGACCTCGAGGTTCACCATGTGCCGCATCACGGGGTATTCGTCGGATATGCCGTTGCCACCCAGCATGTCCCGCGCCTGGCGCGCGATAGCCAGGGATTTACCGCAGGAGTTGCGTTTGATCAGCGAAATCAGCTCCGGCGCAATCTGGCCTGCATCCATCAGCTGCCCGGCCCGATAACAGCCCTGGAGCCCCAGGCTGATTTCTGTCTGCATATCGGCCAGTTTTAGCTGTACCAACTGATTGGCCGCCAGCGGGCGTCCGAACTGGCTGCGCTCCATAACGTAGTCGCGGGCCGCGTGCCAGCAGCTCTCCGCCGCACCCAGTGCGCCCCAGGCGATACCGTAACGGGCGTTGTTGAGGCAGCCAAAGGGACCTTTCAGACCTTCGACCCCCGGCAGCAACTGCTCCTCTCCAACCAGCACCTCATCCATGACGATCTCGCCAGTGACCGAGGCCCGCAGTGCCAGTTTGCCCTCGATTTTCGGGGCGCTCAGGCCGGTCATGCCTTTTTCCAGTATAAACCCGCGGATCTTGCCGTCGTCGGTCTTCGCCCAGACCACGAATACGTCGGCGATGGGGCTGTTACTGATCCACATCTTCGCACCGCTTATCCGGTAACCACCGTCCACGCTGCGCGCGCGGGTTACCATACCGCCGGGGTCGGAGCCGTGGTCGGGCTCGGTGAGTCCAAAGCAGCCTATCCACTCGCCGGTGGCCAGCCGCGGCAGGTATTTTTCCCGCTGCTGTTCGCTGCCATAGGCGTAAATGGGGTACATGACCAGGGAGGACTGGACACTCATCATGGAACGGTACCCGGAATCCACCCGCTCTACTTCCCGTGCTGTCAGGCCGTAGCAGATGTAATCCACCCCGGGACAGCCATATCCCTCAATGGTCGACCCCAGCAGCCCCAGCTCACCCATTTCCCGAAAAATGGCGGGGTCGGTCTGCTCCCGGCGGAACGCCTCCTGCACCCGTGGCGCCAGCTTGCCCTGGGCGTACTGCCGGGCCGAATCCCTGACCATACGCTGCTCGTCGGTCAGTTGTTGCTCAAGCAAAAACGGATCCTGCCAGTTGAGCTGCTGCCAGCGCCTGTCACTTGCCATGGTTATTACCTCGGTTTCTCAGCTGTAGGGTGGGGAATGTAGCAGAATTCATTTCAGGGAGCCGGAATTAGTGCAGCGTCACGCCCCGCAAACAGCACCCTGGCCATGTGCTCGGACAGATCGCACAGGTATGTGGAACTCACCTTGCATATCGTGGCACTGATCAGCCAGCGTCCGTCAACCTTGCGGTACTCGTCTTCGTAGTAAGCGCCCAACTGGGTGACGCTTTGCTCCCGCGTATCGATCAGGTAGTAATACAGGCCCCAGCTGCCCAGGGCATGGTACTCATCGACAAGGTCGATGCGGGGATTCTGTGCATGATGCATTTCTACCATGTGGTCGTGGCAGGCCAGCTCGGTGAACAGGGCGACCAGCGCATCGCGGTGGTCAAAAACGCCCATGCGGCCGTAGTCTATGTGGACCGGCCCTTCCACGAAACAATCCCGCACTTTTTCAGGTTGCTTGGTGTCGCAGAAGAAAAAGTAATCGTACTTGAGCCGCTTGATCGCCTCGATATCTTCCAGCGCCCGGATGCGACTTGCCAGATCGATGTTTTGCCCGATCATCTGATGTCAGCCTCTCACCAGGACATCGGGAGCAAGGGCCTGCAGCTGGCTGCGGATGCCCTCACGCCAGTCCACCCGGGTGCGACCAATCAGTTCATGCATGCGGGTGGTGTCGATAGCGAGACTGCCAAAGGCCGTCCGTGTCTCATTATAGAGGGGTTCAAACCCGGTAAGTTCGCTGATCAGCGCGCACCACTGCTCGATGCTTACCTGTTCAGAGCCGCCGAAATTGGTAGTGGTGACATCCGCCGACGCTGCACCCAGCAGGTAGGGGATTTTCTCGATATAGTCGTCAACATGGATCGGGTTGTAGTTGTTGGGCCGTTCCGGGTGTATATCGATCGGAATGCCCTGCTGCATCATCAGCATATGGAAATACATCCAGCCACCATTGTCACCATAAGGCACATTCAGTCGGGCGATGGTGGTGGGAATGCCATGCTGCCTTGCCACAAAACGGCAAACCGTTTCTGCGGCTATCTTGGAGATGCTGTAGGTAGGGAACATGGCGCGGTGGTTGTCACCCAGCGGGTCACTCTCCTTGCGCGGTTCATGGCCATTGTATTCATATACCGCGGTGGAGGAGATGTGGAGGAAGCCACGGGCTTGCTTGCAGCGGGTCATCAGGTTGCCTATTCCCTCGCCGTTGGCGGCCAGGTCGTAGTCGAAGTTGCCACTTTTCACGACGGCAAAATTGAGAACGTAGTCGAAGTCCCCCGGAATACTGGCAATGGCTTTGGCATCGGCAAGGTCCGCTGCGATGACGCTGGCGCCCAGTGCCTCGATCCGGTCCACGTCCGCCTGCTTGCTGAAACGCGCGAGAGTGTGAACATCAGCCATTTTTGCGTAATGTTCTACGACCGGCAGGGCGACCTGCCCGGTGGGGCCGGTGATCAGTATTTTTTTTCCGGCAAGATCAACGGGTGTAACTGGCATGGTATCTCCTGTGGTTCAAATTATGCGTTGTACAGGGTGAATACCCCGATTGCGATAAAACCCGTTCCTGCAATGTAGTGCAGGTAGCGCTCGTTGATGTACTCGGACAGCAGGCTGCCAGCCAATACACCCAGTGCGGAGGCGACCACGAGTGCGGCTGAGGCCGCGATGAATACGGTGTATTTGCTGACCGCCTTGTCCGCCGCAAACAGCATAGTGGCAAGTTGCGTCTTGTCCCCCAGCTCGGCGATGAAAACGGCTGCGAAAATGGTGATGAATATCTTCCAGTCCATGTCTCAAATACTCTGTTACTGCGTTGCTGCCAGCCGGCCTGTCAGCCGCCGAACACGTTGTCGGTACACATGGTCTTCCAGCCCGGATAGCTGGCATAAAGCCTCTCATGCGCCAACAGGGAGCAAGTATCGTCTCTTCGGGGGTAGTGGGCAATCCATTCTATCAGCATGTCCAGGTTTGCATCCTGAGCTTCCCTTGACGGGTACTTATGCGGCTCCCAGTTGCCGGACACGGACGTAAGCGCCGGCGGATATGCCGATGATGATGCTCGCAAAAAACACCAAATGGTGCCAGAGCGGTACCGCATCCCAAAAGCTCAGCTGTACAGATACACCTATCAAAAGCATGAGCGCGATGGCAAGAGCGACATGCAGCCATATGCGCCCGGGTGCGAGCCTGGCCACAACATAGCCGCACAGAAACAGGATCATGAACTGCAGCAGTTCGGTTGCCAGCAGCAGGGGAACATGACGAGTCCCTCCCTGCTCGTTGAGTAGCTTGGGGAACAGGCCGTAGATAAAGCCCAGGGCCGGCACGCACACCAATCCATACAGCATCGGCGCCGACAGCAGGCTGAACATGGATCGCAGATAGCTTATGGATGCCTCCTTCTGATCAATGCGGATGGTTTACCACTGGTCTGTTATTCAGTAAAAATGGCGGGCTTTTGCGGCAGGATATCCAGCAAATTGGAAAGGGTATGCTCCGCAAAACCCGCGCCTGCCTCTGCATAATAGTTGAATACTACATCCGCGCCAGCAGTCTTCATTGCTGCGCGCTCGTCCTCGTACTTTGCCACCGCCGCTACCTTGCCCTGGTAACCGGAAAGTCGCAGCTGGCGCACCGCGTCTATCATTTCCGAGAGCGATGGCATGGTAAACATGACCAGTTTATATTGTGTCGTTTGCACGCCCTCCCAGAAATCCGCGTCCTCGGCATCACCGTAGATGACCTTGCGACCGGCTGCCCTGTGCTGCTCCATTTTTGACTTGTCGGTGTCCACGCCGCAAACCCGCAGGTTGTACTGGGACTCGACAGTGTCATAGGCACCGGATCCCACCCGGCCCATACCTATAATCAACACGTCGACATTGCGCGCCGGCGACTGGGGGTCATCATCTGTAGCGCGGGTGGTCTCGAAGCGTTTCAGGATATCGCGGTGCCTGCTGTAAATCGTGTGTGATCGCCCGTTGAGCAGGGTCGACAGGACAAACGAAATCGACACGGCGATGGCCAGCGTGGCCATCCAGCTCTCGGACAGCCAGCCGAGTTTGAGTGCCAGGGCGGCAACGATAAGTCCGAACTCGCTGTACTGTGTTAAGGCCATGCCGGCGAGGAGGGCGGTGCGAGCCCGCATGCGGTAGCGCGTCAGCAGGAAGAAAAAGAGTGCTCCCTTGAGCGGGAGTAACAGGCACAGGGCAACGGCGATCCCCAGCATCTCCGCGGACGGCGAGGTCGACAGGCCGATATTGAGAAAAAATCCAATCAGGAATATGTCCTTGAAACTGATCATCGATTTGGCCAGCTCGCCGGCCTTTCTGTCTCCGCTCAACAGCATGCCAAAAACCAGCGCTCCCAGGTCGGCTTTCATACCCAGCGTTTCAAATAGCGAACTGCCTGCGAATGTCAGGATAATACCGGCGAGTATCAGTACCTCGTCGTGCCCGCTGGCCCGCAGCAGGTAACTCAAAAAGGGGCGGGCAAAGAACAGCAGGGGCAACAGCACGGCCCAGGCGGAGGGTATTGTCCCGGTTGATATGGTGAGGAAGAGTACGGCGATAATATCCTGGATGATCAGGATGCCCACGGCGATCTGGCCATGACGCACACGAAACTCCCCGTGTTCTTCCAGCATGGCCACGGCGCACACAGTTGAACTGAAGCTCAGCGCAAATGCCACCAGGCAGGCCTGCTGCCAGGTGATATCAAAAACGAGGGGCATACCCAGCGCGCCGATAAACAATAAAAACCCGAAAGCCAGAAGGCCGAAAGAAAGAGTGTGCTGGAAAGTGGAACGATAGATCTCGGGTTGTAGCAGACTCTTGAGATTAAGCTTGAGGCCAATGATGAACAGCATCATGGCTATGCCTGCATCGGCGATCAGCACTATACCGTCGGATGACTCGAAGCCGGCCATACCCAGGCCGAAGCCGGCAATCAGGTAGCCGACCATGGGGGGCTGGCCGCTCTGCCGTGCGATAAACCCGCAGGCGAACGCAGCCAAAATGATCAGACTATCCATTTGGCACTACTCTCACAAAAGAACCTTTTAACTGGTCAAAAGATACTCAAGCTGTGCACCGGAAAACCGGCCCTGCCAACCAGCTTGAATACAGGATCCCGAATTATAACCGGGTAGGCCTGCTGGAGTCGCGCTCGCCGTCTGGATTGCAGTTATTTTGTCCAATGGCAGCAACGAAATCCTGCCAATCGATGGCGCATTATTGCCTGCCCGGTGCTAGTCTATTCCCTATGGTTACGCTGGATGGTTACGCTGGCTACCAGAGTCCCTGGTTTTGCTGTCAGTCATCAGAGGTGAGTATGGATCCGGATCGCGACAAGCCTGGCCCCGGCGGAAAACCAGCTATGCCCGGTATTCGGCACACACTGCCCGGCACAGCAGAAACAGCGAGACTCCGGTTTCGACGTATCACAGAGGCGGACGCCGATTTTATTTTTGAGCTCTATGAAACGGAGTCATTCAAGCGCTATATCGGAGACAAGAATTTCGAGACCCTGGATGACGCACGCGCTTTCATTGCCAACTCCATAGCCAGAATGTACCAGAACACCGGTCTTGGCCTGCACCTGGTGGAGCTCAAACCTGATGCGACGCGTATCGGTATCTGCGGCCTGATAAAACGCGAGTCACTCGACGAGGTCGATGTCGGTTTTGGCTTTTTGCCGGCTTACGAGGGTCTTGGCTACGGCTGCGAATCGGCCCGCAGCTTTATTGCCCTGGCTAGTGAGGAGCTCGAATTGCCGCGGGTCGTTGCAATCACCACCTCCGATAACGCGACATGTATCAAGCTGCTGGCAAAGCTGGGGTTCAGTTTTGAACGTGTCCACGAGGTTTTGCCGCGCGGGGGAACACTCGGTCTCTATGTGTTGGAATTCAACTGATATCGCTACCTGCAGGAGGATGACGTGAAGGAAACAAACGCCAGTACAACTGCCCTGGTGGTTGCCCTCATCCGGGCGACACATACCCGGACGGCTGCCCGTCCGCTGATCGATGACGCCTGGGCTGACCGCTTGGTGCCCGCTGCGACGATCAGCGCCATCCTGCAATCCATTTTGCCGGGGGGGGAGAGGGATTCTGAAACCACGCGGGCGGAAGTTGATGCACTTCTTCGGGCCAGCCCTGCCTATGCCAATGTGGTTATACGCACCCGTTACACCGAGGATGCACTGGTGGCCGCCATTGCACGCGGTGTCACCCAGTACGTCATTATAGGGGCGGGGTTTGACAGCTATGCGCTGCGTACGCCCGCAGGGGCCGAGCACCTCAGGATATTCGAGATAGATCACCCGGCCACCCAGACCCTGAAAACCCAACGCCTGCAGGACTGCGGTATCGCGGTGCGCGACTCTGTGCAGTTCCTGCCCGCGGACTTGTCTAAAGAACCCCTGGGCGCTGCGCTGGCGAGGTCGACGTTCAAACCGGATGAGCTCACCTTCTTTGCACTGTTGGGGGTGACCATGTACCTCTCCCCGGCGGACAACCGGGCGACGATGCGGGAGATCGCAAAGTGCGGTGCGGCGGGCAGTGAGCTGGTGTTTACCTACATAGACGAGGCCGTATTTTCCACCGGAGAGGAGTCTCCGCCGGCGGCTTTCACCGATATCCAGAAAAGCGTGGCCTCTGTGGGCGAACCGTTTATTTCCGGTTTCGATCCCGCCAGCTTGGCCGGTAATCTGCAAAAGGTGGGCCTGCAACTGGAAGAGGACCTGACTGACCCGGAGCTGATAGCGCGCTACGATCCCACCGGCGAAAATAGTCTTGTCTCGGCTCCCCAGAGTCGCATCGCCAGGGCACGAACTGCTGCAGTGATCCCTTGAGCCCCGCGGCAGTAGTTCACGGTCAGCGCCTGGAGCAGTTCGCCGTGGCGTTTGATGGGGGCGTTGTCCTCACAAGCTGTCGGTAGCGGCAAGCGGCGCGATGCGATCGTAGGTGCTGATATCCTCGGCAAAAATTTCCTCGATCAGCAGGTCCAGACCGCTGCCTTCCAGTAATTTTCGGGTGACCCGTGGCAAGTGTTCCAGCGGGAATCGCTCGAGTGGCAATCCGTTGTTCAGGAAGGCAAGCGCCTCCGGCGGCGGCAGGTCGGACTTGGACCGGTGGTGCCCTGAGCTGAAGGAGTGGCGTGACGGCCCGCTGGGGTGCAGGGAAAAATCACTCTCCAGCCGGTCGATGGCGAGGTCGAAATCCTCCAGCCGGTAATGCGTGACATTGATACTGCGGTAAAGGGGGGTGCACTGGGGTGCGTGGTGTGGGTCCAGGCGACTGAAATCCTGCCCTCTCAGCCACAGCAGGTAGTCGCGAAATGAAATTGGGTAATTCAGTTCGGCCCTATCGCCATGGACGACGTTCAATACTGCCTGTCGCACCCTGATACCAGGTGTGATGGTCCCTCTTTTTGCCAGCATCAGAAAGCGGCCATTATTGAGCATCATATAGCTGCTGAAGGCGCGCTCAAAGGGGCATCGCATGAAGCTCACCACAGGTTTGTCCCTGCGCAGGTCGGCTATGAGGTCGTCCATGTAGCCCGGGCGCGCCTTCAGCACCTCGTTTTCGTAGGCGTGTACCCGCAGCGACATACCGCTGCTTGCAAACTGCGTTGCCTGCTCCAGCAGCCCGGCGTGGTGCAGGAACCACTTGAGCGCGGCGGTACACCCGGCCTTCTGGGACCAGCAAAGAATCAAGGGCACATTCGTATGATTCAGCGGTGTACGGCGCTTGAGCAGTGGTGCCAGCGGGGTTGCCCTGTCATCCTGTTCAGCCATCAGTCAGTCAACCGAAACGTGTTCGCGGATGATTATGATGCAGTCGGACATGCAATGACACAGCTAACTGCGGTGGCGTCTTGATTCTCGCGTCATATCCACTGCATTCTGGCTGTCCTGGCGATAGGCTGTCGTCCTGAACGGGGCCTTGCCTGGCCATCGAGCTTTACCTATACTCACCGCGGTCAGTGCCGGCATAGCTCAGCTGGTAGAGCAACGCACTCGTAACGCGTAGGTCCGGTGTTCGATTCACCGTGCCGGCACCATAAAATCTATGACTGAAAAGCAGACCCTTTGCCCGAATTGCAGCGCCCCTCTTGGCGGCCACTACTGCAGCCAGTGCGGGCAGCGGAACTGGCCTGGTGGCCTGACCTTCAGTGCAGTGGCAGGGGAAGCCTTCGAGGAAGTATTCAGCTGGGATTCGCGCATCTGGCGAACTCTGGTGGCGCTGGTGTTTCGTCCGGGCTTTCTTACCGCAGAATTCGTAGCCGGCCGCAGAGCCCGCTACGTTCCCCCGTTCCGCCTTTACCTGATTATCAGTTTTTTCCTGTTTCTCGTGGTTTCACTGGTCGCGGCCACAACCGGCTATATCCATGTCGATGGAGCCAGGCGCGCGGATGTGGCTGTTGTTTCTCCCCGGGATGATGTTGCCGCAACTGCCCGGGCGCCAGACGTGCAGGCGCAAGTCGAGAGTGAGTATGACACCGATGGTCGCTCTATAAGCCTGGATTTCAAACCCGGCACACGCATTTCTGACAATGGCCAGGCAGATCGGGTTCTTGCACCGATTGTAATTGGCAATCCGGATGGCGATACCTCGGTTGCCGCTGATATTGGTATCACATTATCAAATGAGAACAGCCCCCAGTGGTTGAAGGATCTCGACCAGCGGCTCGAAGACAACGCGGCAAAGCTTGGAGACGACCAGGGTGATTTCGTACAGCAGCTGGTCGAGTACATGCCCCAGATGATGTTCCTGTTACTACCGGTCTTCGCCCTGTTACTGAAATTCAATTACCTCTTTTCACCCTATAGCTATCTCGACCATCTGGTCTTTTCCCTGCACTTCCACAGCTTTGCCTACCTGCTGTATCTGTTTGGGACGTTAATTAGTACCTGGATTTATACACAGGGTATTGGTGCGCCACTTTTTCTCGTCCTGGTGGCCTATCTGCCGCTGGCTCTGATGAAGACCTATGGCTCGGGCCCGGGTGGCGCGCTCGGCAAGTCATTTTTCATCCTGGTGCTGGATGGAATACTCTTGCTGGTGGCTTTCGCCCTGATCTCTGTTCTGACCCTCGCGCTGATATGAGCATTCGCAGCTGTTCGGCGCTATAATTGGGCAGTGCCTAACATTGGAATAATCCCATGAATGTTCTGGACGATGTCCGCTACCTGAAGCCCTTGCAGGCTTTGCGCTCCGTGCGCGCGCTTATCGCCAACCCTGAAAACACTGGCGAGGTGTTCAAGATTATCGAGGCGCTCAAGGGCGGCAGCCTGCCGCGGGCTGTCGCTCGACTGCGTGCCGACCCGCAGGGGCAGGTACTGCTGCGCGACAAACCCGCGATACTGCCTTTACTCAGTGACAGGAATGCGCTTCGGGCCCTGCCGGAGGGTAGCCTGGGGCGCGCTTACCTCAAATTCGTCGAGTCGCAATACCTGAGCGCTGACGGTCTTGTGGCCGCCAGCGAAGAGGCACCCCGCGGTCGCGACAAGACGCCCGACGAGCGCTGGCTGGCCGATCGCCTGCGCGACATTCACGACCTGCAGCATGTCCTGTGCGGCTATGGCCGGGATGAGCTCGGTGAGCTGTGCCTGTTGGCATTCATGTGTGCCCAGACGCCGAACCGGGGTATAGCATTTATTATTTTCATGGGGCGGCGAAAATTTCGCCAGGATGCACCGCATATTGACATCGATGCCTGTGTCGCTGAGGGCCGCCGCATCGGCCAGTCTGCCAGGTGGTTCGCCACGGTAAATTGGGAGCAGTGCCTGGGTGAGCCACTGGGGAAATTACGTGCAGAGCTCGGTCTCTCTGATCCCGTGCTTTATCGTGACACCATCCGGCGCCAGGTGACAGACAGCTGCGCAGTCGCATAGCGGGCAGTGCTGGTGTAGTCTGTCAGCCAGAGCCAGCGATCCACGCTGTTCCAGCGGATACCACGCCATGACGATCAATCCCTATCTGTCCAGAAAGAAGGCCTACTACGCGCTGGTAGTACTGACCATCGTCTACAGTTTCAACTTCATCGATCGCCAGCTGCTGGCGATACTGCAGGAAGCCATCAAGGCGGACCTGGGCCTGTCGGACGGTCAGCTGGGTTTGCTGACGGGCTTCGCTTTTGCCGCCTTTTACGTGATAGCCGGCATACCCATAGCGCGCTGGGCCGACCGCGCCAACCGACGCGATATCGTGGCCCTGTCGCTGTTCGTGTGGAGCTTCATGACAGCGATCAGCGGTTTTGTGCAGAATTTCACCCAGCTCCTGCTGGCGCGTATCGGTGTGGGTGTCGGTGAGGCCGGCGGCAGTCCGCCGTCTCACTCGATTATCTCTGACATTTTCGGCCCGACGGAACGAGCCAGCGCCATCGGTTTCTATTCCATGGGGGTCAGTATCGGCATCCTGTTCGGCTTTCTCGCCGGCGGCTGGCTGAATGAATTCTTTGGCTGGCGTGTGGCCTTTCTGGTAGTGGGCGCGCCAGGAATCCTGCTCGCCGTATTCGTGCGCCTGACCGTTGCAGAGCCCGTGCGCGGCCTGAACGAGCAGCGCCAGGCGGCCGACGCACCGGCGCCACTGATGCAGGTGCTTTCGCTATTGTGGAGCCGGCGCTCCTTTCGGCATATGGCGATTGGCGCGGGACTGAATGCTTTCGCCGGCTACAGCACCAGTAACTGGACGGCCTCTTTCATGATCCGCTCCCACGACATGAGCACGGGAGAGCTCGGCACCTGGCTGGCCATGACCATAGGCCTGGGCGGCGCGGTGGGGGTATTCTGTGGCGGGCTGATTGCGGACCGCCTGGGGTCGCGCGACCAGCGCTGGTACATGTGGCTGCCTGCACTGGCCGGTTTTATTTGTGTGCCCTTCATGATCCTCATTTACCTGGCGCCGGGCGCCTACGCGGCACTGCTGTTGGGTATCGTGCCCGGGATACTGTTTAATGTTTACCTCGGCAACACCATCGCAACGACTCATGGCTTGGTGGGATTGCGTATGCGGGCGCTGTCCTCGGCCATCCTGTTCCTGATACTCAATACGATCGGCCTTGGCCTGGGGCCCTGGACCATCGGTATGCTCAGCGATTACCTGTTGCCCACCCTCGGGCAGGAGTCCTTGCGCTATGCCATGCTGTACGTCCTGCCGGCGATCATGTTCTGGTCTGCCTGCCACTTCTACCTGGCGGCGCGCAGCCTGCGGGAGGACCTTGCAGCGGCCCCACAGTAGCGTGTAAACGCCCTGGCGAGTGTCGCCCTGTGTCTTGCCAGTGCTACCGTTTATGGTGATTAGACGCCATAATGTCAGCCGATAATCTGCAACGAGGAGAAGTCCAATGGCCGATCTGGTCACCTGTGCTCTGGAAAACGATTACACCCTGATTACCATGGACGACGGCAAGGCCAACGCCCTTGGGTTCGACATGCTAAGGCAACTTGGCGCTGCGCTTGATACGGCGGAGGAAGCCGGCAAGGTCATCGTCATAGCTGGCAGGCATGGCAAGTTCTCTGCCGGGTTTGATCTGTCAGTGATGGGGCAGGGCGGCGATAACATGATGGATCTGCTGCGTGCCGGCGCCGGCCTGTCCCGACGCCTCCTGGAGTTTCCCACACCGGTCGTGCTGGCCGTAAGCGGCCACGCCCTGGCCATGGGCGCACTGCTTTTACTGTCGGCGGATTACCGGATCGGCGTGCATGGCACCTACAAGATCGGCCTGAACGAGGTGGCCATCGGCATGACCTTGCCCTATTTCGGCATCGAGCTGGCGCGGGAGCGGCTGGCTAGAACCCATTTGGGCCCGGCAGTATCGCTGGCAAAAGTGTATGACGCCGCGGGGGCGCTGGAGGCGGGTTACCTCGACGAGGCCGTCAGCGATGAGGATCTGCTGCCGAGGGCAAGGTTCATGGCCGAACAGTTTTCGAGCCTCAATATGGAAGCGCACCGGCAGACCAAGGCCCGTACCCGGGAGGGATTGAGTGCCGCCCTGGCGGCGGCCATCGAGAAGGAGTTGGGCGCCGGCTGATTGCGCGGCGCCACGGGTTAAACCGGTGACTTGTAGCTGATGGCTTCTAGAACTTCCAGCGCATGGTCACGCCGACAGTGCGCGGTTGGTTCACAGAGATGCGCTGCGGAGCACCCCAGCGATTGTTATAGAACTGCTTGGCCACCTCGTCGGTGACATTGTCCACAAACAATGTTGCGCTCCACTGCTCCGCGTCGAGACCGGCCCTGAAGTTGCCGATGTCGTAGGAGGGCTGGTCAGTCGGCCCCTGGGTGAACACAATGGACTCAGTACCGTCCAGTGAGTTCACGGAGTCCCCCACATAGGACCAATCGAGCCGCACATAGGGATCGGCACCAAACAGCTGCGAGCTGAAGCTGTATTGCACTGCCACACTGGCCTTGTACTCCGGGGAGATCGGCAGCTGGGTGCCTTTGGCGACCTCAGCCACGATCACGTCTTCTTCACCCGTTATGACATCGTCCTGGGAGATTTCCGCATTGATCCAGGCCCCATTGAGTGTGATGTCCCAACCGTCGGAGGGTACCCAGACGATCTCGGTCTCAAAGCCGTCCACCCGGGCCTCGGAGAAATTGACCAGCCCCAGTGAGAATGTCGCAGGGTCGTTGACCTGGATCTGCATATCTTCCCACTCCATGCGATAGAGCACGGAGTTCCAGCTCAGGCTGTTATCGAACCAGGTACTCTTGAATCCCAGTTCGTAGTTTTTCAGTTTGTCCGGGTCATAACTTCGAGGCAGCACCGATGAGGCGCGTACCGAGTTGGTGCCGCCGCGCCTGAAACCCTCAGAATAAGTGGCATAGCCCATTGCATCGTCAGTGAATTGATAGGTTACGTTCAGCTTGGGCACCCAGTCGGAATCGTTTGAGCTGGTAGTGTCGTCCAGGGTGAAGTAATCCGTCTCCAGATCGGGTTGTGATCCTGCCAGCAGCGCACCCTGGCGCAGGGTGTTGTCGGTCTCGTACTCGAACCAGCGCGCGCCGGCGGTGAAGCTCAATTTTTCAGTCGCGGCAAAACTGACCTCACCGAACACCGCGGTCTGGGTGACCTCCAGGTCGTAGCTGCCGAAGAAGAAGTTGTCAGAGGGTGTGTTGTGGAACTTGTCGTAATTCGGGTTGTAGTACGGCGAGTTAGCCAGGTAGCTGAGGTAGGTGTAGCCCTGGTTGGCATAGTATTCCGTGTCGCTGAAATCCTTGACGTCGGAGGTGAACAGTTGCTTGCGCTCAAGCTTGCTGTAGAAAAAGCCCACCAGGCCGCTCCAGCGGCTGCCGGAATCTTCCTGGGTAGTCAGCCGACCCTCGAAGGTCCAGCGGTCGTCTTCCTGGTCCTGCCTGGCCTTGCCGCGCGGATGTCCGGTAAAGTCGTAAATCGCGTAGTACACCGGGTTGTAACTCTGGTCGAAGCCGTGCAGATAACTGGTGGCATCGGCATCGTATTTCATTTCCCGGTTGAAATAGCTACCCGTGAGCACCGTGTCCGCGAAGCCAAGATCTCCTTCGATGGAGAGACTCAGCTGGTACCATTTGTCCTTGAGCTTCTCGTCGTTGAAGCGCAACTGTTCCAGGTCGTCGAGCCCGGCGGTGGTATCGCCAAAACCGTCCACCTCCAGATCCTGGATAATGCCGGCCACATCCACCGTCCAGTCGTCGTTGACCAGCCAGCGCAGGGCGGCGCGTCCGCCGGTTGTGGTCGAGGAATTGACATCGTCTTTGACGTTGGCGCTGTTGTCGAAAGGCGTGCGCACCGGTAAGTATCCCGAGTCGATCCGGGCCTCTTTCCACACGTCCTCCTGGCTCAGGCCCAGCACGTTGTCGATGTAACCCGCCTCGTCAGCGCGAAAGCCCACCAGGCGGATGCCAATCTTGTCATCCAGCAGGGGGATATTGACCATACCGGAAATATCGGTGTCCTGGTCATTGCTGTGTTCGGGCTGGGCCAGGGTGCCCTCGATCCAGCCTTCGAATTCGTTGGGGTCCGGTTTGTTGGTGATGATGCGCAGGGTGCCTGACTGGGAACCGTCACCGAACAGTGTGCCCTGGGGGCCGCTCAGCGCTTCCACTCGTTCAATGTCGATCAATCGTGGATCGGGGTTCAGGCCCGCCTGGGTGATGGGCTGTTCGTCCAGGTACACGCCGGAGGAGGGATTGGTGCCGAACTGTATGCCGGAAGAGGCGACGCCGCGGAACACGACTGAGGTGCCTCCGGGTTCGCGTGTGGCATAGGCCAGGCTGGGAATCTTTGCAGCGTAATCGTCAATGCCGGTGAAGCCCTGGCGCGTGATATCTTCTGTCGTGAATGCGGTAATTGCCTGGGGCAGGTCCTGCAGGTTGGCCTTGCGCTTGGAGGCGGTCACAATGACTTCTTCCAGCACGCCGGTTTGGGCAATGGCACCCTGGGAGGTTCCCAGCACGGCGGACACCACGAGCGCCAGCGTTTTCTGCCGCGTGGTAAACGGGGGGGGTACAGGTGCTGCCGGATTTTTGTAGTTATTATCCATTGGTTTCACCCTGCTCCAAAGAATCACCTCAGACAATCCTACTTGAAGCCGGCGCTAAAGCCAAGTCATCAGCAGCCAGACATGAATGAACCATCATTCATTTGTTGCAGCCCGTGTTGACTCAGTGATCGTGTCAATTTATGGTGCATGACTGACCTGTCTTGATGCACGCGGAAGTACTATTGATGGACATTGGAGTGCCCCTTCGCGAGTTGGGCGAGTACGATATCTCCGCCCTGCGCGATGTCATTCTCGCCCAGGACGAGCAGGCCTGGCTGGGTAATACCTACCGCCAACAGGAATACGAGGTACACCAGCAAACCCAGTCCATCGTCATGGTTTTTACCGACGGCTCGGGTTGGCCCGATATCGAAGTGCGCAGAGAGCCGGGTTGGGATGTGCTGGCGGAGCAGGCGGTGCCGCTGATGCACCAGATACTGGCCGACCACTACCCGCCGGGAGGCTGCATTATCCGGGCCATGGCCGCCCGCCTCAGCCCGGGGGGAGTCATCAAGCCCCACCGGGATAAACATCCGTCCTTTCACTACGGCCATCGCATCCACATTCCGATCTACACCAACCCGCGCGTGCGGTTCATGATAGACGGGCGACCTTACAAAATGGTCGTTGGACGGGTCTACGAGATCAATAACCAGCTGCAGCACAGTGTAATGAACAAGGGCAGTGAAGGGCGCATCAACTTTATCTTCGATTATGTGCCGCCCGAACATCTTGGGCAGAGCCAGACCGGACCCGCCCGTTCAACGCAAACACAAGGGGCCCCGCGCCTCGCGTGACCACACTCATCGCCAGCTCCGTTGTGAGGGGCACCAACCAGGGCGAAAGCCATGGGGGCGTGTTCCTGGTGGATTTTGCGCGGCAGCAGGTACAGCAGGTTATCGACTGGAACACGGCTGATATCGACTGGCAGGGCCGCGGCTGGGATCGCGGTTTGCGCGGCATCGCCTTTGACGGTGAGCGGGTGTTTATCGCCGCCAGTAATGAATTGTTTGTCTACACGCCGGATTTCAGGTTGCTCGCCTCCTATCGAAACCGCTTCCTGATGCACTGTCACGAGATTTTCGTCTACCAGCGCAGGCTGTACCTCACCTCAACCGGTTATGACGCGGTGCTTGGCTTTGACCTCGACAGTAATCGTTTCTGTTTCGGTTTACATGTCGTGGCGGTGGGCAGTGGCTACCAGGGGGCGCCGTTCGACCCCGAGTCCGAAGAGGGTCCCGCGCCCGGCAACCAGCTGCATTTGAATAATGTCTTTTGCGATGGCACGGGTATGTATCTCAGCGGCCTGAAAACCGCCGGGATGATGCGCTTTGACGGCCGCAGCCTGGTGCGCGCGGCCACACTGCCCAGGGGTATTCACAATGCGCGGCCTTTCGGCAAGGGCGTCCTGTTCAATGACACTACTGCTGACCGGGTGCGCCTGCTGACGCCCGACAAGGACATCAGCTTCGCGGTCCCGGCGGTCGATGAAAGCAAACTTACCCACACCGACCTGGACGATTCGCGCATCGCGCGCCCCGGCTTCGGTCGCGGCCTGTGTGTGCTTGGAGGCACGCTGGTCGCCGCGGGCTCTTCGCCTTCCACCATCGCCCTGCACGATCTGGAGAAGGTAAAGACCGTCAGTGTCGTCAGTCTCACCGCCGACGTGCGCAATGCGATACACGGACTGGAAGTCTGGCCGTTCAGTTAGTGATGTTCTTCCCTTGGGCCTCGCACCTCAATTAGCCATTGTCGTTTGAATTCGACCCTACACAGGTGTGGCGTAGCGGTCCAGGATGGGCTCCAGCACTTCTTTCAATTCTTCCAGCTGGGCCTCGTAGTGGCGCCAGAAGCCAATGCCTGATGTATAGATGGGCTGGCGAACCTGTTCGGAGCTGGCGGTGCGCACAGCGCGATCCGTGTTGTGGAAGTTCAGGCAGGCGTCCTCCCAGGGCAGCTCCAGGTAGTGGAGTATGCGTTTGACCTGGTTCTCCAGGTCAGCCACGACTTCCTCGTATTGCACATGCAGCACCTTGCCGGGAAGTACCTCGTCCCAGTGATCCATCATGCGCTGGTATTGCAGGTAGTACTCGCCGATATCGGTCTGGTCATAGCTGAAGGTCTGCCCGCGAGCATACAGTTGCCGCAGGTTGCCGGTGCAGGCGTCCAGTGGATGACGCCGCGCATCAATGATCCTGGCGTTGGGCAGGATGGCATGAATAAAACCGACCAGCGGAAAGTTGTTCGGCATTTTGTCGATGAAATGCGGCGTGCCCTCCACCCTGTGCATGCGCGCCATGTCCAGGAAATTCTGCCCCAGCCGGTTGAAGTGGCGGTTCTCAAGTTCCGAAAGCACCTGGGGGTAGCGCATGCCATCGGCCCTGTTGCGGTTCAGCGACTTGGTCAGGCGGCCGATGTAGGGCAGCTCGCTGGTGCCCTCAACTTTGCTGTGACTGGCAATAATCTGCTCCACCAGGGTGGAGCCGGAACGTGGCATGCCGACGATAAAAATGGGGGAGGGGTCAGGGTTGCCGGCGCCAGCCCGCTCGCGAAAAAATTCCGCGTTGAAATATGCGACCAGATCATCGTTCACTGTTTCAGTCAGCACGGGATCATAACTCACCAGCATCCTTTGTCTGGCGTTACCCTGTTCATAGTACTGCCAGGCCTGGTCGTAGTCCCTGCGGTCCTCATACGCCTTGGCAAGGGCAAACAGGAAATTGACCTTTGAGGGTTCCCGCACCGTTTCGCTTTCAATACGCTGCTGCATCTCTGCGATCTCCGCGTCCTCGAAGCGGTAGGTCTTGAGATTCGCGAGGCTGAAGTAGGCTTCCCCGAATTCCGGTTCGATTTCCAGGCACCGCTTGTAGGCAGCGATGCCCTCACTCTGCTTGCCGAGGGTTTTCAGCATATGCCCCAGGCCCAGCCAGGCGCCCGCGTGTTCAGGGTCCAGAGCCAGGCAGCGCCGATACGCCGCGGCCGATTGCTCGGTCAGCGCTGCGGGCGCCAGCACCCCGGCCAGCCGGTAATGCGCCCGTGGATTTTCCGGTTGCAGTGAGATCAGTGTCTGGTAGACCTCGATCGCCTCTTCAGGCCGCTCCAGTTCCTTGAGCACCCTGCCCAGTTCAAACATGGCGGGTATGTGATCAGGGGCACCAGCCAGGGCCTGGCGCAGCAGGTTTTCCGCCTCGTCCAGGTCACCTGCTGCAGCGGCAATCAGGCCCAGCATGCGCAGCGCATCCACGTGTCGCGGGTCTTTTTGCAATACCTGCCGGCACAGTCGCTCGGCTTCTTCCATCCGCCCCGCGGCATGGTGTTCGGCGGCGCGAGCCATCATGCCGCGGGTAGGTGACAGCGCAAAGCTGCGCTCGAAAGCCGCGTCAGCTTCCTGGCCGCGACCCACCTGCGCCAGCGCCTTGCCCAGCTGGAAGTGGGCGGCCTCCTGCTTCGGGTCCAGGCGTATCGCTTTTTCCAGCAGCGGAATCGCCCGCTCCGCCTGTCCCTGTTGCAACACGAGGGTGCCGAGGTCTTCATAGGGTTTGGCGAAGGTGGGTGTAAGGTCTATCACCCGCAGCAGGATCTCTTCCGCCTCCGCATACTTGCCCTGGTCTCCCAGCGCGGCGCCCAGCAGGCCGAGGATGTTCACATCGTCGGGATACCGGTCAAGCGCCTGTCGGCAATTCGCGATGGCCTCGTCCGCCCGGCGCTGTTGCAGCAATCCAAGAATGTCGTCGAACACGCTCCGGGGAGCTCGCGCCTGTTGCATGGTGCCTCGTGGGGATTTCTGTCAGTGAGCCGTCATGTTAGTGGGAAACCTTGTTTGGCTCCAGATTGTTTGGTCGCAGTTGTTCAAAAGTTCTTTGAGAGACGGTCGTTGAATCGGGTATGGATTGTCTGGACTCACCGTAAACCCATCCATGGGGGCTCGTGTCCCGAAAAGCACTGCTCGGTTTGCCGCCGGCATTGGAGCAGAACCTCGGTCGAATGACATCAGGGTCTGGTTTGTTGATTCGCCAACTGCCTTTGCTGCCGCAGCATGGTCCACCCCGCGACCAGCACCCCGACCGTGACGATGCCGATGATAATCGTGGCCAGCGCATTGATCTCCGGTGTGACCCCGAGTTTTACCTTGGAAAAGATCACCATGGGCAGGGTGCTGGCACCTGCACCTGCCGTGAAGCTGGCGATCACCAGGTCATCCAGCGACAGGGTGAAGGCGAGCAGCCAGCCGGCTGCCATGGCGGGAGCGATCAGGGGCAGGGTGACGTCGAGAGTGACGGCGAAAGGGCGGCCACCCAGGTCCATGGCGGCCTCTTCCAGCGATTGGTCCATCGAGGCGAGGCGCGACTGTACGATCACCGCGACATAGGCCATGGAAAAAGTAATGTGGGCAATGGTAATGGTATTGGCGCCGCGTGTGCCGGGCCAGCCGATCAACTCCTGCAGGCTGACAAACAGCAATAGTAGCGACAGGCCGGTGATCACCTCGGGCATGACCAGGGGCGCCGCTATCATGCCCGTGAACAGGGTGCGGCCCCGGTACCGGCCCATCCGGTTGAGGCCGAGCGCCGCCAGCGTGCCCAGCACCGTTGCGGCGGTGGCGCTGATCACGGCGATCTGCAGGCTCAACAGTGCGGCGTCGAGTATCTGGGAATTATCCAGCAGGGCACTGTACCAGCGGGTCGAGAAACCGCCCCATACTGTCGCCAGTCGCGAGTCGTTGAAGGAGTAGATCATCAGGATGAGGATCGGCAGGTACAGGAAGGCATAGCCGAAACACAGCAGTGAATACAGGAAAGTGGACGAACGCCTCATGCCTCCGGCTCCTGCTGCAGGCGCTGGAACAGCATGATCGGCAGGATCAGGATCAACAACAGTACTACCGCCACCGCCGATGCCAGCGGCCAGTCGCGGTTGACGAAGAACTCATCGTACAGGGTGCGGCCTATCATCAGGGAATCCAGCCCGCCCAGCAGCGCGGGGATAACGTATTCCCCCAGGGCCGGAATGAACACCAGCAGGCAGCCGGCGATAATGCCCGGCATGGCCAGCGGCAGGGTGACGTCGCGGAACACCTGCAGCGGCCTCGCGCCGAGGTCGGCGGCGGCCTCGTGCAGGTCCAGGTCGAGTTTCTCCAGGGTGGCGTACAGGGGCAGGATCATGAACGGCACATACGTGTAGACGATGCCCAGGTAGACAGCGCCATCGGTGTACAGCATTTGCAGGGGCTCATCGATCACCCCGACAGAGAGCAGCAAGTTGTTGATAAGCCCCTGTTTGCCAAGCATCACCATCCAGGCGTACACACGCAGCAGGAAGGAAGTCCAGAAGGGCAGGATGACGAGCAGCAGCAACAGGTTGCGCCAGGGGTAGGGTGTCAGTGCGATGGCGTAGGCCATGGGAAAGCCCAGCAGCAGGCAGAGCCCGGTTGATATCAGCGCGATCTTGATGGACTTGAGGTAGCTCACCAGGTACAGCTTGTCTTCCAGCAGGAAGCGATAGTTATCCAGTGTGGCAAGTACCCGTTTGCCCGCATCCGCCGACCAGTCAAAGAAGGCGGTGAAAGGTGGCTGGGCCACCAGCGGGTCGGCAAAACTGATCTTCAGCACGATGGCGAAAGGCACCAGGAAAAACAGCAGCAGCCAGAGGTAGGGCGTGGCGATGACAACGCTGCGCCACAGGCGGTCGCGTTTGCCCGGGTTGACGACCATCGTCATATGCGCGGCTCCCTGTTCACTCCGTCAGCACCACGCTGCAGCCGGATTCCCAGCTCAGGAATACCTCGTCGTCCCACTCCAGTAGCAGCTCCGCGGAGCGCTGATAGTTCTGGGCGCTGACCTGTATCACCGCGCCGTTCTGGGAGCGCACCCGGTAGAGTGAGCGGTTGCCGTAGTAGGCCAGGTCTTCCACCACGCCGCGGGTGACAGTGTAGGCTTCCCCGGCGGGTGCCTCGGTGCTGATAAGCAGTTTCTCCGGCCTTACCCCGATCGAGCAGCGGCTGCCCGGCGCCAGGCTCTGTTCGTGGCGGGTCTTGATTTCGGTGTCGCTATCATCGAGGCGCGCGGTCAGGTATTGCCCGTCGCTCGCCACCACTGTCGCCTCGAACACGTTGATCTTGCCGAAGAAGTCCGCAATAAAGCGGTTGCGCGGAAATTCGTATACCTCGCTGGGGGTGCCTATCTGGACGAACTTACCCGCGTCCATCACCGCTATGCGCGTCGCCAGGGTCATTGCCTCTTCCTGGTCATGGGTGACCACCACGAAAGTAATGCCCAGCTGGTCCTGCAGGTTCATCAGTTCGAACTGGGTCTGTTCCCGCAGCTTCTTGTCCAGCGCCGCGAGCGGTTCGTCCAGCAGCAGTACCTTCGGGCGTTTTATCAGCGCCCTGGCAAGTGCCACCCGCTGGCTCTGGCCGCCACTGAGTTGGTTGGGTTTGCGTTTGGCCAGCTGCGGCAACTGCACCAGTTGCAGCATCTCTTCGACCCGTCGCGCCACCTCATCCCGCGGCAGCTTTTCCTTCTTCAGGCCGTAGGCGATGTTTTGCTCCACCGTCATGTGCGGGAATACCGCATAGGACTGGAACATCATATTGACGGGCCGCTCATAGGGCGGTGACGAGGTGATATCCACTCCGTCAATCAGGATGCGGCCCGCGGAGGGTTTTTCAAAACCCGCAAGCATGCGCAGCAGGGTGGACTTGCCGCAGCCGGAGCCGCCCAGGATGGTAAACAACTCCCCCCGGTAGATCTTCAGGCTGATGTCGTCGACCGCGCTGAACTGGCCAAAGCGCTTGCTCAGGGACTGCAGTTCGATAAACGGCTGCTGCGACGGGTCCTTCCAGGGCGAGCCGCTGCAGGCGCCGCCGGCATTTGCGCTGTTGCCGCCGCTAGTTTCAGTCATGTGCGATACCCCGTCACGTCATAGTCCGGTCTTTACCTTGGTCCAGGTGCGGGAGCGGCGCCGCTCCAGTTTGGGAGGCAGCACCACGGACGGCTCGAGGCGATTCATCGTCTGCTGGTCGGGGTAGATGCCGGGGTCAGAGGTGAGCACCGCGTCCACCAGCGGCCTGGCGTCGCGGTTGGCGTTGGCATAGCCGATATAGTTGCTGGCCCTGGCGATGACAGCCGGGCGCAGCATGAAGTCAAGGAACAGGTAGGCGTTGTCCGGATGGGGCGCGTCCGCCGGAATATACATGACATCGTACCAGTCGATAGCGCCCTCTCTTGGTATGGTGTAGCCCAGGTCGATATCCACCCCGGCCTCAGCCGCCCGGCTGATGGCCACCGCATAGTCGCCCGACCAGGCCATGGCGAGACACACTTCCCGGCTTGGCAGATCCAGCAGCATTTTGGTGGAGCTGAAGTACTTCACGTACGGCCTGACGCCCTTCAGCAGCTCCTCTGCTTTTGCCAGGTGTTCAGGGTCAACGGAATTAGCCGGAAATCCCAGGTACATCATGGCAATCGGAATAACCGAGGTAGGATCGTCCAGCAGGCTCACGCCGCAGTCTGCAAATCGCGCGACCACATCGGGGTCGAACAGCATGGCGGCGCTGTCCAGAGGCGCGTCCGGCATACGCTCCAGTATCAGGTCGCGATTGTAGGCAAAACCCGTGGTGCCCCACATATACGGTACGCCGGCGATATCCTGGCCGAAATAGCGGCGTATCTTGGCGACGAGTTCTTTATCGATATGATGCCAGTTTGCCAGGCGCTCATAGTCCACGCTGCGGTACACGCCAATAGGAATCAGGCGCGCTGAAAACGAGGCGGAGTGCACAACGATATCGTAACCGGAATGTCCGGTCAGTAACTTGGTGTCGACGATTTCACTCGAGTCGTAGATATCGTAATTTACCTTGATACCGAACTCCTGTTCGAATTCCAGGATGAGGTCCGGGTCGATGTAGTCCGACCAGTTATAGATGTTGAGAAGTGGTTGCTCTGCGGCATGTACCGGGACTGGTCCCGCAGGCACAAACACCGCGAGCACAAGGGCGATAGCCGCTATGGTCTGGCGTGACCCCAGGCGCTGTGCCCCGCTGGCCAGCATTACATGCCGCCCAGTCCGCGCTTGGCAAGGGCGCTGGCGATGATCATTCGCTGGATTTCACTGCTGCCTTCCCAGATACGATCGACTCTTACTTCGCGGAAGAAACGCTCCACGGCATTGTCGCGGCGATATCCCCGGCCGCCCCAGATCTGCAGGCAGCGGTCGGCCACCCGGTTGGCCATTTCCGTCGCATACAACTTGGCCATGGAGCAGCGCACGTGCAGGGACTTCAGGTCAACGTCGCCCCGGTCGTGTGCCCGGGCCGCCTCATACACCATCAGGCGCGCCGCCCACAGCTCGGTACTGCAATCGGCCAGCATGAACTGCACCGCCTGTTTGTCGATCAGTTTTTCGTCGAGTATTTGCCGGCCGCGGGCCCACTCGGTGGCTTCCTCGATCATGCGGGTGGCCGCGCCCAGCATGCGGGCGGAGATGGTCATGCGCTCGTGCCGGAACCAGCTGCGGCTGTAATCCATGCCCGAACGGGCCCCGCCTATCCGGTTGCGCGCAGGGACTTTTACATCGGTAAAACGATAGGTCGGGTGATGCGACGGAAACGTGTGGGAAAACAGGGGGTTTTCCGCCACCTCAATACCCGGGCTGTCCATGTCGACGATAAAGAGCGCGTCACCATCCTCGCCTGCCTTGGCCTGGACAAACAGGAAGTCCGCCAGGTTGCCTGAGGTGACAAACCATTTTTCCCCGTTTATTACGTAGCCATCACCCGTTTGCCGGGCTGTCGTGTTGACGACCTCGTGGGAGCCTGACTCCGCCTCCGTGATTGCGTAGGCTTCGCGACGGCGGCCTTCCAGCAGCGCCTGGACGTAGGTTTCGAGCTGGTAGGGGCTGTCGGCGCAGGCCTCGTACATCCAGGATTGCGCTTCCGGGAAGCACCAGCACAGCGCGTTGGTAGCCCGCCCGAGCGCTTCCCAGGCGGCTACCTGGTCGACCATGCTCAGACCCAGCCCGCCATGGGCAATGGGTGCATCCATACCCGGCAGCCCGAGCTTCAGGGCCTCCCCCTGAATGCGCTGCATTACCCCGGCGGGCAGTTCGCCACCGTTCAGCTCCGCTGTCACTTCCCAGGGAAGGAGTTCATGTTCGACATAGTCCAGCACCAGCTGCTGCCACGTCAGGGTCTGCTCGGTCAGTTCGATTTGCATCGCGTCTCTGTTCTCATCCGGGAGGGAGGCTGATGTGCTGCGGCAGGGCACTGGCGAGGAACTGCCGGGCCGCCCGCAGCGCTTTTTTCCAGGGCAACCGCCGCGGATCCACCAGCGAGTTCAGCCACAGGCCGTCCACCAGCGCAATATAACCTGCCGCGAGCAGTCCGGCATCTGCCTTTTTGTCGCCGGCCTCGTCCAGCGCGAGCTGGAACAGCGCGGTTATTTTCTCTTCGGCCAGCGAGTCCTGCCGCGAGCAGATACGCTGGTAGGTGGGCCGGGACTTGGCCTCCCCCAGAAAAGCGAACCAGACCGCGAGTTTGTTTTTGTCGGCAACGTTCTGGTTGAAGTCGAATGCCAGCAGGGCCTCTATTCTGGCGGCGGTGGAAGGGTAGTCTCCGCTGGTCAGTATCTCGGTCTGGCCAGCGGCATACTCTTCCGTCACCAGCTTGAGGGTTTCCAGCAGCAGCTTTTCCTTGCTTTCGAAATGCAGGTTGGCGATGCCCATGCTGAGCCCCGCTTCCCTGGTAACCCGGCCCATGGTGACACCTGACAGGCCATGCCTGGCGATACACTTGATGGTAGCCTGGATAAGCTGTTCCCTGCGGACTTCCCTGGGCTGGGCGCGACGAGTCTTGTTGGCGGTCTTGGTCACCCGGCTACCTTGCTGAGGTTTTGTCCCGCCATGCGGCGCGGGCCCTGGATTGTTCATGGTTCCGGTCAACCCTAAACCAGCGCCGCTGCGCTGGCAACCACTGAATGACTGTTCATTCAGCGCTGGACAGGAAATGGCACCCGTGGCATGCTCGGGCCGAGCGGTCGGATGCCTCGCAAGGGGCCTGCAAGCGGAGCCAGCCTTGAAGAAATACGATGCCATTGTTATCGGTGCAGGCCACAACGGCCTCACCAATGCGGCCTACCTGGCCAAGTCGGGGCTGGACGTCGCCGTGCTGGAGCGCAACGACTATATAGGCGGCGCCACCGTCAGTCGCGAACTGTATCCGGGCTGGACTTATTCCAACTGCTCCTATGTCTGCAGCCTGCTGCGTCCCGAGCTCGCCCGCGATCTGGAACTGCCCCGGCACGGCTTGCAGGTGGTGCCCTATGGCGGCGGCGTCACGTTCAAGCGCGACGGCGACTACTACGGCAACTATTACGACCACAACCGCCAGTATCGGGAGATGGCCCGACATTCGAAGCGGGATGCCAATGCCTACGAGCGCTACGCTACCGATGTTATGAAGCAGACGCGGCTGATCCGACCCTACCTGCTGCGTCGCCCGCCGGATCCCACGTCCCTCAAGCTGCGCGACCTGCGTGACCTGCTCGGCTTTGCCCGCTCCTTCACCGAGATGGGGGAGGAGGGCTTGGCGGACACGCTGAAATTCTGGACGAAAAGTGTCGGGGACTATCTTAACGAATACTTCGAAACCGATGTGATCAAGGCGCACCTGGGTGGTACCGGGGTGATCGGTACGGCGCTGGGCGTGTATTCGCCCGGCACTGCCTACGTGCTGTTGCACCATTACATGGGCGACGTCGATGGCAACGTCGGCTCCTGGGGCTTTGCCCGCGGGGGTATGGGAGCGGTGGCTGGAGCCCTGGCCAAATCCTTCCAGGCCTTTGGCGGGGAGATCATCTGCGGCGCGGATGTCGACCGGATCATGGTCAGCCATGGCAAGGTGAAGGGTGTAGCACTCAGGGACGGCACCGAGTACCGGGCAAATATCGTGGTGTCCAACCTGGATCCGAAGCGCACCTTCCTGGATGTGATGGATGAGAGCGACCTGCCCGAGGACGTGGTTCGCAAGGCGAAGAATTTCAAGATCCGCGGCTCCTCGGGCAAGCTCAACATTGCCCTCGACGGCCTGCCCACCTTCAATGGGCTGGACCAGAACAGCCCGCTGATGCTGGGCGACATGCATTTTACCGACTCCCTGGAGCGTCTGGAGCGGGCCTACGACGACTGGAAGGAGGGTACCTGGTCGAAAGATCCCTATGTCGATATGTTGATTCCCAGCCAGACCGACCCGACCATGGCGCCACCGGGCAAGCACATGATGACCGTGTTCGTTCAGTACGCGCCACCCAGAATCAATGGCGGTGAATGGACCGACGCCGACAAGGCGGGTTTCGAGAAGTCTGTCATCGACCAGATCGCAGCCTACAGCCCCGATTTCAGGGACCTCATTCTGCATTGCGAAACCCGTACCCCGCGGGAGATTGAGGCCGAGGTCGGCCTGACCGAGGGCAATATCTTCCAGGGCGAGCTCACCTTCGACCAGTTGCTGTTTAACCGGCCCTTTCCCGGCTACGCCCAGTACCGCGGCCCGGTGCGGGGGATGTACATGTGCGGTTCCGGCACGCACCCCGGCGGCGGTGTGATGGCCGCACCGGGCGCCAATGCGGCGCGGGAGATCCTCATGGACTTGCGCCGACCAGACGTGGTGCCGGGAGGCTACGCCGATGACTGACAACTACGACGTTATCATGGTAGGCGCTGGCCACAACGGCCTGGTGTGTGCCACTTATCTGGCAAAGGCGGGCAGGAAAGTCCTGGTGCTGGAGGCCGGCGACAGTCCCGGCGGCGCCGCCGCCAGCCGCGAATTCGCACCCGGTTACTCGGTATCGTCCTGTGCCCAGTGGCTGTACCAGCTGCACCCCCGGGTCTCTCGCGATCTCAAGCTCGAGAAGCACGGCCTGGAACTGGCGGCGCGCGACCTCGCCTCGGTGCTGCTGGATGTTGATGGTCAGCACCTGTCCGTGCTGGGCCCGCTGGCCGAGGGGGGCAGGCTGGGTGGCGAGGACCGCGACGCCTATAAACTGTTTCATGAAAAAACCCTGAAATACGCCAAACTGATCTCCCGGCTGTTTGAGTCCCGCCCACCCGGGCTGGTGGAGGCAAACCTCGCGGATCGGTTTGCACTGGTCAAGCTGGGTGTGCGCCTGAAACTGCTCGGGCGGGAAGACATGAGCGACCTGATGCGCATTGTCCTGAGCAACATGTACGACCTGATGGATGAGCATTTCGACAGCCCGCAACTGAAAGCCCTGCTGAGCGTTGACAGTGTGCTCGGTTCACGCATGGGGCCACGCACGCCGAACACCGTGTTTGGCTACCTCTACCGGCGGGTTGGGGAGGTGTTTGGCTATACCGGCGTGGCCCAGGTAAAAGGCGGCATGGGCGCTCTCGGGGAGGCGATGGCCGCCAGTGCCCGGGCCAGGGGCGTGGAACTGCGCCTCGGCTCGCGGGTGCGCAGTATCGATATGTTCAACGGCCAGGTGACGGGAGTAACCCTGGCATCGGGCGGGCAATTGCGAGCCCCGGTGGTGGTATCCAACGCTGACCCGGTGACCACCTTTGAAAAACTGGTGGGTTTCCGCAACATGGAAACGGGTATGGCGCGACGGGTCAGCCAGATTCGCTGTGACGGAGGGGCTGCCAAGCTGCACCTGGCCCTCGACGGGTTGCCGCGTTTTAACGGCCTGGAGGATGCACAGCTGGCTCAGCGTCTGGTGATCGCGCCGGATATGAATTACATAGAGCGCGCCTTCAATGCGGTCAAGTATGGCGAGTACTCCGCCGCTCCCGTTCTGGATATCAGCATACCAACCGTGAGTGATCCTGCCGGGGCCCCGCCGGGTTGCCACGTGCTGTCGGCCATTGTGCAGTTCGCACCCTTCGAGCCGGCGGGGGGCTGGGAGGGCGCCAGTGCGGCCGCCGGTGAATCCCATCGGGAGCATTTCACCCGACTTGTGCTCGCCAAAATCGCGGAGTATGCGCCGGGCATACGCGAGCAGGTGGTGGCCAGCGAGCTGCTTACGCCTGCGGATCTGGAGCGGGGCCATGGCATGAAAGGGGGTCACTGGCACCACGGCGAGCTGAGCCTTGACCAGGTGATGATGACCCGGCCCTTCCCGGGGGCGACGCAGTACGCCAGCGGCCTGGACGGATTGTACCTGTGTAGTGCGGGAGCACATCCCGGGGGCGGGGTAATGGGCCTGGCCGGAAAAAATGCAGCCCGGGAAATCATCAAGCGGGGTGCGCCGGTATGACGTCAAAAAGCGACCAGACGATGATGCTGCGCACGCCCTTTCATAACCGGGTGGCCGCCGCCTGTGAGTTGAACGCCTGGGGTACCTGGAAGGGCTATACCACACCCACCGCCTATACCGATGTCGAGTTGGAGTACTTCGCCATACGCAGTACCACGGGGGTGTTCGACCTCTCGCCGATGAACAAGTACCGCATTACGGGACCCGATGCCGAGGCCTGCCTCAACCGCATGGTCACCCGCGATGTCAGCAAGATCCGGGTCGGTCGGGTAGGCTACA
This sequence comes from Haliea sp., assembly GCA_024642265.1. Classification (GTDB taxonomy): domain Bacteria; phylum Pseudomonadota; class Gammaproteobacteria; order Pseudomonadales; family Halieaceae; genus JARRPM01. Next base: position 18,788 of record JAHEBL010000018.1, on the reverse strand, counting down.
CCGTATGGTGCAATGACGCTGGCCAGGTCATGGACGATGGCACTATTTTTCACCTGGGCGAAAACGATTACCGCATCTGCGCTTTCGCCCGCGCGATCGACTGGCTGCACTGGTGTGCGCTGGGTTTTGACGTGACGATTGTGGACGAAAGCGATGAGGTGGCAGCACTGGCGGTGCAGGGGCCAACCTCCTGCGCCGTGTTGCTGGCCATGGGGCTGGCCGGGTTGGAGCAACTCAAACCCTTCGGTCTCACCACGTTCCCCTTCGAGGGCGCTACTCTCACGGTGAGCCGCACCGGTTTTACCGGGGATCTCGGCTACGAGTTGTGGATTGCACCGGACAGGGCAGAAGCGCTCTGGGATCGCCTGTTCGAGGCCGGCAAGCCTCATATTATCAAGCCCTTCGGGTCCGATGCGCTGGACCTGGCACGAATCGAGGCGGGTTTCCTGCAGGCGGGGGTGGACTTTGTGCCGGCGGAATCGGCCGTCCGCAATGGTCGCTCGCGTTCGCCTTTCGAGCTCGGCCTGGGCTGGCTGGTGGATATGGACAAGCCCGTGTTCAACGGACGCCGGGCGCTGCGGCGCGAGCAGGCGGAGGGTTCGCGCTACCGCTTTGCGATGCTCGATGTGGACGGCAACAAGCCTGCCCAGCACTCGTTTATTCTCAAGGGCGCTAACAAGGTGGGCACGGTGACTTCGGCGGCCTGGTGCCCCACTGCCAAGTCGAATGTCGCGTTCGCCCAGATCGAAATGCCCCACGGGGCGGTGGGCGACGAGCTGGTGGCTGAAATTTACTACCAGCGCGAACTGCAGTGGACCAGGGTGCTGGCGCCCTGCAAGGTGATTGACGCGCCGGTATTCAACCCTCCGCGGCGGCGCGCAGTGCCCCCCGGCAGCTTCTAGGCGGGGCCTGTGCCGGCGCACCGGCTCGACCCGCTGCTGCAACCGCGTTCGATAGCGGTGGTTGGCGCCAGCACCCGGGCCGGTTCCCCGGGCAACGAGGTGCTGCTCAACCTTCGGAAAGGTGCCTGCCCGGCCGCGGTTTTCGCGATCAATCCAAGCCGTGATGCCGTCGAGGGCTTTCCCTGTTTCGCCTCTCTGGCGGACTTGCCCGAGGTGCCGCAGCACGTGGTGTTCGCGGTAAACGATACCCGGCTGGAAGCCTGCTTTGATGAAGCTGTGGCCCTGGGTGTCGAGGCGGCAACCATTTTCTCCGGCATGGCCATCGCCGGAGACAACAGCCCCGGCCTGGCCCAGCGGATACAGCGCAAGGCGCTGGCCGCCGGAATGTTGTTGCACGGCGGCAACAGCATGGGCTTCTTCAATTTTGGCGGCGGTGTCTGGCTGTCCGGTTTTGACACCCGCGACCACGAACGCCCTGGCAATGTGGTGCTGCTCAGCCAATCGGGCGCCGGTATGTCGGGCATCCTGGATTGCGAGGAGCGCCTGGACTTCCTGTTCGCCGCATCCACCGGCCAGGAGTTGTGCCTGGCGGTGGAGGATTACCTCGACTACGTGCTGGATCTGCCCGGCACCGCGGTTGTCGGCCTGTTCCTGGAAACCAGCCGCCATCCGCAGCGCCTGGTGCGCGCACTCGAGAAGGCGCGGCGTCTGCACATACCCATCGTGGCGCTGAAAGTGGGCAGGACCGAACTGGCAGCGCGGCTGGCCGTATCCCACAGCGGTGCACTGGCGGGGAGCGACGCGGTATACGATGCCGTTTTCCAGCGCCATGGGGTGCAGCGGGTGGACGATATGGCGCAGCTGGCCGCGGCCCTTATCCTGTTTGCCCAGCCCCACCCGGTGCCGCCCGGGGGGCTGGCCACGATGCACGATTCGGGCGGCGAGCGACAACTGGCCATCGACCTGGCGGACGAGCTGGGGCTGGAATATCCCCGCCTGCATGCGGCGACTGTGGCGACGCTGGAGACCATCCTGGATGAGGGCTTGCCGGCGGTGAATCCGCTGGATGCCTGGGGCAGTGGGGGAGTCGATGCAGGCCGCTATATGGAGTCCTGTTTTACAGCGCTGCTCAGCGACCCGGGGGTCGCACTGGGAGCAGTAGTGCACGACCGGGGGCCGCGGGGTGCTATCTACAGCAGTTACCTGCAATACCTGCGCGGCGCACACCAGGCCACTGGCAAACCGGTCTGCCTGGTGGCCAACTGGTCGGGTTCCGGTGCTGATCCCGGCGCAATCGAGGCGACCCGGCAGGGTTATCCCGTACTGGACGGTCTGCGTGAGTTCCAGGTGGCCGCGCGCAGTGTCATGGCGTACCGGGATTTCCTCGCCCGGGAAGACGATCCGGCTCCGCCTGCGACGGCGCCGGAGATCGTTGATCGCTGGCGCCTGTACCTGCAGGGCGTAACGCATATTGACGAGGCCAGCTCCGGGCAGTTGCTGCGGGATTTCGGCATTCCGGTAGTGGCGGGACTTGCCTTCGACGGCCCGGGTGTGCCTCGGGAAGTGCTGCAGGCCTTGCGCTTTCCGGTTGTCCTGAAGACTGCGGCCAGAGGCATTGCCCACAAGTCAGACGTGGGTGGAGTGAGGCTCGACCTGGCGAATTCTGAAGAGCTGGGGCGTGCTTGCGCTGAAATGACAGCGCGGCTGGGTCCCGGACTGCTGGTGGCACCCATGGTGACCGGGGAGGGCGTCGAGATGATTCTCGGCATCGCCCGTGACAGCCAGTTCGGACCCACAGTGCTGATCGGGTTTGGGGGAGTACACGCCGAGTTGCTTCAAGATACGGCTGTGCTGCTGCCGCCGTTCGCTCCCGCGGAGGCCATGCGCGCACTGCGGCGCCTGCGGATGCACAAGTTGCTCGGTGCTGTGCGTGGTCGGGAAGCGCTGGCACTGGCGGCTTTCTGCCGGATGGCGGCACGGCTGTCAGTGCTCGCAGTGGAGATGTCGGACTGTATAGAGGAGGTCGATATCAACCCGGTACGATTGATGGTCGATGACTGTGTGGGGCTGGATGCCCTGGTTATCCCGTTGCATGCGAACCGCCAGTTGGATCACTGACCAGTCTGTGTTTGCATGAGATTCAGGTAACAGTAAAGTAAAACAAGGATGCGGGGTGACTATGCAGGTGGCTGACAAAACCGAACTCGAGGCGTTTCAGCAGCAATATCCGCACATAGCCATGCTGGAAGTATTGATGCCGGATATGAACGGTATCTTCCGCTGCAAGCGAATTCACCGCAGTGAATTCGGCGCGCTGTTCGACGGAGCCCTGAAGAGCCCGGCCACCCAGCCGCTGGTGACGACCATGGGAGAGTATGATCACGAGGTCGATCCGCGTCTCGTGGCCGGAGAGCCGGACAATAAGTTGCTGCCGGTCAGCGGCAGCCTGTCTCCGGTACCCTGGCTGGCTTCCCCCACCGGGCAGGTCATCGCCAGTCACTTCGCGATGGGCGGTGAACCCGCGTGGATGGATCCCCGCCATGTACTGGCCCGGGTGCTGGAGCGCTTCGGCTCGATGGGGCTGAAGCCGGTTATCGCCACCGAACTGGAATTCTACCTGGTCGCCCCCGGAGATGGCATTGCACCCCGTCCGCTGCTGGGGCGAATACCGGGCACCCGCCTGGAGCAGCAGGGAATCCAGTATTCCATGGCGGAGGATATGTGGCAGCACGACGCCTTTCTCGACGCGGTGCGCATTGCCTGTGAACAGCAGGCGGTACCCATGACTACCATGTTGTCGGAATTTGCGCCGGGGCAGTGGGAGATCAATACCCACCACGTCGATGACCCGCTGCTTGCATGCGATCACGCCCTGTTGTTGAAGCGTATCGTCAAGGGGGTGGCCCTGCAGCACGGACTGTCGGCTACCTTTATGGCCAAGCCCTTTGCCGGCAGCGGCGGCAACGGCCTGCACATTCACGCCAGCCTGTATGACGGCGATGGCACCAATGTGTTCAGCGACCCCGCCAGTGATGCGACACCGGCGCTTTCGCCGCTGTTCCGCCACGCCATCGGTGGCCTTGCGGAAACCATGAGTGAGGCCATGGCCATCTTTGCCCCGAATGCGAACTCCTATCGCCGTTTCGTGCCCGGTAACTACGTTCCGCTGGCGCCCAGTTGGGGCTACAACCATCGCGATGTCAGTTTGCGTATTCCGGTCTCCGGTCACCAGAACCGGCGCATAGAGCACCGCGTTGCCGGGGCTGACGCCAACCCCTACCTGGTCGCAGCCGCGGTACTGGCGGGGATGCATTTCGGTATCACCCAGGGCTGCGAGCCGGGGCCGATGGTTGCCGAGGGCACCAAGCTGGCCGCCCGGGAAGCCAGCCTGCCGGCGCGCTGGGAGCAGGCGCTGGCAGCCTTTGACCGGTCCACCGTGATGCCTGATTACCTGGGGGAGGCCTATTGCAGCGCGTTTGGCAGTATGCGCCACTCGGAGTGCGAGGCGTTCCACGCCCGTATCTCCAACCTGGATTACGAATGGTATTTGCGCGCCGTGTAGGCCCTTCGATCCTGCATATTTGCGCGCTACATCCCTGTTGTCGCCAAAATATCAAAACCTGAATACCCGTTTAGAAAACTGTATGTCTGTATAAAAGATTGCTATACTCATGCGTTCCTCACAAACCAATCCAATAGCTTGTGGTGATGGCATGAAATTTGTAGCGACCGACGTGGATGATTCCGTGGCAAAACTGGCGGAAAAACTGCGCGTGGAGGCGCTGCGCCCCGACCATGCCATCGATTCCTATTTCTACCGCTCACATCTCGTCTATGAGCGGGAACTGCGGGAACTGGTGTTCCGCAGCTGGATCTACGCCGGCCATGTTTCCGAACTGCAAAAACCGGGGGATTACCTGTTGCTGGAGATCGGCGAGGACTCGCTGATCATCGTGCGCGACGACAGTGGCGAGATCCGCGCCCTGATGAATATTTGCCGCCACCGCGGTGCCCGCGTCTGCGAGCATGCGAGCGGCAACAGAAAGACATTTGTCTGTCCCTACCACGGTTGGGTATATAACACCGACGGCAGCCTGAAGGCTGCGCGCGAGATGAATATGCGGCCCGATTTCGACATGGCCGCCCACGGATTGAAGCGGGCTCGGGTGGTGGTCTATATGGGCCTGGTATTTATCAACTGCGACCCGGAAGCCGCCGATTTTCTCGGCCCCCTACAGCACCTGAACGAGCCGCTGGGAGCCTATGACCTGGCAAATGCCAGGGTGGCGCACAAGCAGACTTACCGGGTGGATGCCAACTGGAAGCTGGTACTGGAAAATTACCTGGAGTGTTATCACTGTGCGACCTCCCATCGCAGCTATGCCCGCATGCACACCCTGAAGGACCTGGACCACAAGGTAGCCGACGTGGTGCAGGCCATGCTGGACAGAACCGAGTCGGTCACCGGGGTGAAAGGCATGGGTAAGGAACACCACGGTATTTATCTGGGCGCCGAGAGCTTTGGCTGCTGCGTGTACACCAGCCGCTACGGCCTGTTTGACGGCTACCTGACAGGCAGTGAGGACGGCCAGCCCGTTGCGCCCCTGATGGGCCATATCCAGGGTTATGACGGTGGCGCCGGGGATTTCCAGATGGGCCCCCTGTCTTTCATGCTCAATTACCCGGACCATTGTGTGCTCTACCGCTTTATTCCCCGCGGTCTCACGGCAACCGATATGGAGGTGGTGTGGTTCGTCAACGGCGATGCCCGGGAGGGGGTGGATTACGAGCGCGACAAGGTGACCTGGTTGTGGCACAACACCACGCTGGAGGACGAATACATTATTACCCGCAACAGCGAGGGCGTGAATTCCCACTTCTTCGAGCCGGGTCCCTATCACCCTGAATTCGAAAATACCCTGAAGGAATTCATTCACTGGTACCTGGCGACCCTGTCAGCAAGCCTCTAGGAGTTTTTGTGTCGTCCTTTCGACGCCAGTTCAACCGCCATTCACTTCATCCCTGGGCCGATCTGCCCGGGCTGGGGGAGGATGAGTCAACCCCGGTCATCGTGCGCGGGGAGGGCATCTACATAACTGATGACCAGGGTCGGCGCATGATCGACGGCCCCGCCGGTATGTGGTGCATGCAGACAGGTTACGGTCGGCGCGAGATTGCCGACGCGGTGTCCAGGCAGATTATGGAGCTCGGATATTCGACGGCGTTTTCCACCATAAACCCCCGGGAGGTCGAGCTGGCCCGGCGCATCGCCGCTGAAACCCCCGGGGACCTCAATCGTATTTTCTTCACCACCGGCGGGTCCACCGCGGTGGATTCCGCCTTGCGACTGTGCCAGCTGGCCAACAACATCAAGGGCCAGCGCCAACGCAAGCACATCCTTTCACGGGACCACGCCTATCACGGCAGTACATTTTTGTCCGCTTCCGTCACCGGCAAGGAGCGCGACAAGACCGCGATGGATACCAAGCAGGACAACGTGCATTTCCTCAGTGTGCCATGTCACTCTTATCACCATCAGGAGCTAAGTGAGGAAGCGTTCTGTGATTTCCTGGTGGATGAACTGGAAAGCAAGATTCTGGAGCTGGGGCCGGAGAACGTCATGTGCTTCATCGCCGAGCCGGTGATGGGCTCCGGTGGGGTGATCGTGCCGCCTGCCGACTACAACCGGCGCTGTTGGGAAGTGGTCAAGAGATACGGCATTGTCTACATCGCCGACGAGGTGGTCACCGCATTCGGGCGACTGGGCCACTGGTTTGCCTCTGAGAAGGTGTTCGGCATCGTCCCTGACATTATCACCTTTGCCAAGGGCTTGACCTCCGGCTACGTGCCGCTGGGCGGGTTCGCAGTGTCCGACCGGTTTATCGACGAAATATCCGGGGCGGACTCCCGGGGGAATATCTACAGCAACGGGTATACCTGGTCGGCCAATCCGGTGTCCTGCGCCGCGGCCCTGGCCAGCTGGGATATCATTGAGCGTGAGGGCCTGCTGGCGCATGTCAGTGAAATCGGCCCCTATTTTCAGCAGCAGTTGCGAACTCTCAGCGACATTCCGTTGGTGGCGGAAGTGCGGGGTACTGGCCTCATGGCCGCGGTGGAGATGCGGCTGGAGACCGGTGCCAGCGGGGCGCAGCTGCTGGCGCAGGATTATGCCCTCGGTGAACTGGTGGACAGTTATTGCCACGATCTCGGGCTGCTGGTGCGCCCTCTGATTAACGTCTGCATCATGTCGCCGCCCCTTATCATCACGCGGGAACAGATAGACGATCTGGTCGGGGCGCTGCGCAAGGCGCTGCTGCTCGCGCAGCAGGAGATACGGTCAGGCAAACACGCGGATATTCTCACGGCGGAATAATCTCCGCCTTGCCCGGCCAGGGTATGTCCGCCCCCGGCCCGGGTCTTGATTCATCCCTGCTTCAGTCCAGTTCCAGCGAGTACTTGTAAAAGTCCCGCTCGCGCTCATAGCCCAGTGATTCGTAGAGTGCCTGGGCGGTGTAATTGTCGATAGCCGTTTCCAGGTCGATACGGCTTGCCCTGCTTTTTCGGGCCATCTTCTCGGCGGCTTGCATCAGCGCCCGGCCCACGCCGCGCTGGCGCACCGGGGGTTCGACATAGAGATCGTAAAGCACCCAGGTGGGGCTCGCGCTGACCGAACACCAGCCCGGGTAGAGCTGGGTGAATCCCAGGGCCTTGCCCGCGCTGTCCAGCGCCAGGAACAGCACCGAGCGCTCCTTTTTCAGGTTGTCCCCGATGAATTTCCGGGCCAGCGCTGCATCCGGCTTGTGCCGGTAAAACTGGCGGTAGAGATCAAACAGGGCGGCGAGCGGCTCGAGATGCTCCCGCTCCGCCCTGATAATCTGCAGGGATTTGTCCGCAGTCGCCAGTCGTTGCCCCGACTCCACCTGGCTGTCCGGCAGGTCGAAGGCCCAGGGGAATACGCTGGCGAGAAATGCCAGGTACATGAAGCGGGCATCTTCCCGGTCGTAACCCTCTCCGGCGTAGAGTATTGCCTCCCAGATCTCGTCTATCAGGCCCTGTACCGCATTGGCCATGGCCCGGGGGTTCATCTGCCGCTGCTTGTCGCCCTGGTGGATGATCTCGTCACACAGCTGCAGGGTGATGGCAAAGATCTTCTGGTCCTGGTCGCCGCAGATGCGCTGGTAATCTGCCCGGGACCTGGCCTCGGAGGTGAAGGCAAACCAAACGGCGGTCTTGCGCGGCTCGGTGATATTCGGGTCCAGCGACGCCTCAAACATGGCCAGCAGCCTTTTTGCCGGGCTGGGACCGGCGGATTCGAGGGCATTGAGTATGCGCTGCTCGAACTCCCTGGCAAGTTCAGTGAGGGTCTCCAGCAGCAGGGCTTCCTTGCTGGCGAAGTGGAAGTTGACCGAGCCGGCACTGAGCCCGGCGATCGCGGCGATCTTCGCCAGGGTGAGTTTTGGCAGGCCGTGCTCCGAGATGGCGCTTATCGTCGCGTCGATCAGCAGACGCCTGCGCTCGGTCTGGATCGAGCTGCTGATGCCGGGTTTCTTCGTACCCATGGAATCTACCTGTGTGGCCTTTGTCATTGCTGCAGTGACTTGGAAATAACCCGTCAAGCTGGCATTATATACCCATACAAAAAATTGAACAGAAATACAGAAAACCCGGGACGCGCGGCCTGTCCCTGACGGCAGATAGCTCGAGGCGACACGGTGAAGCAGGCGGCGACTGGCCGCGCTCCAGGCAAGGACACTGATCAATGAACGACGCGCAACGATTACCGAGTTACACCCTGGTGGTTTCCTGCCCGGACCGGGTGGGCATTGTCGCGGCGGTGTCGCGCTTTGTCGCGGACCGGGGCGGCTCCCTGACCGAGTCCAACCACCATACCGATGTGGCGCAGGGGTGGTTCTTCATGCGCAACGTGATCAGTGCCAAATCACTGAGCGTGAGCCTGAAAGAGTTTCGGGATGAGTTTGCGCCGCTGGCTGAGGAGCTCGGGATGAGCTGGAACCTGCGGGACAACAACCAGCTGCAGCGGGTGGTAATACTTGCCAGCCACGCCTCTCACTGCCTTGCCGATATACTGCATCGCTGGAAGAGCAGCGACCTTGCCTGCCAGATTCCCTGTGTCATATCCAACCATGAGAACCTGCGCAGCATGGTGGAATGGCACGGCATTCCATTCCACCATGTACCGGTGCCGAAGGAGGACAAGAGCGAGGCCTTCCGGCAGGTATCGGAGATTATCGAGCGTCATCGCGCCGAAACCATCGTGCTGGCGCGTTACATGCAGATCATCCCGCCGCAATTGTGCAGTGAATATGCCGGCAGGCTGATCAATATCCACCACAGTTTCCTGCCGTCCTTTATCGGCGCCAACCCCTACCTGCGGGCCTACGAGCGCGGCGTGAAACTGATTGGCGCCACCTGTCACTATGTGACGGAAGACCTGGACGAAGGACCCATCATCGAACAGGACGTGATACGTGTTAACCACAGCTGCGACAAGGACGACATGGTCAGGCTGGGGCGCGACGTGGAGCAGTCGGTATTGTCCCGCGGCCTGCGCTATCACCTGGAAGACCGGGTGATCGTGCGCGGCAATCGAACTGTGGTGTTTACCTCATGAGCTACGATCTGCCCGGCCACAAGTCACGCGCCCTGCTGGAGCGTGGCCTGCCCCATCTGCGCAACGGCCTGCGCTATCCCGCCGCCGCACAGCGCAGCGCCGACAAGGGTTACGACGCCCCCGCCCAGATGATCGTGGGCAGGGCCGAGGGGGATTACGTCTGGGACCTGGACGACAACCGCTATATCGATTTCCAGGGAGGCTGGGCCACCAACCCGCTGGGAAACTGTCACCCGGAGATTATCGAAGCGGTGCACGAGGCACACAAGCGCTATGGCTTCCAGTGGGAGCACCCCCTGCGCATCCCCCTGACCGAGAAGCTCGCGGCACTGATGCCCGGCAATGCACTGCCGCGCTTCAGCTTTGAAGTCTCCGGCACGGAAGCGGTCGAATCTGCGATCCATCTCGCCCTGTGCCACACGAAACGCCGCTACATCATCAGTTTCACCTCCTGCTTCCACGGCGAGGGCCTGGGCACCAAGATGGTCAGTGCCTATAACAGCGACAACAACCTGTACATGGAAGCCTGGTCCGGCGGTGTATTGAAAGCGCCATTCCCCTATTCGGAAAATATTCCCGCGGGAATGACTCAAGCCCAGTACAGCCAGTACTGCCTGTGGTACCTGGAAACACACCTGCCTGAATTCGTGGTGCCGGCCGAGAATATCGCCGCCATCCTCATAGAGCCCGGGCTCGCGGAAGGGGGCAACTGGATTCCCAGCCGGGATTTTTTCCAGGGCGTGCGCAGAATCTGCGACAAGTACGACTGGCTGATGATTGCCGATGAGGTGCTGACCGGGCTGGGCCGTACCGCCAGGATGTGGGGCGTTGAGCATTACGATGTGGTGCCGGATATCCTGGTGGCGGGCAAGAACATGTCCGGCGGCGTGGAGCCCTGCGCAGGAGTGGCCGCCCGGGACGATATTCTGGGGGACAACCCGCGGGCTACCGCCGGCAGCACGTTTGCCGGCACGCCTGGCGGGTGTGCCGCCTGCCTGAAAACCCTGGAAATCTACGAGCGTGACAATGTACTCGCCCACGCCGCCAGGCTGGCGGACATCGCCGCCGAGCGCATGGCGCCCTGGGAGTCACGTTACGGTATCGTCACCCAGGTGCGAAATCTCGGCCTGCTGATGGGTGTCTCCTTCGCGGCGGAGTCGAAGCCGGGGGAAGAGTTTTTCGTGGCCCGCGCCGTACGCCATGAAATGCTGCGCCGCGGCGTGTGGGCTATCTGCGACAACCAGGCGCAGGTGCGCATGTACCCGGCCCTGAATATGCCGCCTGAAACACTGCTGCAAGGGCTGGATATTATGGAAGAGGCTATTGATACGGTGGAACGCAAGGGAGCGAACGTTGGCGACTACCCGCCCATGCCCAGCGGCAATGTGGGATTCTGACAGTGCCGGTCACCTATAGCGGCGCAGGCCAGGCGACAACGTTCGCCACAGTATCGGCAGGCGCTTACGGTTCAGATAAAAGCGGGCTGCCGGGCTGTTGTTCGCCGGCGGATCTTCACCGTTTTTGTCAGTTTTCTTTACAGATGCCCCGGCTACAACCCAATAATCAGCTTGATAAACTCACGGTAACTAAATGATTTAAATTTACAATGTTCGTTCTGGCGCGAATTATGAAAGACGATTGTTCCCGCTAAATGCAGAGCATTTGTGATGAGCACACTTCAAGAACGTATCAACCTGTACCTGCGCGAGAGTGTTCCATTTCATACGCGCCTGGCACAGGTCCAGGAAGAAGATGTGGAAGTCAGGCAGTATTTTCTCAACAAGGCAGAAAATGAATTACGAGAAGCCGAAGAGCGCCTGGCAAAGCTGAGACAAAAAATGGAGTGAGCCAGGCGGTACGTGTCTATCGCTACGGTCCGTAGCGTCAATTGTCCTGCATTCCAGGTCCGGGGCAAGCCCGAGGGTCAGTCCTTGCCTTCCATCTTCGCCTTCAGGTTGGCAAACGGGTTGTAGGTGGCCGGTTTCGCCGTTGCGTCCCTGGTGCTGCCATAGCGCACCAGGTTTTCAAATTTGCTGTGTTCCTCATCGTGGCAGTAAATACACAGCAGTTCCCAGTTGCTGCCGTCGCCCGGGTTGTTGTCGTGGTTGTGATCGACGTGATGGACGGTCAGTTCGGACAGGTTCCTGCGATCGAACTCTCGCGCGCAACGACCGCAGATCCATGGATAGAGCTTGAGCGCGCGTTCACGATAACCTGACTCGCGTTTGGCGTTGTACTCGAGCTGCTCGGCGCGAACCTGTTCGAAGCTTTTGGATGGTGGTTTTTGCATACTGATGGCAGTGCTGTTCCCGTCCGACAACAGAGTGATTTCCAAATTACCGCAACTCTACACCAATCCCGGGGAAAATCTTCAGCAATCCGGTGGGGGAGTGGCCTTTGCCCGCTCGGGCGACCAGAAGGGTTTGGCGACCCGGGTGCAGCGCGCCACCTTGCGCAGCCAGCGCAGCTCCTTCTGGTGATAGATCTCGGCCCAGATCGGGCCCTCGAAGTATTTTGCTTCCACCAGGCCGTAGGCGATGTTGGCTTTTACCACCGGTGACCACATGGCCGAGGTGACATAGCCGATTTCCGTCCCACACTTTTTGTCGGCGTAGAGGATACTGTTCTCGGCGGGCTTGTTGCCCTCGATGTCCAGTTTCAGCAGGCGCCGGTAATTGCCCGATTCCTTTTGCGCCAGCAACGCGGCGCGCCCGCTGAAATGTGGCTTCCTGAAATTGAGGATCCAGCCCAGGCCCAGTTCAAGCGGGGTGTGATCGTGGCCGCGCTCAACCGTATGCAAGGCGCCGTGGAAGTCCACGTCCGGGGCGAGGAAGCCGGCTTCAACACGGGCCATTTCCAGGGACTCATCGCCCATGGGCTGGATGCCGTACAGTCGGCCTTTGTCGAACAGTTCATCCCACAGCGGCTCCGCGTCCTGCGGGTTTATCCACAGCTCGTAACCCAGGTCGCCGGTGTAGCCGGTACGGGAGATCATGAGCTGGCCTGTGCCGAACGCAAAGCGCATGATCTGGAATGGCTTGCACTGCTCGATTCCCGCAAAGCCGAGGGCCTTGAGCAGGGCGCAGGAAGTGGGGCCCTGCAGCGACAGCGCGGCGACGTCCTCGCTGATCTCGCTGATCTGAACCTCATCGAAGCCCACGGCACTCAGGCAGAACCAGTCGTAGCAGGGATCGGCGCAGCACAACATGAACTCGTCATCCCCCAGTCGGAAAATCGTGCCGTCATCCACCACCTGCCCGCCGTCGGTGCACCAGACGTTGTAGGCCACTGTATCCACTGCCTGCGCGATGACGTCCCGGGTCACCATGCGGTCCAGCATGGCGGCGGCATCTGCACCCTTGAAGCGGTACTTGCGCATGGGAGACACGTCGAATACGCCGCAGGTGTTGCGGGTGGCAAAGTACTCCAGGTGTGAATCGGCGAAGTACACGGCCGAGGCGAAACCGTTCCACTCGCTCCACTGCTGGTTGAGGTTGAGCCGCGAGGTGCGGCTGTGGAAAGGCGTCGGCAGGATGCCCATGTGGACGTGAGCGATGGCATCGGCACTTTGCAGTTCGGCTTTCAGCGGCATGCTTATTTCTCCTCCAGGATGGCCCGGGCCGCGTTGCTGCCGGCGGCCCCCATGATGCCGCCGCCGGGATGGGCACCGGCGCCGCACAGGTAAAACCCAGGTACGGGTGTCCGGTACTGTGAGGCGCCGTACGTCGGGCGGTTCATCCACCAGTTGTCCAGCGCAAACTCGCCGTGGTGCCAGTGGCCGCCGGTGACTCCGAACTGCTGTTCCAGATCGACGGGCGTCAGCAGCTCGCTGGCCACCACGCAATCGCGGATGTCGGGGGCGTACCGCGCGAGGCTCGCCAGGGTGTTTTCCAGGAAGGTGTCGCGATGTGTATCCCAGCCGCCCTTCACCCCATAGGGCGCATACTGGACCTGGGCGGACAGCACATGCTGGCCAGCCGGTGCCAGGCTGGAATCGTCCAGGCTGGGCAGCAGCACTTCCATCGGCAGTTCCCTGGCATAGCCGCCGTACTTGGCAGCGTCATAGGCGTTCTCGATAAACTGCATGGTCGGTGCCAGGATCAGCCGGCCCCGGGGCGGGGCCAGCCCGGTGAAGGCCGGCAGCCGGTTCAGCGCCAGGTGCAGCTTGGCGACGTAGCCATCGGTACGCAGGCGCTTGATGCGGTGGGTGAACTGGATGTCGAGGTGCCTGGCGCCCAGCAGTTTGAAAAAACTGGTCTTCGGGTCGGCGTTCGACACGATTTTCTGCGCGCGGATCATTTCGCCGTCGCTGAGTTCGACGCCAACCGCCTGGCCCTGCTCCACGATAACCCGTGCCACCGGGCTGCCCAGTCGCACTTCGGCGCCGTAGCCCTGCGCGGCGGCGGCCATGGCGTTCATCAGCCCGCCCGTGCCGCCTGCCGCCATGGGCAGGCCGCCGGTCAGGTCGCCGCTCATCCGATACAGCAGGGCGATGAGAGCGTTGTTGGGGGAGCGCGGCGCAAGCTTGCTGCCCACATTGGCATCCCAGCTCAGGGCCGCTTTCAGCAGAGGGCTCTCGAAGTATTCGTCCATGAGGTCCCGGGCGGGCAGGGCGATCATACGCATCATCTCACGCATGTCGGTTCTGCCCAGGGTTCGCAACTTCCAGCCGAACTGGCCGAGGGTGGCGATATCCCTGAAATTGCCGTTGCCCGGCACCGGCGGGCGCTTGCGCCAGAAGGGGTCTATCGCTTTTGCAAAAGTTTGCATAAGGCGCGCATACTCGAGGTAAGCCTTTGAATCGGCAGCAGAAGCGCCATGCAGTTCGCCACCGGCGACACTGATGTGCCGGCCGTCCGCAGACAGGGCAACGGTGGCCAGGGCCTCCTGGGCGAGGCTGAAACCGTGGCGCTCTAGCTCCAGCTCATCGACCAGCTGCCGCCTTAACTGGGGCAGGGTGTGAGCCACCGAGGCCCGGAACCCGGGCGCGAACTCCCGGGTGGCGCCGAGTCCACCGGCCTGGGAGGCGGCTTCCAGCACCAGCACCTGGCGGCCGGCTTTTGCGAGGTATGCCGCGCACACCAGGCCGTTGTGGCCGCCGCCGATGATAATGATGTCCGGTGCTTTACTCATCGACATCATCCTCCGGGACCACGTTGGGGCGCCTGAGGTCCCGCAGGATCTCCCGCGCCGAGTTGGCGCCGCAGGCGGAGGACACCCCCCCGCCGGGATGGGTGCCGGAGCCGCACATGTACATCCCTTT
>JAHEBL010000018.1:0-3891 GCA_024642265.1 Haliea sp. | reverse complement strand
CCCCGCGCGAGGCCCCATGCGCCCACCGCGCCGTCCACGTCGCCCATCACATGGTGTAACAGCACGTAGGCGGTGCCGGGCGAGTACACCCCCAGGGCGGTGCCGATAATGCTGCTGGTGGCGTACATCGTCTTGACCAGGTCGTTCTCGAAGTACTCGTCGAGAAAATCGCCGGCGCTCATGGTCATGAAACGGATGAATTCGTACACCTGCTCCTCGCCCATGCCGGCAAACTTTTTACCCATGAACACCAGTTCACCCAGGTCCCTGGGTTTGAAGGAGGTGGGGTCCGCGGGCGTGCGCAGCAGGAAGTGACGGATCAGCTTCGCATAGCGCATCAGGTCGGCGTTATAGCGGTGGGTGGCGTCGGCATCGCGCAGGGAGTGACGCCTGACCTCCCGGTACTGCATGGCGTGGTCAGGGTATTCAGCGATGTAGTCGCCGCTGCGGGAAAAATTGGTGGTGCCGCTGTAGGGCACGATCATCAGGCCGTGGCGGGTCAGGTCGAGATCGCGGTGGATGGACTGGCGCAGCAGGCTGCACACGTAGGAGCAGTTCGAATACAGCCAGCCCTCGTGGAGCTCGCGGCTGACCGCGGCCCCGCCGATGTAGTCGTTCTTTTCGACGACCAGCACATTGAGGCCGCCCTTGGCAAGGTAGGCCGCATTGGTCAGGCCGTTGTGGCCCGCCCCTATCACGATGGCATCGTAGCGGTTCTTCATGGCTGCTTTTTTGTCATAAGTAATCTGGCCGGATAGATGGGCGCTTCACACCAGCATAGAATCTGGCCACTGGATTGGGCAGAGCCGATAGGGGACAATAAGGGAATAAAAACGGACATCACGCAGGCCCGAAATGACCCTTTTGCCTTCCCGCCGGCATGCTCCCCCGGTGATTCAGCGCCAGCTGCTGAACAGCCACGAGATCAGGTTGATGCTGGGGGAGCTGGAGCAGAACCAGGGCATCTCGCCCGGGACCATACTGCGCGGCACTGGCGTATCGCCGCAGGCGCTGGCGGACCCCGCCCGACGCCTGACACTGGAGCAGGAACTGGAGCTCTATACCCGCATCGCCCATCGCAACAGTGACCCGCTACTGGGTATCAGGGTGGGTCGGCGACTCTCGCTGTCGAGCTACGGTATCCTCGGCTATGCGGTGATGGGGGCGATGAGTGTCAGTGAGGCACTGGCGCTGGTGACGGAATTCTCTCCCCTGATCAGCTGGGCGTCGCAGCATACCCTGACCGACGAAAGCTACGGCGGCATTCCCTGTCGCTGCCTGACGCTGTTCCCCACTGCAGCGGATGGCAGGGCCGCGGCGCTGGAGATTGAGAGCACCATCGCCTCACTGCAGTCGGTGTTCAATGAACTGGTGGGGGAGCCGGTGCGTTTTGCAGGTATCGAGATGGCCCATGACAATCCTGCGCTGGGCGAGCGAGAGTTTCGCGAACTTTTCCAGTGCCCTGTAAGAGGCGGCTGCAGTCGCAATGCGCTGTTTTTCCCGGTGAGCCTGTTGTCCATGGCGCTGCCTTATCCCCAGCCCGAGTACAGCACCTTGTTCCGTGATATGTGTCGCCAGAATATGGCGTCCCTGGCAGAGGAGCGGGGTCTGGTCGAGGCGATCAGGGAGATGATCCTGGCGCAGGAGGGGAGCGTACCCACGCTGCAACAGGTGGCGGCACGTTTCAGCCTGAGCGCCAGGACGCTGCGGCGGCACCTGGGCCTGATCGGCGTCAGTTACCGTGAGCTGCTCGAAGAGGTGCGCTATGGCGCGGCCCGTCGCTCACTGGCGTCCACGGGCCTGACGGTAGACGTCATAGCGGCGCAGCTGGGCTACTCTGATGCCCGCAGCTTTCGCACGGCTTTCAAGCGCTGGTCGGGGATGACACCCTCGGCCTACCGGCTGCGCGCTGGCTGAACTCCTCCACCAGTTCTGCGTCCATGAGCTCACGCCACCAGAAGTCGACAGCTGGCGGCTTTGCCAGCGACACCGCCTGACCCATGCGGGGAGTGACAAGCTGTGCTCCCGCTTTTTCCGCAGCGGCATACACCCGCTCGAATGGCTCGTACCAGGGGTGAATGGAAAGGTCGAAAGTACCGTTGTGAATCGGCAGCATGCACTTGCCGCCGAGATCGAGGTGGGCTTGCAATGAATGCTCGGGCAACATGTGGATATCGACCCAGTTCCTGTCATAGGCCCCGGTCTCGATCATCGTCAGGTCAAAGGGGCCGTACTGTGCGCCGATCTCCGCGAACCCTGCGAAGTAGCCGCTGTCACCGCTGAAAAATATCCGGTATTCGTCACTCAGGATCGTCCACGAGCACCACAAGCGCTTGTTGCTGTCGGTGGCGCCCCGGCCGGAAAAATGCTGGGCGGGCGTGGCGATACACTCGAGCCCGCCCACGGTGCCCGACTCCCACCAGTCAAACTGGTGAATTTTATCAGCGGCAACGCCCCAGTCGCGCAGCAGGTCGCCCACACCCAGCGGTGTCAGGAAATGCTCAACCCTGTCCGCCAGTTGCGCGATGGCGGCCTTGTCCAGGTGGTCGTAATGATCGTGCGACAGCAGCACGCCCTTTATGGGGGGCAGATTTTTTATTGAGATGGGCGGTGGGTGGAAGCGCTTTGGCCCCGCCCACTGCACGGGAAAAGCCCGCTCACAGAACACCGGGTCAGTGAGCCAGAACTCGCCCCTGAGCTTCATCAGCACGCTTGAGTGGCCCAGTCGATACACGGTGTTGTCGGGGGCGGCCGCCAAACGCCGGTGGCTGAGTTTCTCCACGGGTATCGGCCGGCGCGGTGCCGCGTCGCCGGCCCTGCGCTCCATGCGGCGGGACAGGCTGTCACCAATCTTGTGCAGCTCGAACTGGCTTACCTTCTGGTGGTTGGCAAACCTGCCCCGGTGAATCCGCGGGCGAATCAGGTTGTGCGCGATGTTCTTGAGGTGCATCAATTGGGCCTTCTTGCATGTGCAAGTTGGCATCATACTCCGCGTTGGCCGGCGGCGCAGCTATTGGGCCCCCGGCAACATGCAAGGTCGCACTGCAGACGGCATCTGCGCAAAATAAAGCGCAGAAATCGTTTACAATCCCGACGCTCTTTCGTGTTACATGCTGGTCTTTGCAACATCACCAACTATCACGGTTGGTAAAACCATTCCGGAGTACCGAGCCCTTGGCCCTGACTGAACCCCTCATCTACCCGGTGGAACTGCCGGACGTTACCCTGCAGGTCACCGAGTGGCCTGGCGACACCGACCCGGTGCTGTTGCTGCACGCGACAGGTTTTCACAGTCGCTGCTGGGACAGTATCGCTCGCAAGCTCGAAGGCATACACGTGTATGCAGTGGACATCCGTTTCCATGGCGGCAGCGACCGCCACGGCGCGGTGAACTGGCTGCTGATGGCCAGTGATATAGAAGCCCTGCTGGCGCGTCTCAAGCTGAACCGGGTGGTAGGGGTGGGGCACTCGCTGGGCGGTTTCCTGGCAGCTTATGTCGCGGCGCAGCAGCCGCAGCGTTTCAAGCAGCTGGTCCTGATCGATCCGGTGATACTGCCGCGGCATACCTATTCGGGGTTGGCTGCCTCCGCGGGTTCCGTCGATCCGACCCAGAGCCCGGTCAGCCGGCGCAAGAACCAGTGGCGGGACCCCGAGGAGATGTACCAGCGTTTCCAGAACAGGGCTCCCTTTGCCAGTTGGGAGGAACAGGTGCTGCGCGACTACTGTGACTACGCGCTGCGTTCCGCACCGGACGAAACTGTATTGCAGCTGGCATGCGACCCTCTACATGAGGCTTCTATCTACCTGAGCCAGAAAGGCAACGAGGCTATTTACGCATTGCTGCCCGAACTCACGCTGCCGATCACGGTCCTGCGCGCGCCACAGGACCTG
>JAHEBL010000017.1 GCA_024642265.1 Haliea sp. | reverse complement strand
TCTCCCCGCTGCCCGGGTGGTGAAATTGGTAGACACAGGAGACTTAAAATCTCCCGCTGCTAACGCGGCGTACCGGTTCGATTCCGGTCCCGGGCACCATCAAAAGCAACGATCCTGCCAATAGACATTTTTCCTGATTTCATGCAAAACGAATTTGGGTGACGCGCTGCAACCTATGTCTTGAGGGAGTATTCTGACGTGAGAGCAACAACCGTTGTGAGTGCGTGATTAATAGGACCTGAATGCTTCAGCAAGGGAATCGACTGCGCAGCCCTTGCTACTTCCAACGGGAAACTGCCGAGTGAATAAGGAATGATAGTGGAGAAATAAACAGGAACAAGGAAGTGATGGCGACCGGAATGCCCAGCAATAACCAGGCCGCATCAGAGTAGGAGAGATCTATGTCCAGGGTGATACTCCCCTCGGCTCCCCCTGTAACCAGAATTGCGAATCCAACTACCAGGCCGATAGCCAGGGAAGATGAGAACGCGAACTTCAGCTGCTGTAAAATAAATTGACCAAACCGCATGATCCCCCCTGCATTTAAATCCCGGTTTACTTGCCGTTCACGCTCGGACTCGGGCAAGCCGTTGCTTCATGATATCGCTCCTTAAACGCAACATCGCCATGACGATTGCATCAACCCGGCCTGGCAAAGATACTGATGATACGTCAGTCCTCGCCAGTGCGTACCTAAAATCACCAGGGAAGTGCTGACGGATGCAATTTATGATGCACCGCCGGTTTGGAGCTGGAACATCGCCAGGAGAAGTAAGATGAGTAATTTGACAGTGAACATCATCGCGAAACAGGCAGGCAGCCGGTTTTTGCGGGCGCTTATTCTGCGATGCCTGCTGATTGTCCCGCTGCTGTTGTTGCAGCAGACCCAGGCCAATGCCGGCGCTGAAGAGCGCAATGAAGCCAGTTTTTTTTCACCGCCACCGATTATCTATGCTGCACCCTCACCATTGATTACCAATATCCCGAACCGCGTGAGCCAATCGCTGAACGGCGCATGGAACATCGTTATCGACAAGCTGGGTATCGGGGACCGAGGTATTGTTGGCGAGGGTTATTATGCCAACGCCAGGCAGAAATCAGGCATGGAGCTGATCGAATACAGTTTCGATGAGCGCCAGCAACTGAACGTACCGGGTGACTGGAACTCGCAACAGGAACGCCTGTTCTTTTACGACGGCTCGATCTGGTACCAGCGCAATTTCACGGTGCAGCCAGTGCGTGGCCAGCGTTACTTCCTGCACTTCGGCGGCGCCAACTTCACCACCACCGTATACCTAAATGGGCAAGCGCTGGGGCAGCACCGCGGAGGCTACACACCATTCAATTTTGAGGCCAGCGGGCTGCTCAAGTCTGGCGACAACGATCTGGTAGTCAGGGTCGACAATACTCTGGATATGTCGAGTGTTCCCACGAGGCGCACTGACTGGTGGCAGTACGGCGGCATTACCCGTGATGTCAGCCTGGTAAGTGTACCGGGCGTTTTCGTACGGCAGTTCCAGGTTTGGCTGGCGGATCACGCCACCGGCGAGATCAGGGGCTGGGCGCAGCTCGATGGCGCGGACGCGGGAACCGAGGTGACGCTCGCTATCCCGGGTCTCGACGTCGCCGTTAATAGCACCACCGACGCCGACGGGCTGGCGGAATTCAAGGTGACCGCCAGTCCCCGCCTTTGGTCACCCGGGGATCCGACTCTTTACGACGTCCTGGTCAGTGCCGGGGACGATTCCAGCAATGATCGGGTTGGCTTTCGCACGGTGCGTCGCGAAGGCGGCAAGATACTGCTCAATGGCAAGCCGGTATTCCTGCGCGGTATCAGCATGCATGAGGAAACTCCACTGCGACAGGGCGTCGCCACCGGCCGGGCAGATGCCGAGGCGCAGTTTGCCCTGGCCAGGCAGCTGGGCGCCAATTTCGTACGGCTGGCTCACTATCCACACAATGAACACACGGTGCGCCTGGCGGATGAGATGGGCTTGATGCTGTGGTCGGAGATTCCGGTTTACTGGGCCATCGACTGGAGCAACGAGGATACCCGGACACTCGCAAATAACATGATGGCCGAGTTGGTGCAGCGTGACCTCAACCGCGCTGCCGTCATCATCTGGTCGCTGGGAAATGAAACCCCGATAAGCGGACCGCGCACGGACTTTCTGGCTACAGAAGCGGCCACGGTCAGGCGCATTGACCACAGTGGACGCCTGGTGGGTGCTGCCCTGATAGGCGACCCCATGCGGGAATTGCGCGAGGTGGGCAAGGACATCATGATCGCGCTGCTAAAGGACCCGGATGTCAGCCTGGCGGACAAGGCGAGCATGGTGGCATTTATCGGCAAGGAGCTCGTGTCCGCTATGCTGGCTGAAGCCGAACCCAGGGCGGATACCCTGGCCGATGACGCGGAACCGGAACAAGGCGACGCTGACGAAATCCTGGTAGAGCTCGATGACCCCCTCGGCGAAATTGTCGATGTGGTGGGCTACAACGAGTATTTCGGCTGGTACTACTCAGCGGCTTTTGCTGCCAACCTGCCCGCCAGCGAGGCGGATATTCGCCGGGTCATGCTGAGAGACATCATGCCGCGGCTGCGCTTCAGCAACAGCTACGGCAAGCCCATGGTTATCTCGGAGTTCGGCGCAGGTGCCAAGGCGGGTTTTCGCTCACCGGAAGGGCTGCTGTGGTCAGAGGAATACCAGGCCAGGGTCTACCGGGCACAGCTCGATATGCTGCCGCGCAGTCCACTGATCCAGGGCATGTCACCCTGGGTGCTGAAGGACTTCCGGGCCGCACTGCGGCCCCTGAACGGAATCCAGGATTTCTATAACCGCAAGGGGCTGGTCGACGAGCAGGGTAACCGCAAACTCGCCTTTGACGTTCTCAGCCAGTTCTATCATGCCCTGCCGGGGCAGTGACCCTACTGGGCGGCCTGGTGTTTCTCCCTGGCCTTTTGAATGATGGTCTGCATCTGGGCGCGTTGCTCAGGGGTAGTGTTTTTGAGCTCGTCCATCTGGGCCAGGGAAAGCTGGGGGATGGCAATTAACAGCGCACAACTGAACAGCAGGCTGACTGGATTTTTCATATCCTTTACCTTGGAATGATAACGGTTGTAGCAAAGACCAGGCATGTTCGGAGTTCAGGCTGTCGGTCTATCTATATACCGGCCGCGTGTTTATCATAGGCTTTATAGCCGCGCGCACGCTCTGCCGTCCGCCGGTCATCCTGAATTGAATGCGAGGTGTTTTACTTGAAGCAGGCATTGGTCAATATGCTGGCGATGCAGCACAGAATGAATACGCGCGTGCATGAGAACTGGGTGGAACAGGACTTTGAATGGTACCGCGCGGCCTGGATCGAATGTGGTGAGCTGATCGAGCACTACGGCTACAAGTGGTGGAAAAAGCAGGTGCCGGATATCGAGCAGGTACGCCTCGAGGTTATCGATATCTGGCACTTTGGATTGTCGGCCCTGTTTGCCGACGGCAAGAGCGTCGACCAGATAGCCGACGATATCCTGGCAGACCTGGTGGGGCACCAGCCCTCCGGCCTCGGCGTGCGCGAGGCAACCGAGGAGCTGGCCCTGCACTGCCTGCAGACGAAGGGTTTCTCGCCCTCGCGCTTTCGGGACCTGATGACGGCTGCCGGGCTGGATTTCGACAGTCTCTATACGGCTTATGTCGGCAAGAATGTCCTCAATTTCTTCCGCCAGGACAACGGCTACAAGGACGGCAGTTACGTCAAGAACTGGGACGGCAGGGAGGATAACGAACATCTGTCGGAACTGGTGGCCGTGATGGACCACAGCGCCGCGGATTTTGCCGACCAGGTGTATGCCGTGCTTGCCGACCGCTACGCCGAGCTGGTCCTGACGCGGTAATTTGTGTCACACGATAGCGAACAGGAGCCCAGCAGGCTCTCGACCACCGCCCTGGCACGCAAACTCGATATCCCCACACAGCAGTTGTTTGCGACACTCAGGGATTATGGCTGGATAGACAGGGCTGGGGAGTCCTGGGTGCTCACTCCCAAGGGCGAGTTCGAGGGGGGTACCTACCAGCAGAGCAAACGCTACGGGCGCTATATCGTCTGGCCCGATACACTCGACCACCATCCCCTGCTGGCGGCGATCGAATCGAATCAGCGTATCAACGCCGCCTCCATGTGCCGCTATTACCCACGACTCCATGCCCGCCAGATCAACAGGGCGTTGGCGGAACTCGGCCTGCAAACTCACAGTATTATCGGCTGGGAGTTGACCGCGCGGGGAAAAGCCCTGGGTGGGCTGCAGGAGGAGAGTGGCAGCAGCGGCGCGTTCTATGTCACCTGGCCCCACGAAATCATCGACAATCCGGTGATACATCGTGAACTGACCCGGCAATCAGAGCAGGGCCAGGCAGCTGTCCTGCCGGGTAGCGGGGAACCGGACCTGTTTGCCTCAGCTGCCGCTGCTGCGCCCTGTGTTGGTATCGACGGCCATGCGCTGGCTTCGGCCATGGAAGTGCGCGTCTGTGACTGGCTGTATCTCGCCCAGTTGGCCCATGCCTACCAGCGCGCCCTGCCGACCGAGGAAGCGGTCCATGCCGATTTCTATGTGCCGGAGGGCAATGTGTACATTGACTGCTGGGATGCGGATGTTCCGGCCCAGGCGCTGTCCGCGATGTTGCGAAAACGCGAGTTGTACAGCATCCTCAAACTGCGGCATATAGAAATCAACGCGGTGGACATTGACCGTCTGGATGAGGTGCTCGGTCGCGGCTTGCTCGCCTTCGGGATTCGCCGCTGAATCTACAGCAGGCCGTTGATGCGCTCGGCCAGGATAAAGTCGCGCTCTGATAGCCCGTCCACATCGTGGCTGGTCAGGTGAATTTCCACCCTGTTGTAAACATTGGACCATTCCGGGTGATGATTCATCGCCTCTGCCAGCAATGCGACCCGCGCCATGAAACCGAAGGCATCGATAAAGTCATCAAAAACAAAATGCCGGTAGAGTTTGTGGTGGTCTATCACCCAGTCCGGAAGTGCCTTGACCCTGCGTTCGATCTCAGCCGGAGACAGTTTTCCCTGTGGCATTTTCACCTCCGTTTGTTGCAGCAGGCTGCACGTCGATACTACCTATTTTTCAGCAGTAAAACACCACACTCCATATGGTCGGTATAGGGGAACTGGTCGAACAGGGCGAAGTCTTCGATCCTGTGGCTGCGGCACAGCACGGCGAGGTTGTCCGCCAGTGTCTGTGGGTTGCACGAAATATAGATAATGGCGGGGAAGTCGCTGGCCATTTCGACTGTCTGCGCATCCAGGCCCGCCCGGGGTGGATCGACGAAAATAGTCCGCAAGTCGTAGTCGGCCAGGGGCTTTGGTAATTCCGCGAGCCGGCGAAACTCCCGTTCCCCCTGCATGGCCTGGGTAACTTCTTCTGCGGACAGGCGAATGATTTGCACATTGTCGATGTCATTTGCCGCGAGATTTTCCCGGGCGGCCCGTACAGAGGTCTTTGACAGTTCCGTGGCAATGACATGGTCAAAGTGACAGGCCAGTGGCAGGGTAAAGTTGCCGTTGCCGCAATATAGCTCCAACAGGTCTCCGCCGATGCTGGCGCCGCGCTCGCAGGCCCACGTCAGCATGGCGGTGTTGACCCCGGCATTGGGCTGGGTAAATGCCTGTTCATACTGCCTGTAGCGAAAATCCCGGCCCTGCACACTCAGCAGCTCGTTTACGAAGGTGTTGCCGATGACAATCTTCTGCTTGCGACTGCGGCCTACCAGTGAAACCCCCAGGTCGGCTGCCAGTCGGGTGGCGGCCACCTCCCAGTCCGGCTCCAGTCGGCGGTGGTAGACCAGGGTCACCAGGGCGTCGCCGGCGAGGCTGGCAAGAAACTCCACCTGGAATACCTTGCGGCGCAGTGTGGTGCTGGCTTTTAGCGCATCCCGCAATTCCGGCATCAGTTGCTGTATCCGCTCGCAGGCAATTGGGAAGCGCTCGATGGGCACCGGGGTAGCGGGGTCGTCGCGCCTGAACATCACGTAATCGAGCGCGTCTCCGTCATGCCAGAGGCGGAACTCGGCGCGCATGCGATACCCCTCGGGAGACGAAGGACAGACCTGCGGCTCAGGGGGCGAAAACGGTGCAAGCAGCGTTGTTACGCGCTCGCACTTGGCGGCGAGCAGCTCGGGATAGCGACCTGGATCCACGGCGGAGAGGGGCATCAGGCCAGCCTCGTGGTGTCGCGTTGCTGCCACAGGGACTGCGCCAGCTCATGTGCAGCTCCCGGCTCCAGTTCGGGCCGCAGCAGGATGAGGGCGAGGGCCGCTGTGCCCAGCACCGCGCCGGTTCCATAGGCATCCTCGCAGGTGCCGCGCCAGAGTGCGCGCAAGGGCGCGACGGCGGGCTGCGCCACGGATTCGACCCGGCCATGCATCACCCGGGGAACCAGCAGCTCCGTGCTCTGTGAGCCGGCCAGCAGGTGCAGCCGGGTATCTGCCTGGGGCTTCAGCTCCACCTCGCCGCTGTCACCCTTGAACACCAGCGCCCGGGGCTGTCCCAGCAGGAGGTCCGCAGCCTGGTGCAGGCTGGCGTAGGCAGGGTGAAAAATACTCTGGATACTGGCGGGCGCCCGCAGCGGGTTGAGCATGCGGGTAAGGGTATTGACTGGTGAACGCAGGCCCAGCAGGGGCCGCAGCTGGATCAGCTCGTGCAACGGCTGGCAGAAATGGCGCAGGGGCAGGTAGCTGAAATTGGAGCTGTCCAGCTGGGCGCCGGCTTCGCTCCAGTTGGCGGCCACCGGCAGGCCCAACTCGCGCAGGGCCGGCTCGGTATACAGGCGCTCCGGTGTATGGCCGTCTGCGCCGTGGACCAGCACCCGGTGCCCGGCCCCGGCGAGTAACAGCAGTGACAGGATGAACCAGGGGTGCTGGTGCTTCTTGCCCGCGTAGCTCGACCAGTCAAGATCTGCGCGTAGAGCTGCGTCCGGGGCTGCCATCTCATCGCGGCACGCATCGACGAAGCCCGCCAGTTCCTCCCCGGTCTCCTCCTTGACCCGCAGCAGCATCAGGAAAGCGCCGACCTGTACTGCCTCGACCTCACCCCTGAGGATCATGCCGAAGGCCGCGCGGGCCTCGGAGCGGCTTAGTGAACGGCTACCGCTTTTGCCCTTGCCGAGGATCCGTACGAAGGGGGCAAACGGGTGTTCCTGGGTGGGGTTCTCAAAGCCGGGAGCAGTCACGGGGTTTCCTACAGGCAGTTGTCTGGTTTAGGCAGGCCGGCAATTTTGCTGCCCAGTTTCGCCGGTGAGCCCGGAAACAGCGACATCAGGTAAATACTCCTGCCCTTGTCATTACCGAGCTTGCGCGCGCAGTACTTTACCAGGGGCCGCATGGCGGGCGAGCTGTCGAATTCCGCGTAGTAATCCCGCAGCAGGTAGAGAATCTCCCAGTGCGCATCGGTCAGCTCCAGTTGCTCAGCCGCGGCGATCTGCCTGGCGACCTGCGGCGTCCAGTCCTTCAGGTGACGCAGGAAGCCTTCCTTGTCGAAGGCACTGGCGGGCAGCATGCTGTCAGTACCAGGCCAGTTGGCGGGGAAATTGCTCGGACAATGCCACAAACCCGTCGAAATCTATCACTGTGATGGCGTCCATGCGCTCCAGCAGGCCTGCCGCGGCCGTATCGTCGCGCAGCACGTAAAGCTGCGCGCCGCAGGCGTCCAGCTTCGCCCGCGCCCCGGTGCCGGCCATGCCTGCATAAACGCCATCTCCGAGCAGCAACAGGGCATCGCCCGCCGCCAGCATACCCAGGCAGTCGGCAAATACGGCGGAGGCGGGCGATGCATTGAGGGTGTGGAGTGTCATTCTCAGAACCCCAGCAGGTGGTCGTGTTGCTCGACCAGTGCGCTGATCGCCCGTCTGTCCAGCGCGAGCGCGGGCACCGGTGCGGCATTCAGGTCGATTTGATAGCGAGCTGCCGCCTCGGCGTCGACATACACCTGCTCGATATCATACAGCGGCAGTGAGGCGAGCAGGCGGCCCGGGTTTTTGACCCCCAGTGCCGCGCTGTCCTGGTCGGGAAGCAGCTGCAGAACGCCATCGCCAGTGAACAGCAGACTGACTGGCTGGTCGAAGGCCGCTGCCGCCAGGGCCACGTCCAGGGATGCCCGCGCCAGACTGCTGCCATAGGGCGAGTGGCGGATAAGGAGCAACAGGCGTTTTCTCGAGGCCATGATCAACTCAACCGCCGAAGGTAAGCAGTCGATCCGCGGTGGCTGCCGCGTCGACCAGCTGGCCCAGCCCCGACACGGTAAATGCCGGATGTACGCTGGCGGCAGCCCTGTCGTAGCGGCTGGCCTCGGTCTCGTCCAGCATGCCGTACCTGAGCGCCGAGGCGATGCACAGGATCAGCTCCACACCGTGCAGCTCCGCGAGCTCGACCCAGGGCTGCAGACGATCCGTCTCATCCTGTGGGAATACGGCTGACATGCCGCCGTTGGCAACGCCGGCATCGAGGAAAAACACGCGTGTAATGGTGTGGCCACGAGCCAGTGCGGCGTGAGCAAACCGGGCCGCGGTCATTGCCCCCTGGCCGGAGGCAGGCGAGGACATTACCAGTAGGGCATAGATCATGGCGGGGCAGAACAAAAAAACCCCGGTTTGCACCGGGGTTTGCACGTCGTACGCTTGCTGTCAGTCATCGCCGCTGAAGGCGGTCAGCAGGCTCAACAGGTGAATGAACAGGTTGTAGATGCTGAGGTACAGGGACACGGTTGCCCGGATGTAGTTGGTCTCACCGCCATTGATGATGCGGCTGGTGTCAAACAGGATCAGGCCCGACATGATCATCACCACCGCTGCGGATATGGTCAGCGACAGGGCGGGGATGGCCAGGAAGATATTGGCGATCATGGCTACAACCGCTACCAGCAGGCCAACCATCAGGAAGCCGCCCATGTAGGAGAAATCCTTGCGGGTGGTCAGGGCGTAGGCTGACAAGCCGAAAAAGACCACGGCGGTGCCGCCCAATGCCTGCATGACCAGCGAGGGGCCATTGGGCATCGCCAGGTAGTAATTCAGCATGGGTCCGATGGAGGCGCCCATCACGCCAGTGAAGGCGAAAACGGCGAGCAGTCCCTTGCTGGTATCCGCGGTGCGATGGACCACGAACAGCAGGCCAAAGCCCACCAGGCTCAGGACCAGGGCTGTTCCGTGGCCCAGACCGACTGCCATGGAAAGGCCCGCGGTGAGCGCACTGAACAGCAGCGTCATACCCAACAGCATGTATGTGTTTTTCAGTACCTTGTTGGTGCTGAGGGCCGACTCGAGGCCAACGGTATTCATGTTGTAGAGGCTTTTGTCTTGCATTGTTTACTCCGTAGTTACGCGCACGGGATGTGCGTTACACACTCAGACAGATAATAAGGGCGAAATATCCAAAAACCAAGGGCGAAAGTTGGTTAATATCGGACCAGCAGCTGGTTCGGGTCGTGCGCATACTGGACAACATCGGTAATCAGGGTGCCCAATCCAGCACATCACGCATGATCGACCAGCGCTGCTGGGGCTTTTTGGCACCCTGGCCGAGTATCCAGTAATCGTAGGATTGCTGGATGAGGCCGGCTGTTTCGGCGAACAGCACCCACTCATTGACCACGTCCACCAGCTCCCCGGCATCGCGGGCCAGGCCGAATGCAGAGGGGAGCTCCACCGGATCGGGTTGCGGCACGACCACCGTGTACTGCGGGTACAGCAGCGACCAGGCAGAAGCATGCTCGGCTGGCATCAGGAACGCGTCGACCTCGGGGTGCTTACCCTCAAAGTAGGACCGCCAGAATTCTACGGTGACGAACTCGGTATCGGACGCGTCGAAATAGCGTCGCATGCTAGTCCTGATTTGGCTCTGGTCAAGGGGTACGGCGATTTTCAGTCCCTTGGTGCGGCGCAGCACTTCCACGCTGGAAAAATCGTGGCGTCGTTCATCCCGCACAGCCAGGGCCATGGTGGCGGTGAAATAGGGTTGGGACAGGCGCAGGGACGAAAACCAGTAGGGCCGGTACCACATGCCGGGCATCACATCGATGGCGCCCGCCGCCAGAAGTCGCGGCAGTTCGGACCACCGGATCGGCACGAATTCGGCCTTTACACCGAGCGCCTCGGCCAGCTGCCCCGCGAGTTCCACATCAAAACCCACCAGTTCATCTGCGGCGTTGAAGAAGCTCATGGGCAGGTTGTCGGCAGCGTAGCCTATTTTCAGCGAGCCGCGGGCGCGAATACGCTCAAGCGGTGCGAGCCCGGCGTAGGCGGCGTCGGGCCCCACTGTCTGCCTGTGTACTATAGTGCCCGGCGCCAGCTGTGACATTTGCATGTCCTGCACCGCCCGGTCCATGGTGTAGGAGGTATCGATAGCGACTGCCAGCAGCAGACGAACCAAAATCACCACCGCTACTGTGCCGCCGGCAATGGCCAGCAGTGCCCGCAGTATCCTTGCGCGCTGAAACACCATAAACCCACCTGTAGCTGCAGCCCCGAGCAGGGCAAATACCAGCAGGTTCATCGCGGTGACGAGGGCGTCGAATTTGCCGGTAATAATCGTGGTGGGAACGTACAGCTGGAACAGATCCTGGGGCATACCGAAAATATCGAGCAGGTAGGGCAGGGCGACCTGCGCTTTGGCAAAGTAACTCGGAATGCCCGCGGCAAAAAGCTGGGCGTAGTCGCCGAATGGCATCGGCGCATCGCTCAGCCAGCCCGCAAAGGGGATGAACAGCAGGGTCAGCAACTTCCCGGCGTTGGGGAAGTTGAACAGAATCGGGACGAGAACCTCGGTGGCGGACTCAGTATTGTCATCGAGCAGGCCGTGGCTGGACAGCAGCTCCTTCGATCGCTCAATGATTATCGGCAACACGATAAAGGCGCTGTTGGCGACAAACGCCGTCAGCAGGGCGGCCCGGGCAATGCCGGTAACCTCGCGATAACGGAAGGGCGTTACGGCAGTGACCAGCAGCGGCAATATCCAGAACGTCAGCAGCAGGGATGCTCCGGCGAACACACCAAAATAGGCCTCCAGGCGGCTCAGGGTGTCGGGCAGCATGGTCCCTGCGGTGACGGCGCCAATGGCGAATACCCCAAGCGGAGTGAGGTAGACCACAAAACGCGTGATACGCACAATGGCCGCATTCCAGATACGCATGGGAGCGAGCAGTCTGTCCTTGTCCTGCAGTCCGATGAGCCCCAGCCCCATCGCGCTGCTGAACAACACGACCGCTGGTACCACGTTGCTCGAGAGCGACTCAAAGGGATTGGAAGTGAAATAGAGATCCGTGAAGGAAAACGACTGGCGCGGTTCCACCATGGTATGACTGAAAAAGGAGGCGACCTCCAGATCAGGAAATGCGAGTGGAAGGAGCATGATCACCGCGCAGGTGATCGCCCAGATCAGCAGCAGCAGTCCGCCGCCGCGTAAAGCCAGGCGTTTTGCCTCGGCACCGCTCAACTGCCCAAACGCGATGATCAGCGAGGTGATCAGGTAGGGCAGTACCATCATCTGCATCAGGCGTATGTAGATGTCGGCAACGGGTTGCAGTGCCGCGGCGGGTTCTCCCAGGAACAGGCCGGTCACTATGCCCAGGCCCAGGCCCCACAGAATCCGGGTGGACAGGCTGGTACGCGACCACAGCGAAGAAATACCCGTCATAACGGATGTCGGTATCCGGGAGAATCACCAAACTTATTAAGCGCCTGCACAATTGCCCCTGCGTTGAGCCAATACAAGACTCGCCCTCCTGCTGTTTCTCTGTGTATTATGTGACGAACTCCTCCCGTGAAAGCTATGTGCACTGTCGGCGGTGGGGTGAACGCATACGAGAATAACGTCATTTGAAACCACTTTGCCAGCTCCAAACAACCCGGCCACGGAGGTTTTTTTCCTGTCGGGCGCCAGGGTTTATAAATCGTGCTACGGCTTTCGCAAGCAGCCTCCTGCTGGTTGTCACCGCCATGTGGGTGAGTGGCTGTGCAACGGTGCCTGATGACGCAGAACTGCGAGCGACCACTGCAGTGCTTCCTTCGCCCAGGGATGGCGTCGAAGCCGACGGTCGGGCCCGCTTCAGGGGTATCTTCTGTGCTTTGTCAGACAGCCATGGCGTACCCCAGGCCCAGTCGGGCGATGCCTGCGAAGGGCTGCTGTGGCGTCTTGCGGACGAGCCGGCCACCGACCGTGATATAGTGCCGCCGCCACTTGATACCCGGCTGCAGGTGCTGGTTGTTGGTGGTGCCTTTTCCGATTGCTTTGGCACCGCCTCAATAGCCTATCGTGACGGTATCACGAACCTGGAGAGCGCCGGGTTGCAGGTCACAGCGGTCCCGATCAGCGGCCGTTCCAGCGCCGCTTACAACGCCAAATCCATCGCCGAAGCGATGAAAGACACTCCGCCGGGGCCTGTTGTGTTGCTGGGCTACTCCAAGGGAACCGTGGATATCCTGGAGTTTCTCGCGGAGTACCCGGAGCTGGCAGGGCGGGTCGAGGCGGTCATCAGCGTAGCGGGACCGGTGTTTGGCAGTGAGCTCGCCGAACGCGGAGACTGGGCCTACGACATGTTTCTCGAACACGCCTTCTCGGGCCGCTGCGACCCGGGTGACGGTGGTGTTCTCCACAGCTTGCTGCCCGATGTCAGGCGACAGTGGCTGGCAGCACACCCGCTGCCGGCAAATATCAGGTTTTACTCCCTGCTCGCATTTACCAGCGCTGGACATATGGCGCGGGCGTTGGGTACAAGCTGGAGGATTCTTGCCGCAACGGACCCGCGCAATGACGGCCAGATTACCATCGCCGAAGGCGTGTTGCCGGGCTCAACCCTGCTGGGCTATGCAAATGCTGATCATTGGGGCGTGGCTATCGACATCGAGGAGGAACTGAGCTTTCTTGCCGAGCGCGACGATCCGGCGCCTTATCCCCGCGCCCTGATGTTTGAAGCGCTTATCCGCTATGTCAGTGATGACCTCAGTGCACCGGCTCTGACTGCGGGCGGTGATACTGCTGCCTCGTCCCTGCCTGCGCCGGCCGCAGCAGCCACCGCTGCTGTGCGCGAGGCAGTACAATGAGGAGGTGTTTTGCCCTGACCGCAGGCCGTTTCCTGCATTTCATGCTCTGCACTGCGGCACTCTTGTTCCTGGGTGCATGCTCCAGCTTCGCCCCGCAGGAACTGGCGCCATGTACGGAAGACTGCCCGGTGTACAGGCAGACCAGCCATGATATGACGGTCAGCACGAATATACTCAGTGATGAACAGGCGGAGCGCCTCTATGGGCTCGACCTGGCAAGCGTCGGTTTGCAGGCCATCTGGCTGCGCATTGAGAATGATTCAGATCACAGCCACTGGTTCCTGGTGTCCGCCATGGATCCAAATTATTTCGCCCCCGACGAGGCGGCCGCGCTATTTGATTTTGGGCTATCGAAGGAAGACGAGACGCGGGCCAGGATGCGTTTTCGCGATCTTGCGATACCACTCAAAACGCGCGCGGGCGAAGTGACGGAAGGTTATGTGCTGGCGCCGCGGCACGAAGGCGGACGCTATCTGGTGGTTATTCTTGCCGGCCGCCAGCATGTGGTTGACTTTGGTTTTGGCGTGCCGCTGCCGGATGGCGATTTCGACTTCGAACAGCTTGAGCCTGCCAACATATATGTGGATTTCGACCGCCCCGATCTCGATCTGCCGCAGCTGCGAGCACGACTGCGGGAGCTCCCCTGTTGCACGGCCAATGCAGAGGGCGACGCCGCGGGTGATCCGCTCAACCTGGTTCTCGTCGGCAACATAGGTGACGTTCTGGCATCCCTGTCCCGTGGTGGCTGGTCTTTCACCCACCGCATCGATTTCGACACGATACGCCGCCTGGTGGGTGCGGCGATTTCCGGCGCGGCCTACCCGGTGGCACCTGTGAGTCCCCTTTACCTGTATGACCGACCCCAGGATCTCGCCCTGCAGCGGGCGCGCAACACCATCCTGCAGCGCAATCATTTACGCCTTTGGCTCGCGCCATTTCGCTTTGAGGGGCAGTCGGTCTGGGTAGGTCAGGTAAGCCGCGACATCAGCATCAAACCGACCTTGCTCAGCTCCACCTTTACCACCCATGTGATAGATCCGAATGTGGACGAAGCCCGAGAGCACCTGCTGCAGAGCCTGATGGTCGCCGGCGTGCTGAGGCGCTTCGCCTTCGTCGCCGGCGTCCCGGCGGCGCCCGCGTCCGCGCCGCGAGTCAATCTCACCGATGATCCCTATTTTACGGATGGACTGCGCCTGTTTGTGCAGTTGAACGGCCGCGGGACAACCTCGCCCGAGGATGTGGAGTTCCTCGACTGGCAGAAGAGCCGGGACCCGCTGGGCGGCCCGCTGCAGCCTGACTCGCCCAACGACTCCTTTGAAAGCCAGTGACAGGCTGCCTTCCATGTGTCCGGGGCAGAGCAGGTTGGCGTGGAAAGCCATGTAATTGGCACGCAGGGCCATGTGGTGTGTGACCCGCACAGGATAATCTGGCGTCCCGAAACTTGACCGAGGTAAGATTGATGCGACTTCTGCCTGCTCTTGCCCTGAGCCTGCTTGCCAGCACCCCGGTGCGGGCCGATTACGCTGCTTTGATCAGCCGGCTGGCCCCCAAGCTCAACCCGGCAGTGATCGCAGAGGCCGTCGCCGCGATGACATGCGCCCAGAGAAACGGCGTCGGAGAAACCGCCCACCGCCTGGCGATTATCGATTACACCATTCCATCCCGCCAGGAGCGCCTGTGGGTGGTGGATCTTGAACGCGGCAAGCTGTTATTCAGGGAGCATGTTGCCCATGGCGAGGGTTCGGGCGGTGATATCCCCACGGAATTTTCCAACCGCAATGGCAGTCATCAAACCAGCCTCGGGCTGTTTCTGACAGACAGAACCTACCAGGGGGGCAATGGCTACTCTCTGAAACTGCATGGCTTGAGTAAAGGCTACAACGAGTCGGCCATGGAGCGGCTGATCGTCATGCACGGCGCCGGTTACGTAAACCCTGACAGCGCCCGGCTGGTCGGCCGCCTGGGCCGTTCCTGGGGCTGTCCGGCGGTGCGGACCGAGGTGGCCAAACCGATGATTGATATCCTGAAGCGCGGCCAGTTCATCTACGCGTACGGTCCCGGGACCGGCAAACTTTCCGAGTGTAAAAGCGAGAATCTTTCCCTGGCGCGTGTGGCGGGCGAGTTAACACCCCGCAAGAGCGCATCCTGAAGGCAGACGCTCCAGAACTGGACGCTAGGCGCTCGGGTGGGAGGTGAGAAGCGTGATCTCTTTGCCGGTGGTGTGCTCCATGATGGGGGCATCGGTGACCATCAGGGTGGTGCCGAAGGCCAGCACGGGGGCTACCAGCTGCCGGAAATCGACGGGAACGAAGATACGCGCAACAGCCTCGGGGTCGGGCGCGGTATCGGCGTCATCCATATGGCCGATTAGACCCACACCCGTCCATCTCGTTCTGGCGTCCTCTGACTCAAGTGCGACAAATACGTGCGTGCCAATCGGCTTTTCGGGTTCCACGAACTGTACGCTTGCACGACCGATTTCCACACCATTGCGCAGCACTACCATGCGGCCATCGTAACGGCTGAGCACTATTGATACGGGGCCAGTGGTCGATTTTTCCGGTTCCCAGCGATAGGGCTGCCCCTCTTCCAGTCGAGCCTCGGCGGCAACTTTTCCATCGCTGGTGATCGGGGAGAGGAATGCCGGGTGGTCTACGAACTGTGGCTGGGTATGGCTGTCGGCGATGACGACGGTCATGCCCAGCGGCGCGGCGTCGAACAGCAGTCGGGCATACTCCGAGGGCAGGTGGACACAACCATGTGATTCCGGGTAGCCGGGAATGCCACCCGCATGCAGCGCTATACCGTCATTGGTAAGGCGTTCGGTGTAGGGCATGGAAGCGTTGTTATAAATACTGGAATGGTGGTCTCTGTCTTTCAGTTTGGTGGTAAACACACCGGTGGGAGTTTCGTGGCCGGGTTTGCCGGTGCTGACGGTGGACTCGCCGATGAGAACGCCGTTGCGGTAGGTGTAGGCGCGCTGCTCATCGAGGCTCACCAGTACCTGGATGGGACCGCCGGGCGCCAGTTCAGGCGCCCAGGTGAACTCGCCGTTTTTCAGCATATCTGAAGGGGTGTCGAAGGGTACCGGCGCCTTGGCGCCCCAGAACGGCATGGCGATGGCCAGTGTCGTGAAGGCAATACACGCCGTGGTAAACAGAGCCAGTTTTGTGCTTTTCATACGTAAACTTATTCCTCGCGCCGTGCATTACGCAATACCGACATGAATACGGCTGGATTGATAAAAGGGGGAGGGTAGCAACGAGACGCGTCAGGGCGCAAGCATGTGGGTGCGCAACTGCAGGTTCATAGCTGAATCTTTTGTTTGAGGCAGGTGAGGAAATGGCGGTGGGCCAGGGATTCGAACCCCGGGAGGGGATAAACCCTCAACGGTTTTCAAGACCGCCGCTTTCGACCACTCAGCCAGCCCACCGAAAAACCTTGTTAACAACCGCCCCGCGGGGAGCGGGGCAGGCGCGATTATACAGTTATGTAAAAGTGACACAAGAGGCGAGTGCCTCTCGTGTCGTTCAGGCTCAGGACTGGCCCGAGGCCTCCGCAAACTGCTGCTCCTGTGCAGCCGGTCCGCGCGGGTCATTGCTGGCGCGCAGCGCAACCCTGCCGCTGGGTTCTACCGGCGGCGCAACGAAGTCGCTGAACAGCATCGGGTGCGCGGTGACAATTTCCACCACACCCACGGCGCGCGGTTCAACCCGCGGATCGTTATAGGCCCGGCCCTGCTCGGTCAGGCCCGCCCCGCGGGGCGCTTCCAGTACCGGGGCAGGATCGGCCACGCGGGCGGCCTCGGGTTCAGCAACGGGCTCTTCTACCGCTGTTTTTACCGGGGCAGTTTCAGGTTCAACCGCGACAGCTTCGACCGGTGCTGCCTCAGCAACTTCGAGTGGCAGCTCAGCCTGGCCGACTTCCGGTGCGGCCGCTACAGCTTCGGTTGTCTCGGCAGAGACCGCCTTAACCGGGCTGGCATCCGCCTCCATCAGGGGGCTCGCATTATTCTCGGCAGCAGCGCTATCTTTCTGGTTGTCATCGGCATTCGCCGCGCCTGTTTCGGCCGCGTCCTTATCAGCTTTGCGGCCCCTGTTACGACGACGGCGCTGCGGTTCACCGCGCTTCATGTCGCTCGGGCGCTTGCGCGGCTTCTCGCGGTCGTCCTGCGTGTCCTGGGTGTCTGGCGCTGCCTGCGCAACGCTCTCTATCACCTCGTTCGCCGCTTCTTCGACGGCATCGGGACGGCGCTGTTGTCCGTCGCGTCCTCCGCGACGACGACCCTGGCCATTGCCGCGACCACCTGAGTCGTCCTGGCGCTGGCGCTTGGGCTGCTCGCGCTTGTCATCCGAACGGGCCTCCCTGCGGCGGCCGTCCTGGTTGCGGGAGCGCTGCTCCCCTTCCTGCCCGCCGCGGCGACGACGGTTGTTACCCTGGGGCTTCTGGCTCTGCCGCGCCGCGGGCTTTTCGCTGGCGACAGGCTTGACCACTTCAACAGGCTTGGCGGGCTCCTCGCCAACCAGGCCTGACCACAAGCGTGCAAGCAGACCCTTTTTGGGGACGGCGGCAGGGGCTTCAACCTGGGTAACAGTTTGTTCAGCGGCCGGTGTTGGCGCGGGTGCAGCCTGGGGCGAGATACGCTGTACCGCAGCCTGTTGCACCGGGATATCAGCGCTATGGCTGTCGCTGATCGCATCGGTATCCGGCACAGCGATGTCGATGTTGTAGCTGACCTCGTGGTCACCGTCGATCTCGTCGTCACGCAAGCGCTGGACGTCGAAGTGTGGTGTTTCCAGGTTCGGGTTGGGAATAACCAGAACGCGGGTTTTGCTGACCAGCTCGATTTCAGTGAGGGCGGCGCGTTTTTCGTTCAGCAGGTAAGCGGCGACATCGACGGGCACGATGGCACGTACTTCGACACTGCGATCCTTGATGGCTTCTTCTTCCAGAAGCCGCAGAATGGACAGCGCCAGGGATTTGGTGTCACGTATGGTGCCCTGGCCGGTGCAGCGCGGGCAGACGATTGCGCTGGTTTCCCCAAGGGAGGGGCGCAGGCGCTGGCGAGACATCTCAAGCAGGCCGAAACGTGAGATCCTGCCCACCTGGACCCGGGCCCGGTCTATCGCCAGGGCATCGCGAACGCGGTTTTCCACGGCCCTCTGGTTGCGGGCGGAGAGCATGTCGATAAAATCGATAACCACCAGCCCACCCATATCCCGCAGGCGCAACTGCCGGGCAATTTCATCCGCCGCCTCGAGGTTGGTGTTCAGCGCTGTTTCCTCGATATCCCCGCCGCGAGTCGCGCGGGCGGAGTTGATATCGATGGAAATGAGGGCTTCAGTGGGGTCTATCACGATGGACCCGCCGGATGGCAGCCTGACTTCACGCTGGAAGGCGGTTTCTATCTGGCTCTCGATCTGGAAACGGTTGAACAGGGGAATGCTGTCCTCGTACATGCGTATGCGATTCTTGTACTGGGGCATTACCTGTGTGACGAAATCGGTGGCCTGTCTGAAGGCATCAACCGAGTCGATCAGCACCTGGTCGACATCCTCCCTCAGGTAGTCCCGCACCGCCCGAATGATGACGTTGCTCTCCTGGAACAGTAACTCCGGCGCTTTGACTTCCGTATTGGCCGTGGTAATGGCGTCCCACAATTGCAGCAGGTAGTTGAGGTCCCACTGCAATTCCTCTGCGGAGCGGCCGACGCCGGCGGTGCGAATGATGACACCCATGCCGTTGGGTATCTCCAGCGCGCTCAGAGCCTCGCGCAGCTCTGTGCGGTCATCGCCATCGATGCGACGGGAGATGCCCCCGGCGCGCGGGTTATTGGGCATCAGCACCATGTAGCGACCGGCGAGGCTGATAAAGGTTGTAAGGGCCGCGCCCTTGTTGCCGCGCTCTTCCTTGTCCACCTGCACGATGATCTCGGTGCCTTCCTTGACGACATCCCTGATCTTCATGCGCCCTTCGGCGTCATTCGGGGGCTTGCGGTAAAAATACTCGCGCGCAATTTCCTTGAGAGGAAGAAAACCGTGACGGTCAGCACCGAACTCTACAAAAGCGGCCTCCAGGCTGGGTTCAACCCGGGTGATTTTACCCTTGTAGATGTTGGATTTTTTCTGCAGGCGGGTGCGGTTCTCGATGTCCAGGTCGTACAGGCGCTGCCCGTCGACAAGTGCTACACGCAACTCTTCTGGTTGAGTTGCATTGATTAACATTTTTTTCATGATTTGCCATTAGCCTCGTTACAACAGGCCTGGCGGGGCAGGAATCAGCTATAGGGCCGAACCCCGGGGGGACGGCTGACAGGAACCAGCGCGAGGCCGTCCGAATCTGCTTGATTCCCGGACGGAATTCCATGCGCGCTGCTCCAGGCGCTCAGGTGCTTGGTCTACGCCAACCAGCGGCAGGGCCGCGGTCGCTACAGCGTTTCAGGGAAAGTTTTGTGGTACTGCTTTCGCCTTTTTGCTAGTGTCGCAGCACCTGAGACCTGCGACAACGCTGTGTTATCTGAATAACTGATTCTTTGTCCCGGCAGTGTCTGCTGCGCGGTTTATTAAACTGTCGACACCCGTTGTCGGGGTCAGTGTTTAGCTCAGCTCTGAAGTAAGGTCTGGCTGGCAGCGAGCGCTTTTGAGCTCGCGCTACACACCGTGTCGACATCCATTAGTCGGTGTGTGATCGGGCTGGCGGAACCGTGCTTCTCTTCGGCAGGTCCAAACAATCGCCAGGGGGTTGCGTAGTCACCGGCGCCGGTCTCTGGTCGCGGCGGGTGCAATCACACGGCGAGACTATATCAGCAAAAGGAAGAAAATTAAATGATTTCGGCTACTTATGCCTGACACAAACCTCGCGGCCCAGCCCGCCGGGGTGCACCACCTGACCGTGGGTGAAGACTCTGTGGGGCAGCGCCTGGACAATTTTCTGATCCGGGAGCTGCGGGGGGTACCCAAAACACGCCTGTACCGGGCACTGCGCAAGGGTGAGATCAGGGTCAACAAGGGCAGGGTGAAGGCGGATTACCGGCTGGCAGCCGGGGATCTGGTGCGCATACCGCCCCTGCGGCGGCCTTCGCCGAGCGAGCCGGCGCCGGTGCCGCGCTATTGGGCGGAGCAGATCCAGCAACGCATCGTCTATGAAGATGACAGCCTGCTCGTCATCAACAAACCCTCTGGCATAGCCGTTCATGGCGGCAGCGGGCTCAGTTTCGGCCTGATCGAGAGTCTGCGACAGCTGCGGCCGGCCGATCGTTATCTGGAGCTGGTGCACCGGCTCGACCGCGATACTTCCGGCCTGATCATGGTTGCGCGGCGTCCGGCCATGCTGCGCGAGTTACACCGCCAATTGCGTGAAGACGAGGTGGACAAGCGTTACCTTGCGCTGGTGGCGGGCGCCTGGCCCGGGAGTCTGCGGGTGGTGGAGGCGCCGCTGGAGAAGAATGTACTGCAGTCGGGAGAGCGCATGGTAAGGGTTGCGCGGGAGGGCAAGCACTCGGTCACCGAGTTCGCCGTCGTGGAGCGCTTTGAGCAGGCTACCCTGGTGGAGGCAAAGCCTGTCACCGGGCGCACCCACCAGATCCGGGTGCATGCACGCCACGCCGGCTTTCCGCTGTTGGGCGACGACAAGTACAGCGACGAGACCACCGCCGCACTGTGTCGGGCCCTTGGTTTGCAGCGCCTGTTCCTGCACGCGCGGGCACTGCGCATTACGCTGCCGGGGCAGGGCCCGCTAGAGCTTGAGGCACCGCTCGACCCGGAATTAGAAATTATATTAGATAAACTACGTAACTAGTTAAATATGATAGCAATATTCGATTGGGACGGGACACTTTGCGACTCCGTTGAGCATATCGTGAGTGCCATGCGGGACGCCGCTGCGGAGCTCGCGCTGGAACCGCCGGCGCCGGCCGAAGTTCGCGACATTGTCGGGCTGGGACTGCCGCAGGCGCTGGCGCGGCTCTTTCCCGGCCTCGATGATGGTCGCCGGGCCGCACTTGCCACTGCCTATTCGCAGCATTTCAGCTCGCCGGAGCGGGGTGCCTCCCTGCTCTTTGACGGTGCAATGGATACCCTGCAGGCCCTGCGCGCCCGCGGGATAGAGCTGGCCGTGGCCACCGGCAAGAGTCGCAGGGGGCTGAACCGCGTATTGGCTGGGCTGGGGCTTGCCGACTTCTTTGAGGCCACCCGCTGCGCAGACGAGACCTGTTCCAAGCCCCACCCGCGGATGTTGAACGAAATCATGACCGACCGGGGCAAATCCGCTGGCGAGGTAATAATGATCGGGGACAGCGAGTACGACCTGGCGATGGCCCGGGAAGCCGGTGTTCGCTCGGTGGCGGTCAGTTTCGGGGTGCACGGCAGCGAGCGACTGGCCGCTTTCGAGCCGCTGGCCATCATCGATGAGCTTCCCGAGCTGCTCGACCTGCCAATCTGGCGCTAGCTCCTGTCGACGCCGAGGACCGGCAGGCCCGCCTCGGCCAGCAATCCTGTCAGCGCGATCAGGGGCAGTCCCTCCAGGCTGGTGGGGTCATTACCCTCCATGCGTTCAAACAGGGCGATACCCAGGCCCTCACACTTGAAACTGCCGGCGCAGTCATAAGGCTGCTCGATGTGCAGGTAGCGTTCTATGTCGGTGTCGCTAAGTTCGCGGAAATGGACGCTGAAAGGTTCCACGTGGAACCGTTCGAAGCCACTTGAGGCACAGTACAGTGCCAGGCCGGTATGAAAGCGGACCTCATGTCCCGCGCTTGCACGCAGCTGCGCGAAGGCGCTCGCGTGGTTGCCAGGCTTGCCCATGACAGTGTCCCCGATTGCGGCCACCTGATCACTGCCTATGACCAGCGCATCCGGGTAGCTCGGGGCGACTGCACGCGCTTTTGCCAGCGCCAGGCGCGCCGCCATCGCCGCCGGCGCCTCCCCCGGCCGGCGTGTTTCCTCCACATTGGGTGCCATGCAGCTGAAGGGCAATTGCAGGCGCGCCAGCAAGCGCTGTCGATAAGGCGAGCTTGAGGCGAGAATGATGTCCATATCCGGGCTTCCTGTTCCTGTGGGTAATCGCGTGAACTGGTTGTATTTTAAAGATATTTTTGACAAAGGGGGAAACCGCCCCTATGATGCGCGCCTATGTTGAGTGAGCCCCTCCCGAGCACGCTGGATGTCCGCAAGGCAGCCGTGCGTGGCGTGAGTGTCAGGGGAACGCTAAAACCACTGGATTTACCGCGTTTTCGCGCACTTTTAGCCGATGACGACGGGGCGATCCAGGCGGAATTATCGTTCACCCGGGACGAGGAAAACAGGTACCTGATCCACCTGGCGTTAAGCGCCGAGGTGGCGGTAAGCTGTCAGCGCTGCCTTGAGCGATTGCCAAAGACCCTGGCCTGCGAAAATACGCTGGCCGTGGTCTGGACCGATGAACAGGCCGCCCATCTTCCGCGTCACCTGGAGCCCCTGATAGTCGAGGAAGAGGCCTGCATGCTGTGGGAAGTGGTCGAGGACGAATTAATACTGGCCCTCCCTTCCTTCAGCTATCACGACACAGAAGAGTGCCAACAAATTTTGTCCAGTTTTAACGCCGGGCAGGC
The DNA here is from genome assembly GCA_024642265.1 of Haliea sp. Taxonomy (GTDB): domain Bacteria; phylum Pseudomonadota; class Gammaproteobacteria; order Pseudomonadales; family Halieaceae; genus JARRPM01. The sequence goes on along the minus strand of JAHEBL010000017.1, from coordinate 25,737 downwards.
CCCCGCAGGGGAAGCCGTCCCGGAGTCTAAACCGAATCCGTTTAACGTGCTGGCGCAGTTGAAGCCCGGCAGCAAAACCTAGGAGTCAGTCATGGCTGTCCAGAAAAGTAAGAAAACGCGTTCACGTCGCGGCATGCGCCGCTCGCACGACGCACTGTCCGGGCCGACCCTGTCGGTAGACCAGACATCCGGTGAAACGCACCGTCGTCACCACGTAACCGCTGATGGCTTCTATCGCGGCAAGAAAGTCGTCGACGGCGGCAACGAAGACTAATACCCCTGGTCAGCGGTGTCCCGCCGATTCCGGTTACGGTTTGGCTGGCCCGAACCAGGCTGCGGGGGGTTCAAAACCCCCCGCAGTTTCCCCAGCCCCGCGCCACTCGGTGCCCGTACAGCAAGTCCAGTCGATCCCGGCAGGCAGGTCTTATCGGTTTGCAAACACATCGGCCCAGCTGTTTCCGCGCCGATCCGGCCCCGTGCGCTACACTTTTGCGATGTCGCGCAGCCGCTCGATTCCCAGCTATCGTCATCTACTGTAGCCAGTAAGCAGGAGTAAAACATGCCAGAAAATCTGATCGCATTTGTGTTCCCGGGCCAGGGCTCCCAGAAAGTGGGCATGTTGGCAGCCGCCCATGAGCGCTTCCATGCGGTACGCGATACATTCGCCGAAGCGTCCGCTGTGCTGGGGTACGACATGTGGGATCTGGTCCAGAATGGCGAGCAGGAAGCGCTGAACCTCACCGAAACCACGCAACCGGTTTTGCTGACATCGAGTGTGGCCCTGTGGCGAGCCTGGCTTGAGCAGGGCGGTCCGCTTCCCGGGATAATGGCGGGCCACAGCCTGGGCGAGTTTTCCGCTCTGGTTTGCGCTGGCGCCCTGGGTTTTGCCGACGCAGTGCAACTGGTGCAACAGCGCGGCGCATTCATGCAGACGGCGGTACCTGTCGGTGAAGGGGCGATGGCCGCCATCATCGGTCTGGAGGATGAAGCCATCAATCGCATCTGCAGCGACGCCGCCGCCGCTTCCGGCGGTGTGGTCAGCGCGGTCAACTTCAATTCTCCCGGCCAGGTGGTAATCGCAGGTCATACCGGCGCGGTGGATGAGGCCATTGGTCGACTCAAGGAGGCGGGAGCCAAGCGGGCAATGCCTCTGCCGGTGAGCGCGCCTTTCCATACGCAATTGATGAAACCCGCCGGTGAGCGTCTGGCGGAGGTCGTCGCAGGTATCACGATCAGCAGCCCGAAAATACCGGTGGTGCACAATGTACACGCCGCGCCTGAGCAGGACCCCGGGCGGATTCGCGAACTGCTTGTGGAGCAGATATACAGCCCGGTGCAATGGACCCGCTGCGTGGCAACAATTGTAAATTCCGGCGCCATCAACATTGTCGAATGCGGGCCCGGCAAGGTGCTCAGCGGCCTGGTCCGTCGTATCGACAAATCCCTCCAGTGTTTTTCGCTGGAGGAACCCGATGACCTGCTGAACACATTGACAGCGCTCACCGAACAATAACGCCGAACACTAATAAAGAGGGTAAAACCCATGACCGAGGAAAAGAGAGTGGCATTGGTTACCGGTGCCAGTAGAGGTATCGGCAAGGCTATTGCGCAGAACCTGGCAGCATCCGGCTACATCGTTGTTGGCACGGCTACTACCGATGCCGGTGCCGACAGGATTTCGGCCTATCTGCACGAGTCAGGTAATAGCGGTTGCGGCATGGCCCTCGACGTCGCCGACGACGAGAGCGTGACCGCGGTGATAAAGGCGATCAACGAGAAGTTCGGCGCGCCACTTGTGCTGGTGAACAATGCGGGAATCACGCGGGACAACATCCTGATGCGAATGAAAGCCGATGAGTGGGGCGACGTCATTGAAACCAATCTCACCGCACTTTACCGGGTCAGCAAGGCCTGTCTTCGGGGTATGACCAAGGCGCGCTGGGGCAGGATCGTCAATATCACATCGGTCGTCGGCTCGATGGGCAATATGGGCCAGTCGAATTACGCGGCCACCAAGGCCGGGGCCGAGGGTTTTTCCCGTGCACTGGCCCGCGAGCTGGGCTCGCGCTCTATCACGGTGAACTGTGTCGCCCCAGGCTTTATCGATACGGATATGACCAGGGAGTTGTCGGAGGAACAGCGCGCACTGATGCTGGGGCAGATTCCGCTGGGGAGGCTGGGCGCGGCGGAGGAGATTGCCGCGCTGGTGGGCTTTATTTGCAGTGATGCAGCCGCGTATATAACAGGCGAGACTGTGCATATAAATGGCGGTATGTACATGGGATAACTTCTTGAAAAAAAAGAATAAAAAACAGGCTTGAGCGGGGTTTCAAAAAAAATTTTAACCTCTTTGACAAAACAGAGTAAACTGCGCGCTCAGGCCGGTTAATCGGGTTTGATTCAGCACTAATTTCAGGAGCAGAGAATAATCATGAGCAGCATTGAAGAACGCGTTAAGAAAATCGTGGCGGAACAACTTGGCGTAAAAGAAGAAGAAGTGCAGACCGAGGCCTCTTTTGTCGAGGATCTGGGTGCCGATTCTCTGGATACCGTCGAACTGGTGATGGCCCTGGAGGAAGAGTTCGAAACAGAAATTCCCGATGAGGAAGCCGAGAAAATCACCACTGTAAAACTGGCGATTGATTACATTACTGAAAACCTCGCCTGATCAACCTTCCTCGGTAGCACTCTAAAGCCGTTTCTATTTTCGATAGAGCGGCTTTTCTTATTTATGTCCCGTGAGTTGGCGGGAATTTGGCAGCAATTTAATCGCGCCAAAAAGGAGTCAGCGTGTTGATTGGCAGAAGAGTCGTTGTTACAGGCATGGGCATGCTGAGCCCACTTGGCAATACAGTGGAGGAAACCTGGAAGGCGATTCTTGCAGGTAAGAGCGGAGCTGCACTCATCGACAGTTTCGATGTTTCTGCATACAGCACCCGCTTCAGCGCGAGTGTCAAAGACTTTGATATCTCCGGCTACCTGCCAGTCAAGGATGCCCGGAAGATGGATCAGTTCGTTCAGTTCGGAATGGCCGCCGGCATCCAGGCAATGCGCGACAGCGGTCTTGAGATCACTGAGGAACTGGCCCCGCGAGTGGGCTGCGCCATAGGCTCCGGCATTGGCGGTATCGGCCAGATCGAGAAAAATGCCGAGATAATCAGGACTTCCGGGCCGCGCAAGATTTCGCCCTTTTTTGTGCCCGGCTCCATCATCAACATGATCTCGGGCAACCTGTCGGTGATGTACAACCTGCAGGGACCTAACCTTGCAATAGTGACCGCCTGTACCTCCGGCACCCACAATATCGGTCTCGGTGCCAAGCTGATTGCACTCGGGGACGCAGATGTCATGCTGGTAGGCGGTGCCGAGATGGCAACCACGCCGGTTGGCCTGGGTGGTTTTGCGGCCGCCAGGGCGCTGTCCACCCGCAACGATGATCCAGCCGCGGCATCGCGCCCGTGGGACAAGGATCGTGACGGCTTTGTGCTTGGCGACGGCTCCGGAGTTCTCGTGCTCGAAGAGTATGAAATGGCGAAGGCACGGGGTGCCACCATTTATGCCGAGCTCCTCGGTTTTGGGATGAGCGGGGATGCCTATCACATGACCCTGCCGCCGGAAGATGGCAGGGGCGCCGCCGCGGCGATGTCAAACGCCATCAGGGATGCCGGTGTGGCGGTCGATCGAATCAGTTATATCAACGCTCATGGCACGTCGACCAACGCGGGCGACCTGGCCGAGAGCCGGGCGGTAGAGACCGTACTCGGGTCTGCCGCTGCGCAGGTTGCAGTCAGTTCGACCAAGTCAATGGTGGGACATTTACTGGGTGCAGCCGGCGCCGTGGAAGCGATCTTTTCAATCCTCGCCCTGCGCGATCAGGTGGCGCCACCAACCATCAACCTCGACAATCCTGCAGAGGGCTGCAACCTGAATTACGTGCCCCACACGGCACAGGAGAGGCCGATCGACTGTGTTGTTTCGAACTCCTTCGGCTTTGGTGGCACCAACGGTTCTCTGCTGTTCGCAAAGCCGGATTGATCGGCGAACGAATCCTGGCCCGTGTGCGGCAATACAGTGATCTGGCTTAACGGGGTAGCAGCGACAGCACTGCCCCTGCCGGATCGCGGAGTCGAATTTGGCGATGGGCTGTTCGAAACCCTGCTTGTAAATGGCACCGAACCGCTTTATAGCGAACTGCACCTGGCCCGGTTCCAGGCCGGCTGCCGCGCGCTGATGTTCCCGGACTGCAGTGTTGCCGTGCAGCAGCAGCTGCGGCAGGCCGCCTTGGCGAGCGCCGCGCGTGGCTGGCGCTGGAGCGCATTGCGAGTAACCGTCACCAGGGGGGCAGGTCCGCGCGGGTATGCTCCCCCGGAACCAGCCGATCCCCGCATTATCATCACCGCCACCAGGCTTGAGGAGACGACAGCTCACATGCCCGACCCGGCTCGACTGGGTCTGGCCAGTGTGCGTTGGCCTGCCCAGCCTTTGCTGGCCGGCCTGAAACACCTGAACCGGCTTGAAAATGTATTGGCCGCGCGTGAATACCGCGAAGCCGGTTACGATGAAGCCGTGATGCTCGACCAGCAGGGAAATCCCATATCGGTTGTCGCTGCGAATTTTTTCGCTGTTTGCGACGGCCAGCTGCTGACCCCGCCGTTGCACGGTTGCGGCATTGCCGGGACCAGGCGCGACCTCGTCATGCGTCGTTGGGCGCCGGCCCTGGGGTTGGCCGTGCGGGAAGAGTTCATGACCGTCGACCAGCTGGAGAGTGCACAGGAGGTTTTTTACAGTAACAGCCTGCTTGGGCTGCGCCCGGTGGCCAGTTTCGGTAAGCGTACCTGGAACGAGCACCCCGTGTGTGCAGCAATGTACGGACTGTACCGGGATGAGCTGCAGTGATCCGCAAGCTGCTGTTGGTTTTATTGCTGATGACGCTGGGCTGTATCCTGGCGCTGCAGGAGGTGGAGCGGCGCTGGCAGGAGCCCCTGCTGCTGCCGGCTGACGGCCTTGCACTGCTCGTGGCGCCGGGAGAATCGCTGCGGGCGGTGGCAAACAGGCTGTACGATGAGGGTGTGCTGGCCAATCCAAACCTGCTTATCGCCTATGGCCGCTGGACCGGTATCGATCAGCAAATCAAACACGGGGAATACCTCCTCGTGGATCCGCTGGACGCCACTGCCTTGCTGGAACTGCTGCGCAGCGGCAAGGTCATCCAGTACCAGGTCACACTACCCGAAGGTGTGACCCTGGCCCAGGCACTGGCTATCCTGGCGGCGCAGACTGAACTGGATGGCGTACTGGAAGGGCCGGACGATGCGCGTATAAAGGCCATGGTCGAACCCTACACACACCCGGAAGGGCTGTTTTTTCCCGATACGTATCACTACACCCGCCACACAAGCGACCTGGAACTGCTGCAGCGCGCCAACCAGAAAATGATCAGCGTGCTGGAGCAGGAGTGGCAGGCGAGGGAGGCGGAACTGCCCTACGAAACACCTTACGAGGCCTTGATAATGGCCTCTATCATCGAGCGGGAAACCGGTCTGCCCGAGGAGCGAGAGCAGATCGCCGGCGTATTCGTACGCCGACTGCAGCGCGGCATGCGCTTGCAAACCGATCCGACTGTTATCTACGGGATAGGTCCCCAGTTTGATGGTAACCTGCGGCGCACACACCTGTCCGATGAAGATAATGCCTATAACACCTACCGCATTGATGGTCTGCCACCCACCCCGATTGCACTGCCCGGACGGGCTGCCATTCACGCCGCGCTGCATCCCGCGGAAGGCACGACACTGTTCTTTGTCGCCAGGGGAGATGGCGGACATGTGTTCAGTACCACGCTGCGCGAGCACGAGGCGGCGGTTCGCAAGTACCAGTTGCAGCGCAGGCAAGACTATCGCTCCAGCCCGGAGGCACCCTAGCCTGTGAGTGCCCGGGGACTTTTCATTACCGTGGAGGGCGGCGAGGGTGTTGGCAAGTCGACTAATATCGCCTATCTCGAGGAACAGCTGGTCGGGCAGGGTGTTGATCTGCTGGTGACGCGGGAGCCGGGCGGAAGCGCGCTCGGTGAGAAGGTCCGGCAATTGCTGCTGGCGGTGGATGAAGAAGCCGTCGATGCAATGGCGGAATTACTGCTGGTGTTCGCCGCCCGGGCGCAGCATATCAGTACCCGTATTGAGCCGGCACTTGCCGCTGGAACATGGGTCTTGTGTGACCGCTTCACCGATGCCACCTACGCCTATCAGTGCGGCGGCCGCGGCCTTGATCGCAACGCTGTCAGTACCCTGGAACAGTTGGTCCAGGGCCAGCTGCGGCCGGATTGTACGCTGCTGCTGGACGCGCCCGTTGCAACCGGGATGGCGAGAGCGCAGGGCAGGGGAGAGCTGGATCGTTTCGAGCGGGAGGAACTGGCGTTTTTTGAGCGGGTGCGCGCCACCTACCTGGAACTCGCCGAGAAAAGCAGCGGTCGCTATCGCATTATCGATGCCAGTCAGTCACTGGACGCTGTGCAGCGGCAACTGCTGAAAGTCTGTAATGAACTGACGGCGTGCTGGGGCGTGAGGCATCCGGACCCATGACTGCGATAGCGGATATCTCGAAGATAAGTGCCCCACTTCCCTGGCAGGCAGATGCCTGGTCGCGCCTGAATCAGCAGATCGACGAGGGGCAGCTGCCCCACGCACTGTTGATAAGCGGCCCCCGGGACACGGGTAAATCACGCCTGGCACTGGCTCTTGCGCGCCTGCTCCTGTGCGCCCGCCCGGCAGCGGGACTTAACTGCGGCACATGCCATCCCTGCGAATTGAGTGCCAGTGGTAACCATGGGGACTTTCGCTGGATGGAGCCGGAGGGCAATAGCCGGGTCATCAAAATTGACCAGATCCGCAAGATTGTTGACTTCGCCAACAGGACGGCGGGTTTCGGCCTGCGCAAGGTGGTGGTGATCTCGCCCGCGGAGAGCATGAACACCAACGCGGCAAATGCCCTGCTCAAAGTGCTGGAGGAACCGCCCGCCAATACCTACCTGGTGCTGGTCTGCCATCGACTGCACGGTTTGCCCGCCACCATCCGTTCCCGTTGCCAGTTGCTCAGGCCCGCGCTTCCCACCGCGCAGCAAAGCCTGGAATGGCTGGACAGGGTCTGTGGGGAGCGCGAGCAGAGCCAACAGTTGCTGGACCTGGCGGGCGGGCGACCGCTGCTGGCCGCGCGATTGTACGGCGACGAGAGCGCCGAACGATTGCAGCTGGTAAGGCAGGCATTGCAAGGGGTGTTTGCCGGGCGGGTGGGGGTGACGGCGCTGGCGGCCGCCCTTGCCAATGAGGAACTGGACCGGGCACTGGCGCAGCTGGTGGAGGGTATACAGTCTCTCCTGCGCAACCTCGGGGCGCACGAGCTTGCCAGCGCACCGGCAAAGGGCGGGTTTCGGCTGCTGGATGAAATCAGGCAAATACAGCGGGCAATCGGCGCCGGTTCGAACCCCAACCCGCAGTTGTTGCTCGATGCTTTATTGGGAAAAGTACAGAGAATGTTGGGCGAAGGAAGGCTTGGTGATAATATCGGGGGCAACCAGACGGGCGCTCATCCATGAACGACGAACGACAAAACAGCCGCAACGGTATTCTGTCCCTGACCATCAAGGACAAGGCAGTGCTGTATTCCGCCTACATGCCGTTTCTGCAATACGGGGGCCTCTTCGTTCCAACCAACAAAACCTATGATATCGGCGATGAAGTGTTCATGCTGCTCACCCTCATGGACGAGCCCGAGAAAATCCCGATAGCCGGAAAGGTGGTGTGGGTCACCCCGCGGGGTGCCCAGGGTAACCGCACCGCCGGTATCGGCGTGCAGTTCAGCCAGCAGGATGCCAGCGCCAACGCCAAGATTGAAAATCATCTGGCGGGTTCGCTGTCCTCGGATCGCCCAACCCACACAATGTAGCGCCCAACTCTTGATGTAGTTTATGGGTATGGCGCATAACTAGTTGATATTAAATAAAATAACGCAAAAAAAATGGGTCCCGAAAGGGACCCAAGAAGACCATTAGGAGTGAAACATAAAGGAATTTCTTCCCTCAGGGAGCATTGGGTTTACTCCCGCGGCCACCCGGTTATTCCAGGGGATAGGCAACCACGACTTAAGTATCGCCCAACAAATTCATTTTGCCATGCCCGGTTGGACGTTTTTTTAGCTTTTTTTGATATATAGAAATAGGTTTTTATTTCCATTAGCGCTATCGGGGTGACGATGCCATCAGCCAGCGGGTTTCTGACCGGCGTTCTGGAGGGGTTTTACGGTCGGGCGTGGACCTTTGAAACGCGCCTCGCCTATGCCGGCTATCTGGCCCGGGCCGGCCTGAACACAAGTCTCTACTGTCCCAAGGCAGACCCCTTCCTGCGCAAACAGTGGCAGTGCGATTGGCCTGCCGCCGAGTGGCGGCAGCTGCAGGAGTTGTCCGCGGCCTACCGCCGGCAGGGTGTTTACTGGGGCGTCGGTCTGTCCCCCTTTGCCCTGTACCGGCAGTACGGGGCGGTCCAGCGCGAGCAACTCAGGCGCAAAGTGGCGCGGCTGGCGGAGCTGGAGGCGCCCTTGCTGGCTATCCTGTTTGATGACATGCCCGGTGATCTCGATGAGCTGGCCAGCCGACAAGCTGAGATAGTGGCAGACGTCGTGGCCTGGTCGCCCGGGGTGAGAGTGATCGTGTGCCCGACCTACTACTCCTTTGACCCCGTGCTGGAAAAGCATTTCGGGCTGATGCCCGCCGGGTACTGGCCGCAACTCGGCAGGGAACTGCCGGCTGGTGTGGATATATTCTGGACCGGTAACCGTGTCTGCTCAGACACCATCTGCCGGTCCGACATCGAGCGCATCTGTGGCCAGTTACGCAGGCCGGTGCTGCTGTGGGACAACTACCCGGTGAATGATGGCGCCGTGCGCAGCAATTTCCTCTACCTCGACCACCTGTCGGGACGCGAGGCGCTGCCGGCCACACTGCTCACCGGGCATCTGTGCAATCAAATGAACCAGGGTCTTTTGTCCCTGCCGGCACTGGCCGGCCTGGCCGCTCTCTACAGTGAAGGCGAGGGCCCGGGTGACGATTGGCTGGAGCAGGCCATTGGCCCGCTCACGTGGCGGCAGTTACAGTCCAACCGGCGTGAATTTCAGCACTTGGGGCTGTCCGGGATGGGCGAGGAGCGCTGCCGCATGCTGGCTGAGCGTTACCTGGCGCTGCCAGGTCCGGCGGCCCGGGAAGTCAGCGGCTGGCTGCGCGGGGAGTATCAGTTCGACCCCGCCTGCCTCACTGATTGAGCGTGGCATGATGGCAGCTGCACCTGGCACTGGGACACTGACCCGCGAGACCGGTGAGCCCCTGGCGTGCTACGCCCGCTGGCGCGCGGCTCTGCAGGGGGACGAGGGCCTGCTGCTGGTAGAGTTCAAGCTCGATCCTTACTGGCATGAGAACGCGCCCCCGCTGGCCCTGACCGCAATTTACTGCCTCCGCGGCGGCGTGCTCAATGTTGCTGTCACCGACCAGCCCCTGCTGGAGGATGGGCCGCTACCGGTGCTCGAACAATACCGGCGCTGGGTAGCCCGGCACCGTCTCCTGGATGTTGACCCGCGCGGCCCGCTGCTGTTGCAAACCGAAATGGTGACCAAGCCCTGGGGGCGGGAGATCTGGTACACCGGGGCGGAGCGGCGCGGCGTATGCCATTTCGCCAGCGGGGAAGTCCGTGTGCCGATTCCCTGGCTACAGGCGGTGTTGCCCGCTGAGGCTGCGGGAGTACCGGGCGAGCCGCTGCTGCTGCTGAAGATCCTTGAGCCGCGCGCTGAACCCGTGCTCGGGGATCTCTATTTCGAGCTGCACGAAACAAAGCGCGAGGTCTATGTGGTAACTCACATCGACCGGCAGGCCTGGCCCGACGGGGTTGGATGCATACGTTATGGCTTTGATCCGCAGCAGATAGCGCGTTACCCCGACCGTGAGCAGTTCCGGCTGGATTACCTCGCAGCGGTGACCGCATATGAGGCAGAGCGGCGGTCCATTGATGCGCTCGCCGGTCAGGGCCTGGCGCCGGAGAGCGCCAGCCTCGATCGGGAGAGGCAGTTGCGGGAGCAGATGGACCGCTTCACGGCCCTGCGCCCGCTGCGGGTGGGCGACGTCGTACAGATTCCGCTGTTGCTGCCGCATGCGCTGCAGCATGGGGTTCGCGTGGTCGAGTTCCAGACCGCGAGTTACGAGCGCAAGATACTGTCCTTCGCCCAGCAGGTTGTTACCCAGGATCACTGGGACACGCCCGCAGCCGTGGCCCGGATGCGACTGCTGCCGCCGGATGGGGTGCCCAGCGTGTCCATTGGCAGTGCAGCGGGCGTCAGCGCTGAACAGATTGCGGATTTCCCGGATTTCGAGGTGCAGCGCCTTAGCATCCAGCCGGGGATTAGCTGGCGGCCCGACGCCTGCTCGAGCTATCGGATTCTTATGGTGCTGGACGGCAGCCTGGAAGTGGCGGGGGCCTCCTATGTGGCGGATCAGGCGATGCTGCTGCCGCGCGGCTGGCGCGGTTTGCTGGCGGCCCCGCAAGGCGCGCCGCCGCTGGTATTCCTGCTGGCTCGGCCCCGCTGTTAAGTGGTTGAACCGGGGGGGGGTTTGTGGCAGAATCTGCGCCCTTGTGATTGCCCCCGGCAACGGCAAAGGCCCATCATTATTCAAGAATAATCAATCGGTTATGCAGATAATCTATCAGATATTCTATCTTGATGTCGGCCCGCAGCAGGGCGCTCATATACGGCGGAAGTGGCGAAATTGGTATACGCGCTGGATTTAGGTTCCAGTGCCGCAAGGCGTGAGAGTTCGAGTCTCTCCTTCCGCACCAGATTAAAGGGGGTAGTAAACGCCCCCGGGTACACCCACATTGAACGGACGCTAGCGACGTTCGACACCTATCGGATTGTAGTAGAGGAATTACCATGCAGGTTTCGATTGAGACGACTTCAGGCCTGGAGCGTCGTTTGACCGTTGGCGTACCCGCAGAGCGCATCGAGTCCGAGGTCAATAACAGACTGCAGAAAGCCGCAGGCAATGTGAAGCTTGCAGGATTCAGACCGGGCAAGGTCCCGATGAAGGTCATGAAACAGCGCTTTGGCGCCGGCGTGCGCCAGGAAGTCCTGGGGGAGGTGATGAGCCAGTCCTTCCAGGAGGCTGTTATCCAGGAGAAGCTGCGGCCCGCGGGGCAGCCCAGGATTGAACCCAGGAACCTGGAAGCGGGCAAGGATCTGGAATACATCGCCACATTCGAGGTATTCCCCGAAGTCGAAGTGGTTGAGATCAAGGGCTTCGAGGTTGAGAAGCTGGTAGCGGAAGTCACCGATGCCGACGTCGACAACATTATTGAAGTGTTCCGCAAGCAACAGGGCACCTGGGACGCGGTGGAAAGAGCTGCCGCCAGCGGCGACAAGGTCAATATTGATTATGTCGGCACCCGGGATGGCGAGGAATTCAGCGGCGGCACTGCCAGTGGCAGTGATCTGGAGCTCGGCTCCGGTCGTATGATTCCCGGCTTTGAAGATGGCATCGCAGGAATGAAAGCTGGAGAGGAAAAAACCCTGCAGTTGAGCTTTCCCGATGACTACCATAACGAGGAGCTCAAGGGCGCGGCAGTGGAGTTCAAGGTCAAATTGAACGCGGTGCAGGAACTGGTGCCGGCGGAGCTCAACGAGGAACTCTTCGCCAAGTATGGCGTTGAGGAAGGCGGCCTGGAGACATTCCGCAGCGAAGTGCGCGAGAACATGGCGCGGGAGCTCAAGAACGCTATCCAGAGCAAGATCAAGCAACAGGTAATGGACTCCGTGTCCGCTGCCCATGAGTCGCTGGAGGTGCCGCGGGCTCTGGTACAGCGCGAGGTGGAAGCAATGCGCAACCAGATGTTCCAGCAGTTTGGCGGTGCCGGTGGGCAAGACCTGGACCTGAAGTCACTGCTCCCCGATGACATGTTCAAGGAGAATGCGGAGCGACGCGTGCGCCTTGGCCTGGTGCTGGCGGAACTGGTCGGCAAGTTCGCACTCAAGGCGGATGGAGACAAGGTACGTGCCACCATCGAGGAGATGGCGTCCACTTACCAGGACCCGGAAGAGGTTATCAACTACTACTACTCCAACCAGGAGCAACTCGCTGCGGTGGAATCAAGGGTGCTGGAAGACCAGATGGTTGAAAAACTCCTGGAGAATGCCAATATCGTTGAGAAGGCCTGCAGCTACCAGGACGCCCTTGCCCAGGCCCAGCGCGAAGGCTGAGCACTGGCGCATGGCAGCGGGCCACAACACACTCGATCGACCTTAACCAGGGGAAGGGAAACATGTCACTTCAGTTTGACGGGCAGAACAAGAATATAATCAATAACCTTGGACTGATTCCCATGGTGGTCGAGCAGACCGCCCGGGGTGAACGCTCCTACGATATCTACTCCAGGCTGCTGAAAGAACGCGTTATTTTTGTCGTGGGCCCGGTCGAGGACCACATGGCCAACCTCATCGTGGCCCAGTTGCTGTTCCTCGAGTCCGAGAACCCGGACAAGGATATCCACCTGTACATCAACTCTCCTGGTGGCTCTGTCACCGCCGGGCTGTCTGTTTACGACACGATGCAGTTTATCAAGCCTGATGTGAGCACCATGTGCATCGGCCAGGCCGCTTCCATGGGAGCTTTCTTGCTCTGTGGCGGCGCCAAGGGCAAGCGTTACTGCCTGCCCAACGCCCGCACGATGATCCACCAGCCCAGCGGCGGAGCCCAGGGTCAGGCGACGGATATCGAGATTCAGGCGAAGGAAATCCTGATTATTCGCCAGCGGCTCAACGAGTTGATGGCGCAGCACACCGGCCAGAGCCTGGAGGTGATTGAGCGGGATACCGAGCGGGACCGTTTCATGAACGCGACCCAGAGCAAGGAATACGGCCTGATTGACGAAGTTTTGACCAGCCGTGCCCTGCCCGGAGCTGGCAAAGAGGCCTGACGCGAAGTGCCCGGAATATCTGCGCGAGGCCTGTGAAAAGGCCCGCAGAATCGCCGGTTATCCACCTTTTAGCCCCCTCGGGGCTTGCAAATAGCCGTAAAAGACATCATCGTAGGACGCAAGGTGATGAGGCATTGATACACAGGGCGTAGGGCGGCCGAATGAGCGAAAAAACCACCAACTCCAGTGACGGCGGCAAGCTGCTTTATTGTTCCTTTTGCGGCAAAAGCCAGCATGAGGTACGTAAGCTGATAGCCGGCCCGTCTGTGTTTATCTGCGATGAATGTGTGGACCTTTGCAACGACATCATTCGCGAGGAAGTGCAGGAAAGCAGCAGCGAATCCAGCGGGGACAGCCTCCCGGTACCACAGGAAATCAACGCCATTCTCGACGAGTACGTCATCGGTCAGCGCCGCGCCAAGAAAGTGCTGTCTGTGGCGGTTTACAACCACTACAAGCGCCTGCGCCACGGCCAGGGACGCAGCCAGGACGTCGAGCTCGGCAAGAGTAATATCCTGCTGGTTGGCCCGACCGGCAGCGGCAAGACCCTGCTGGCGGAGACGCTCGCGCGCCTGCTGGATGTGCCCTTTACCATCGCCGATGCCACCACGCTGACCGAGGCCGGTTATGTGGGTGAGGACGTCGAGAATATCATCCAGAAACTGCTGCAAAAGTGCGACTACGATGTGGAGAAGGCCCAGGTAGGCATTGTCTACATAGATGAAATCGACAAGATTTCGCGCAAGTCCGACAACCCCTCTATTACCCGTGATGTATCCGGGGAGGGCGTGCAGCAGGCTTTGCTCAAGCTGATCGAAGGTACCGTTGCATCCGTGCCCCCGCAGGGCGGCCGCAAGCATCCCCAGCAGGAGTTCCTGCAGGTCGATACCTCCAACATACTGTTCATCTGTGGCGGTGCATTTGCCGGTCTGGACAAGGTCATCAGGAATCGGTCGGAGAAGGGCGGCATAGGCTTTTCCGCCGAGGTCAAGAGCAAGGACGAGCGACGCAATGTCGGTGAGCTGCTGTTCGACCTGGAGCCGGAAGACCTGGTGCAGTACGGCCTCATTCCGGAATTTGTCGGTCGCCTGCCGGTTATTGCCACGCTGGAGGAACTCGACATCGATGCGCTGGTCCAAATCCTTACCGAGCCGAAGAATGCGCTGACCAAGCAGTACAGCAAGTTGTTTGAAATGGAGGGGGTTGAGGTCGACTTTCGCGAGGATGGCCTGCGGGCAATCGCGGAGAAAGCCATGGAACGCAAAACAGGCGCCCGTGGCCTGCGCTCCATTCTGGAGGGTGTGTTGCTGGATTCCATGTACAACATCCCATCGCGCAGCGATGTCAGCAAGGTGGTGATCGACGAGTCCGTCATACGCGGCGACTCCGAGCCACTGCTGGTCTACCAGAACAATGAGCCCACCCCAAGGGCGGCATCAACTGACGAGTAAAACCCGGCGTTCGCGCCGGGCGAGCTGTTGGCGGAACTGACCCAAAATGGGGCCGGGCGCTTGCAATCCCGGAAACCGTCCCCATCTACAGGTTGCAAGACCTGATCATCTACACAACCCGGAGACGTTTTATGGGTTCTTCCTCTGTAATCGAACTGCCCCTGCTGCCCCTGCGAGATGTGGTGGTGTACCCGCACATGGTGCTGCCCTTGTTCGTGGGGCGGGAAAAGTCGATTGAGGCGCTCGAATATGCCATGGCCAATGACAAACAGGTGCTGCTGGTGGCCCAGCGCAACGCCGCGGACGACGACCCGGGGGCGGACGACATTTACCAGATGGGCACTGTGTCAAACATCCTGCAGTTGCTCAAATTGCCTGATGGCACCATCAAGGTGCTCGTTGAAGGCGGTTACCGCGCTGTCGTAGACAGCGTCGACGACGAGGGCAATTTTGCCATAGTCGGCGTGCGTGAGGTGATCACCGACGACATCCCCGAAAGCGAGGCAGAAGGCCTGCTGCGCTCCACCATCACCCAGTTTGAAAAGTACGTCAACCTCAGCAAGAAAGTGCCGGCAGAGGTGCTGACTTCGCTGACCGGCATTGACGAGCCCGGCAGGCTGGCAGATACCATCGCCGCGCACATGAGTGTCGACCTCGAGGAAAAACAGCGAATCCTGGAGATCACGGGCATCCGCGCCCGTCTCGAGCACCTGCTGGGTCTGATGGAGGCCGAGATCGACCTTTTTCAGGTCGAAAAGCGCATCCGCGGCCGTGTCAAGAAGCAGATGGAAAAGAGCCAGCGTGAGTATTATCTCAACGAGCAGATGAAGGCGATCCAGAAAGAACTGGGAGAAATGGACGAGGCTCCCAGCGAACTTGACGAACTGCAGCTGCGGATCGACGAGGCGAAGATGCCGGAAGAGGCCAGGGAAAAGGCGCTCGCAGAACTGGGCAAGCTGAAAATGATGTCGCCGATGTCGGCGGAGGCCTCGGTTGTCCGCAGTTATATCGACTGGATGGTAAGTGTGCCCTGGTCAAAGCGGAGCAAGGTCAAGCACGACCTCGCCAATGCCGCCAAAATCCTCAACGAAGACCATTACGGCCTGGAAGAAGTCAAGGATCGTATTCTCGAATACCTGGCAGTGCAGAAGCGCGTGCGCAAAGTGAAGGGCCCGGTGTTATGTCTGGTGGGCCCCCCCGGCGTGGGCAAGACCTCCCTCGGTGAATCGATTGCGCGGTCGACCAACAGGAAGTTCGTGAGGATGGCCCTGGGCGGCGTTCGCGACGAGGCGGAAATCCGCGGTCACCGCAGAACCTATATCGGTTCAATGCCGGGCAAGCTGCTGCAGAAAATGGCGAAGGCCGGGGTAAAGAACCCGCTGTTCCTGCTGGACGAGATAGACAAGATGGGTATGGACCATCGCGGTGACCCGGCATCGGCCATGCTGGAAGTGCTCGATCCCGAGCAGAACCATGCATTTAACGATCATTACCTTGAGGTGGACTACGACCTGTCCGATGTGATGTTTGTATGTACGTCAAACACCATGAATATTCCCGGGCCGCTGCTCGACCGCATGGAAGTGATCCGCATCCCCGGATATACCGAGGACGAGAAACTGAATATAGCCAAGCGCTACCTGTCTCCGAAGCAGATCAGGCTGAATGGTCTGAAAAAGGATGAGCTGGCCATCAGTTCCGAGGCAGTGCTCGATATCATTCGCTATTACACCCGTGAAGCGGGCGTGCGCGCACTGGAGAGGGAGATCGCCAAGGTTTGCCGCAAGATGGTCAAGGCGATCACCCTGGGAGAATCCAGTGGAGGCACTACCGTAAGCGCCGAAATGCTGCCCGACCTGCTGGGAGTGCGAAAGTACAATTACGGTATCGCCGAGGAGCAGAACAAGATAGGCCAGGTCACCGGCCTGGCGTGGACCTCCGTGGGAGGTGAATTGCTGACCATCGAAGCGGTCGCACTGCCAGGAAAGGGGCGTTACGTGAAAACCGGTTCGCTGGGCGATGTAATGCAGGAGTCGATCCAGGCAGCATCCACCGTGGTGCGCAGCCGGTCGCAGCTGCTGGGTATTCCGGCCGGATACCATGAAAAACACGACGTCCACTTCCATGTCCCCGAAGGCGCCACGCCGAAAGACGGGCCGAGTGCAGGGGTCGCGATGTGCACGGCCCTGGTATCCGTTCTTACCAACATTGCGGTGCGTGCTGATGTCGCAATGACCGGCGAGATCACCCTGCGCGGTGAAGTGCTGCCGATTGGCGGACTCAAGGAGAAACTGCTCGCGGCGCGACGCGGTGGCATCAAGACCGTGATTATACCGAAAGAGAACGAACGCGATCTCAAGGAAGTGCCGGATAACATCAAGGAGCACCTGACTATTCGCGCGGTGAAATGGATAGATGAGGTGCTCGCAATTGCCCTCGAGTCCATGCCGCAGCCATTGAGCGACGAGGAATTTCGCGCGGGCTCGGTGGGAACCGGCCCGGATGACGAGCAGGACGAAAAAAATCGGATAAATACCCACTAACTGGCCGCTTCGATGTTGACCGCTATCTGAGGTCTGGTATAAAGTCGTGCGTTCGATTACAGCGGTGTTTTTGTGATAACCGTGAACATCGGGGTCCACACCAGTTTGCAATCTATGATGCCATTCCAGGCTGGGCGTGACGCCCGACAACGAATTGTCCCGGGGTTTATAAAACCAGACTGTACTCCGGGGTGTTGAAACCATGACCATTATTTTTTACCTACCAAGGGGATAAGTGTGAATAAAACTGAATTGATCGATGCAATCGCAACTGCCGCAGACCTTCCAAAAGCATCTGCTGGCCGTGCCCTTGATGCAGTTGTAGAAAGCATTACAGACGCGTTGAAAAAAGGTGACCAGGTATCCCTGGTTGGTTTCGGCACATTCGCTGTAAAGCACCGCAGTGCTCGTAGTGGCCGTAACCCGCAGACCGGCGCAACAATCGAAATCAAGGCTTCCAACGTACCTGGCTTCAAGGCCGGCAAGGCGTTGAAGGACGCTGTAAACTCCTGAGTCGAGGGAGGGGGTTTCACGGCCCAATCGGCTGCGCTGTTAAAGAACTGCGGCCGGGTTAAAAGTGAAATCCAGAACACACAGAAAGGCGCACTCACCCGGTGCGCTTTTTTTTTAGTTTCCCGGAGTAAATATCCATGCTTCAGAACATACGGCAGAATGTGCAGGGACCGGCCATCAAGATTGTGGTCTGGTTGATAGTTATTTCTTTTTCAATATTTGGTATTGAATCCATTCTTGTCGGTGGCGGTGGCGGCGGTGTCGCCGAGGTGAACGGCGAGGAAGTAAGCCCGCAGGAGTTGCAGCAGGCGGTTAATACCCAGAAGCGTCGCTTGATCGCGATGATGGGTAACAATTTCGATCCGACCCTGTTGGATGACGAGGTGATCGCCAGCCAGGCGCTTGACTCCCTGATTGGGCGGAAGCTGTTAATGCAGTCTGCCGAGTCGATGGATCTCGCCGTTTCCAATCGGGAGATAGGCAGCACGATCGGCAGCATGGAGCAGTTCCGGATCGAAGGGGAATTTTCGCCGCAGATGTTCAGCAGTGTGCTGTCAAGTGCCGGCTATACCCCCGCATATTTCAAAGAAACGCTGCGCGAAGACATCGCCCTTGCCCAGCTGCGCAGCGGGCTCGCCGGCAGCGAGTTTGCCACGCCTCTGGAGCTGGCCCTGAATGCGCGAGTGGATGCCGAACAGCGCGATCTTCGCTACCTGACCATTCCCTTGCAAACATTTATCGACCAGCAGGAAGCTACTGAGGAACAGATCAGCGCCTATTACGCACAACACCAGGACGACTTCCGCACGTCAGAGTCGGTTGAACTCGATTATATAGAGCTCACGCCGGATCTGTTCAGGCAACCGGTGGAAGAGAGCGCGGTGCTCGAGGCCTACCAGCTGGCAATCGAGAACACCCAGTACAAGACGGAAAATCGCGTTTCCCATATCCTGTTTGAGGCGCGCGAGGGCGAAGATGCCGCTGCACTGCAGCAGAGGATCTCGGCCGCCCAGGCAAAGCTGGCAGGTGGAAGCGCTTTTAGTGAAGTGGCAGCAGAGTTTTCCGACGATGTCGGCTCGGCAGCCAGTGGCGGTGACCTGGGCTTCTCCAGCGGGGATGCCTTCCCTGCAGAAATGGAAGAGGCGGTGGCCGCCCTCGCCGTTAACGAACTGTCCGCGCCGGTGACGACGGATGCCGGTACCCATTTGATACTGGTCACCGAACGCAGGGAGGGCAGCGCGCCCGGTCTCGACGAGCTGCGTCCCGAGCTTGAAGAGCAGCTGCAGACTGCCCAGGCCCGTACCGACCTGCTGCTCGTGGTGGAGAACCTGAAAGACCTGGTGTTCAACGCTGAGAATCTCGACAGGCCCGCCAGCGAACTGGATCTGGAAGTCAAGCGCAGCGAACCTGTGGCGCGTGACCAGGCGGAAGGCCTGTTTGCCAATCCGGCTCTGCTGGGCGCGGCGTTTTCCGAGGAAGTCATGGAAGCGGGTCATAACAGCGATGTCATTGAACTTGGCGAAGACAAGTTCGTGGTCCTGCACATGCGCAAGCACAACCCGCCACAGCTGCGAGAGCTGGCAGATGTGCACGATGAAATCGCGGCAATTATTGTTGAAGAGACGGCCCGGACAATGGTGGCTGCGGAAGCGGATCGGATAGTGCAGGAACTCGCCTCCGGCGCGAGTATCGAGCAGCTGGCGACAGACGCCGGCTATACCTGGCAGGTAGAGCTGGGAGCCGACAGGCGCAATGGTGCCGTGCCGCGGGAGGTGCTGGCCAGGGCGTTTGAAATGCCAGTGCCGGCGCAGGACCAGACACTGGTCGATTTCGTAATGACCCCATCGGGTGACGCCCAGGTGGTATCCCTGGTCAGGGTAAACCCTGGCAGTCTCGAGGCCCTGGAGGCAGCTGCCCAGATATCGCTGCAGCGCCAGTTGAGCAGCGAATACTCGTCATTGGTGGACAGTGAATATCAACGTGGCTTGCGCGAGAGTGCAGATATTTCCGTAATGTAAGATGTTATTTTGAGGTAAGCATGGCCAGAAAGGTACTCACGCTGAACCAGATTTCAGTCAAGGGGCTGGAACGACTGCCCCGCGACTGTTATGAGATCGCCAGCGAATTTTCCCATCCTGACGCAATCCTGTTGCGCAGTCACCAGCTCAAGTCCGACGATATCGCCGATTCAGTGCTGGCGATTGGCCGCGCCGGGGCCGGGGTAAACAACATTCCAGTCGCGGAATGTACACGCCGTGGTATACCCGTATTCAACTCCCCGGGTGCCAATGCCAATGCGGTCAAGGAACTCGTGGCGACTGCCATGCTGCTCGGGTCACGCGGTATCGTCGAGGGGATTCGCTATGTCGATACCCTGGCGGGCATGACCGACAAAGCGGAGATGCACCGCACCCTGGAAGCCCAGAAGAAGCAGTTCAAGGGCAATGAGCTGGTTGGCAAGACGCTGGGTGTAGTGGGCCTTGGAGCGATTGGATCGATGGTGGCCGAGATGGCACTGACCATGGGTATGGAAGTTGTTGGTTACGATCCCGCCCTCTCGGTAGAGGCGGCGTGGCGACTTTCCAGCAAGGTGCGCAAAGCCGATACGCTGTCCGCACTGTTCGCACGCTGTGATTATATAACCCTGCACCTGCCGGTACTGGATTCAACCCGCGGGCTGGTGAATGCCGAGCTGCTCGGAGCAGTGCGTCCGGGAGCCTGCCTGCTGAACTTCGCCCGCCAGGAAATCGTCAACGAGGACGACCTGGTCAAGGCGCTGGATGCGGGGAAGTTGCGCAGGTATATCGCAGACTTCCCATCACCGGCTCTTATCGGCCGCCCCGATGTTATTCTCATGCCGCATATTGGTGCCAGCACCGATGAGGCAGAGGATAACTGTGCCATCATGGCCGCGGAGCAATTGCGGGACTTTCTCGAGAACGGCAACATCCGCAACTCGGTCAATTTTCCCACACTCGAACTTGAGCGGGTCCGTGGTTGTCGCCTGTCCGTCAGCAACGAGAATGTGCCCAGGATCCTGGGCAGCGTCCTGGCAATTCTGGCGGATGAAAACATCAATGTGATTGATATGCTGAACAAAAGCCGCGGCGAGGTTGCCTACAACCTGATTGATATCGACACCCATGTCAGCGACGAAGTACTGGCGAAAATGCGCGGGCTGGACGGTGTCATCAATGTGCGCTTGATCGGCGACTGCGCCTGAAGCGCCATCAATTTTGATGATCCGGACGCCGCGGTGGCCGGCGCCGGGACATTACGCTTGTGATACGAGGCCGGGTGTGTCCGGCCGGAGGGGACGCGATGGCCGATGCACTGGAGGGTATCGAACAACAGGTGAGGCGTCGGAATTTCGACTCTCCGCCCCTGCACCTCTGGAACCCTGAACTGTCGGGTGATATCCCTATACGTATAGCCGCTGACGGCTGCTGGTATCACGACGGAAGTCCTATCCGGCGGGAGTCACTGGTGCGGCTCTTTGCAAGCATCCTGCGGCGCGAGGACGACGGCGACTACTACCTTGTCACCCCCGCCGAGAAATGGCGAATATCCGTTGAGCTTCACCCACTGATTGTCACGGATGTGTCGCCGGTGCCGGAGGGCGAAAGTGCATTGCTGCAGGCTACGCTCAACACCGGCAAGACCGTGCAGATTGGCGAACAACATGCGCTGTTTTTTGAACCGTCGCTCGGGGAGATTCCCGCACTGAGGCTTGATCATGGCCTCTCCGCCCTGTTGTCCAGACCCGCCTGGTACCGGCTGGTGGATCTGGCGACGGACCGCGACGGGGTCCCCACGCTCAGCAGTGGGGACTACCACTTCGCACTGCTGCCGCAACCCTAGCGGCAGCGCGCGGCATGCATCACATATTGGGGTAGTTGGGGCCGCCGAATCCTTCAGGGGTCACCCAGGTGATGTTCTGGGCGGGATCCTTGATATCGCAGGTTTTGCAATGGACGCAGTTCTGGGCGTTTATCTGGAAGCGCTTGCCGCTGGCATCCTCGACAATTTCATAAACCCCGGCGGGACAGTAGCGCTGTGCGGGTTCATCGTACATCGGCAGGTTGCTTGCCAGGGGTATAGCCGGGTCCAGCAGGGTCAGGTGACAGGGCTGGTCCTCCTCGTGATTGGTGTTCGACAGGAACACCGAAGACAGGCGGTCAAAGCTGATTTTGTTGTCCGGCTTGGGATAATCAATTTTCTTGCTCTCGGCCGCAGGCTTCATGGCGGCGTAGTCCGGCCTGGAATCATTCAGGGTGAAGGGCAACTTGCCGCCAAAGATGTTCTGGTCGATCCAGACCATGGCGGATCCGAGCAGGATGCCAAACTTGTGCATGAATCCGGAGAAGTTACGGGTTGTATAGAGTTCCTTGTGCAGCCACGAAGCCTCAAGTTTGACCGCATAGGAGGCCAGGTCTGCGGGTGCTGCGTCGCCCTGGGCCAGGGCCTCGACCACGGACTCAGCCGCCAGCATGCCGCTTTTCATCGCAGTGTGGTTACCCTTGATCTTGACACTGTTGAGGGTGCCGGCATCGCAGCCGATCAACAGGCCACCGGGGAAGTACATGCGCGGGAGCGAGTTGAGACCGCCCTTGGTTATGGCCCTTGCACCGTAGACGATGCGGGTGCCACCCTCGAGGTATTTAACCGTTTCCGCCTGGTGCTTCCAGCGCTGGAACTCCTGGAAAGGGCTCATGTGCGGGTTGCTGTAATTGAGATCGGCGATCAGGCCGACATACACCTGGTTGTTATCGGCGTGGTACATAAATGCCCCGCCACCTGTACCAGTCTCGCTCAACGGCCAACCCAGGCCATGGATGACAAGGCCCTGCTGGTGTTTTTCCGGCGGGATTTCCCAGATTTCCTTGATACCAATACCGTAGTGCTGCGGATCCTTGCCGGCGTCCAGCGAAAACCTTTCGATCAACTGCTTGCCCAGGTGACCGCGACAGCCCTCGGCGAACAGCGTGTATTTGGCATGCAGTTCCATGCCGGGCATGTAGCTGTCCTTGTGCTCACCAGTGGCACTGACGCCCATGTCCCCGGTGGCGATACCTTTTACGCGGCCATCCTCGTGAAAGAGAACCTCCGCCGCGGCGAATCCGGGGTAAACCTCAACGCCGAGGCCTTCTGCCTGTTCCGCCAGCCAGCGACAGACGTTACCCATGGAGACGATATAGTTGCCTTCATTATGAGTGGGTTTGGGGATGAAGAAGTTGGGGAGCTTGATCGCCCTGGTGGCGCTGAGGTAGAAAAAGAACTTGTCTTCCTTCACCGGGGTATTCAATGGGGCTCCCAGTTCTTTCCAGTCGGGAAATAATTCGTTCAACGCGCGCGGTTCCAGCACCGCACCAGACAGGATGTGTGCGCCCACCTCGGAGCCTTTCTCCACCACACAAACCGTGATTTCCTGCTCCCTTTCCTTGGCCAGTTGCATTATGCGGCAGGCAGCGGAGAGTCCGGCAGGTCCTGCACCCACAATAACAACGTCAAACTCCATAGATTCTCGATCCACAATCCTGTCCTCTCTAGCTCGGTGGGGAAGCGCCGGGTCCCGTGCGGGCGGCGGCGTATAGAAGGGGCGCAAGTATATAATTTTTATGGATAAAAAGCCATAATTGCGGATGCCCGCCAGGCGCTGTGATCAGGGGTAAACGCGCTTCGAGCAGTGCCGGGCCGCTATTGACCCGCCGTACTTTAGTCGGCATCATACCCAGCCGAAATTACGCTGACGCAGCCCACTTCAAGTGACTGTGCCTTGATTACCCACCTGAAAAACTAGGGAGAATCCATGAAGGTTCTTGTAGCCGTTAAACGCGTTGTTGACTACAACGTCAAGGTTCGTGCGAAAGCCGATGGTAGTAATGTTGACCTGAACAACGTCAAGATGGCTATCAACCCCTTCTGTGAAATCGCTGTAGAGGAGGCCGTGCGCCTGAAAGAGGCGGGCACCGCTACTGAAGTGATCGCCGTTTCAGTTGGCGACAAATCCTGCCAGGAGCAGATTCGCACCGCGCTGGCGCTGGGCGCCGACCGGGGAATCCAGGTGGAAACCGATGGCCAGGTCGAGCCGCTGGTGGTCGCGAAGTTGCTGAAAGGCGTGGTCGACAAAGAGCAGCCCCAACTGGTTATTCTCGGCAAGCAGTCCATTGATGGTGACAACAACCAAACCGGACAGATGCTGGGCGCTTTGGCCAACATGCCCCAGGGTACGTTTGCTTCCGAAATATCGGTGGACGGCGACAAATTGAACGTCACCCGTGAGGTGGACGGCGGCCTGCAGACCCTTAGCCTGAACCTCCCGGCCATCGTCACCACCGACCTGCGCCTGAATGAGCCGCGCTACGCTTCCTTGCCCAACATCATGAAAGCCAAGAAAAAGCAGCTGGACGTATATACACCGGAAGATCTCGGTGTTGCGGTTACCTCTCACCTGACGCAGGTGAAGGTAGAGCCGCCGGCCGAGCGCAAGGCAGGTATCAAGGTTGCTGATGTGGAGCAACTGGTCGACAAACTGAAGAACGAGGCGAAAGTAATCTGATGAGCACTCTGGTAATTGCAGAACACGACAACAGCAGCCTTAAAGTTGCCACACTCAATGCGGTAGCCGCTGCACAGGCCATGGGCGCCGGGATCGACATTCTTGTCGCTGGCGCGAATTGCGGTGGCGCCGCAGATGCAGCCGCCAAGGTCCCCGGCGTGGGCAAGGTGCTGGTGGCAGACAACGCCGCCTACGAACACCAGTTGGCGGAAAACGTCAGCCTGTTGATAGCAGAAGTTGGCGCTGCCTACGACAACATCATCGCGCCCGCCACTTCCAATTGTAAAAACATCATGCCACGGGTAGCTGCCCTGCTGGACGTCGCGCAAATCTCCGAGATTACCTCGGTGGAATCAGCCGATACTTTCAAGCGCCCGATCTACGCGGGTAACGTCATCGCTACAGTGAAAAGCACTGACGCCAAGAAAGTCATCACCGTGCGCACTACAGCTTACGATGCGGCACCGGCCGAGGGCGGCTCAGCCACTATCGAAGCAGTCAGCGCCGTTCACGACGCGGGTCTTTCATCCTTCGTCGGTGAAGAGGTTGCTGTTTCCGACCGGCCCGAGCTGACTTCCGCCAAGATTGTCATCTCCGGTGGTCGCGGCATGCAGAATGGTGAAAACTTCAAGCTGCTCGACGGTATCGCCGACAAGCTGGGTGCCGCCATCGGCGCGTCCCGCGCGGCCGTGGATGCGGGCTTCGTACCTAACGACATGCAGGTCGGCCAGACCGGCAAGATCGTCGCTCCGGACCTGTACATCGCTGTCGGCATTTCCGGTGCAATCCAGCACCTGGCCGGTATGAAAGACTCCAAGGTGATCGTGGCGATCAACAAGGACGAGGACGCGCCTATCTTCCAGGTTGCGGACTACGGTCTTGTCGCAGATCTGTTCAACGCCTTGCCCGAGTTGGAAGCCAAGCTGTAGTCTTTTTCCTGCTTCGAAAGAAACCGGCTTCGTGCCGGTTTTTTTTGGTTTTGGTTTTTGAAAAACGGTGGTGCCGGCGGGGTCCCCTAAATCGGCCATAGCTCCGCAAACCCATTCGGCTGCTGCGGAACTCGACCATTTTTCGCTTCGCGAAAAATTGGGACTCGAACAGTCCTCGCAGAAAGCCCCGAATGGGTTTGCTCCGCTAAACATGGCCTAATCGATTTTGGGGACCCCGCCGGCACCACCTCTGATCGTCATTTAGAAAGAGGTGGAGCAGCGGCAGAAAAATTTCATGCTCAATGGGAAGGCGGTGGCGAGAAGGCGGCCCGGATCAATCGGGCCATGTTTAGCTCCACAAAGAAACTCGGGGCTTTCTGCGAGCACTGTTCGAGTCCCAAAAATTGCGCAGCAATTTTGGTCGAGTTGCGCAGCAGCCGAGTTTTTTTGTGGAGCTATGGCCGATCCGGGCCGCCTTCTCGCCGCCGCCTGGCGCAGGAAACATCCGAGCCGTTTTGCTGTAACTGCAAGGGATCAGCAAATCTACCCACGGTGCTTTGCGGGGTCCAGGCTACCCAATGCATGCGTACCAAAAACGCTAATCCCTGCGCAAACGATCCGAAATAGCAATCGGGGTAGGGTAGTTGAGCACCACGATGTAGGACGACACCAGCAGAGTGATGATGGTGGTGGCCTGGATCAGCAGTGAGGCCTGTTCGGAAATCAGGGCGCTGGCCACCG
>JAHEBL010000208.1 GCA_024642265.1 Haliea sp. | reverse complement strand
AGCCAGATGATGGCGGGCTGGCGCAGCTTGCCGAACAGGAAAATACTGGTGAGTATCATCAGCAGGAAACCCACCGGCAGTGACGCGCCCAGGCCAGCCTGGGCATTCTGTGAATCCTCGTACTCGCCACCCCACTCCAGCTCGTAACCCGGCGGCAGCTCGATAGCCTCTATCTGCGGCCACAGGGTTTGCAGCAGTGGCCCGGCCATTCCATCCACCGGATTACAGGAGGCGATAATGGTCTGGATACGGTTGCGCCCGCGGATAACGGAATTCTCCCAGCGGGTTTCGTAGCCGGATACCACCTGGGATACGGGCACCGTGCGGCGCAGCACCGGGCTCCATACCTGGATGTCGCGCACCTCATCGATATTGCTGCGCTCTTCCTCCGGTGCCCGCAGACGTATGGGTAGCAGGCGGTTACCGTCGCGATAACGCCCCACATCGTAGCCATCGAAGGCAATTTTAAGGGCGTCCCCGAGTTCCTGCCGGTCAACCCCCAACTGGCGGGCGACCTGCTCGTTGAACACCGGCGTCGATACCTTCACCGGCGAACGCCAGTCATTGCGCACATCGGTGGCATTGGGATCCGCCCGCATGATGGCCTCAGCCTGCTCAGACAACTGGCGCAGCACTTCCTCGTCCGGCCCGGAAAAACGGGCCTCGATCTTGGCATCGCGCCCGGGACCAATGCGCATGGGCTTGATAATGGGGTCGGTCCAGGGCATCTCCTGCTGCATGAACTCCCGGGTGGCCGCCATCGCCGCCGGAATCTGGTCGCGGTTCTCCGTGCGAACAATGATCTGGGCGTAGACCCGGGTAGGCTCCTTGGCGTCGTAGACCAGGGTAAAGCGTTGGTGCGGACCGCCGATGACCGATGAGGTTTGCACAACGCCGGGCTGCGCGCGGATAAATTCACTGACCCGCAGGGTATCGTCCCGGCTGGTGCGGATATCGGCGCCCTCCGGTTCCCACACATCCACAAAAAATATGGGCGTGCTGGAGTCCGGGAAGAAGCCGTCCTTGATCGCGCCAAAGCCGATGAACGCCAGCACAAACATGGACACTACCGCCGTGAGGGTGACCCAGCGATGATTGATCGCCGTTGCCACAGCCCCCCGGTATGCCTGGAACATCTTGCCGGCATAGGGATCCCGATCCTGGCCGCCGTCACCACTGCCGGGCTGCAACAGCAGCGCACACAACAGGGGCGTGGTGCTGATGGCGGTTATCCAGCTCAGGGAGAGAGAAATCAGGATCACGTAAAACAGGGAGCTGGCGAATTCGCCGGTGTTGTCCGGCGACAGGCCAATCGCAGAAAATGCGAGGATACCGATCACGGTGCCACCCAGCAGGGCCCATATGGTTTTGCCAACCGCTTCTGCTGCGGCCTGCCGGGCTTTCATTCCCGACTCCATGCGTACCTGCATACCCTCGGCCACCACGATGGCGTTGTCCACCAGCATGCCCAGGGCTATAACCAGCGCCCCCAGCGAGATTCGCTGCAACTCGATGCCGAAGATGTTCATCAGGAACAGGGTGCCCGCCACGGTGATCAGCAGCACCGCCCCTATCACGACCCCCGTACGCAACCCCATAAAGGCCAGCAGCACCACCAATACTATGGCCACCGCCTGACCGACGCTGATAATAAAGCCGCCCACTGACTTTTCCACCTCGTGGGGCTGGTTGTATACCGTTTCCAGTTGCATGCCGATGGGGATTACCGGCAGGAGTGACTCGAGCATCTTGTCGACTGCCCTGCCGACCTCGACCACATTCTGCCCGGCCGCCATCGAAATCCCGATACTCAGGCCGGGCTTGCCGTTCAGGTAGTAGATTTTATTGGGTACTTCTTCATAGGCCCGGGTAATGGTGGCAAAGTCTTTCAGGCGGATCAGCTTGCGGTCACTGGAGCTGATCAGCACATCGCCTATTTCATGCACCGACTGGAAATCACCGGTGGGGCTGAAACGGACATAGTCGTCCCCGACCTGAACGTTGCCCGCGTCCACCACCACGTTCTGTGAGCCCAGCAAGGCTCCTATCTGGCTGAGATCGAGACCCATCTCCGCTACCGTACTGCGCGGGATGTCCAGGTAAACCACCTCGCGCTGCTCGCCATCTATCACCACCTTGCGCACGCCGTTGACCAGCACCAGCTGCTTCTTGATTGCGTCCGCCGTGTCGTAGAGATCGCGCCAGCTGTAGCCTTCTCCGGTCAGCATGAGGTAGACCCCGTACACGTCGCCAAAATCATCCAGCACGATGGGCGCCTGGGCACCCGGCGGCAGCGATGGCCTGACATCGGCGATCTTGCGCCGCAACTCGTCGAAGATATTGGGAAGGTCAGCGGATTTGTACTCATCCTTGAAATCGATAAGGATGTCCGAAAGGCCCGGGCGCGACACCGACATCTTGATGCGCTTGACCTGGGGCATCTTCTGGATAGCGTCTTCCAGGTGGTAGGTCAGCTCCTCCTGCACTTCGCGCGCAGTCGCGCCGGGATAGAGGGTGAGAATCTTGGCCGACTTGATGGTAAATGCCGGGTCTTCCAGCTTGCCCATTCGCTCAAACGCAATCAGGCCGCCCCCGACCATGATTACCACCAACAACCAGGAGATAACCCGGTTGTTTACTGAATATTCACCAACATTCATCGCCAAAGCACCCCGGTATTATTTGCATGGCTCAGCTCGGATCGCCCGCGCGCGGCACCGCCTGCTCAGTTTCGGCCATACGGGTCACCCGCATCCCCTCGGCGAGATAGGGAGCACCCACCGCGACTATTTCTTCGCCGCCGTCCAATCCATCCACAATCTCGATCATGCTGCCAGACATACGTCCGATCGACACTGCACTCGAGGAGACAGTCATGGTCGCAGGGTCGAGCACCCATACCCTCGGGTCGAGACCTGCATCTGCCTGCACGGCCCGGGCCGGAACCCATCTCACACTATCCTGGGCAACCAGTTCACTCAGATCCAGTAATACGGTCGCCGTCATACCGGGCAAGACGGTGAAAGTGGTCGGTGCAGGCATGGTGAAGGTGGCCCGGAAGGTCTGGGTCTGCGGGTCCGCCTTGGTGGCTACCTCCTTGGGCCTGAGCGTGAAGGTCTGGTCATCGCGGCCCTCGAACTGGGCGGTGGCACGCACCGCCGGGTTGGTATGTCCCTTACCATCAACACCGTCCCTGCTCACGCCGCCGCGAATACTGCGCACCACCGATTCCGGCAGGTTGATGACAACGTCAAGCTGGTCGATATTCTGCAGCCAGAAAACAGTGCGCTTGGCCAGCACCTCCTCGAAGTTCTCCACATCGCGCTGGGCAATACGGCCGCGAAAGGGGGCTGTCATCACCGTATACTCCAGGTCCTTTT
>JAHEBL010000104.1 GCA_024642265.1 Haliea sp. | reverse complement strand
CTGGCCGCCATGTCCGCCTGCACCACCAATGATATTGGCCGCAGCGTCGCCAGCTACGACCAGGTGAAGGGCCAGGTCAATCTGGGAGACAGCAGACAACAGGTGCTCTCGCTACTGGAGCCCACGCAGGCCTACCTCGACACCGCCTCAAGGAAAGTCCCAGACAGGTATATCGATGGTAATTCCACTGTTGAAGTCTATTACTATCGCTCAAGCTACCAGGCCGATGCCCTGATTACCGATGATGAGTTCACGCCGTATATATTCCGCGACGGCGTACTGGTCGGCATCGGCTGGGCCATGCTCAGAGCACCGCTCCCAGCGGCGGAAACCCCGAGCGCTGCCGCAGCCGGCAAACTGAACTTCAACCCCTATTCCAACAGCCCGCCGGATGCGACGCCGTATTCCCCTTCACAAAGTAATCCGGAGACGTTCATTTTGTACGGCTACCATTCCGTGTCA
The DNA here is from genome assembly GCA_024642265.1 of Haliea sp. Lineage (GTDB taxonomy): Bacteria > Pseudomonadota > Gammaproteobacteria > Pseudomonadales > Halieaceae > JARRPM01. The sequence continues at coordinate 12,363 of JAHEBL010000104.1, read as the reverse complement.
TGCCAGTCGTGGACACAGGCAAGAGCAGAGAACAGCGAGCAGGTTGGCCAGCTTGAAGCCTGGGTAACGGGGTTTCTGTCGGGGGCGGGGTGGAGAAACGCGGCGATGGCACAGACGGATTACGCTGCAATCCATTACCACCTGGATGATTACTGCAAAAGATACCCGGCGAATGATCTGTTTAAAGCGACCAGGGCTCTGGTCTCCAAACTGAAAACAAGAAACAGATGAGCGTGATGGCCAGGGGCAGCGTCAGATATGTTACCCGTGTCCCCGGAATAAACTGTTACCTATGTGCCAAGAAAGCACCCGTTGGTAATTGGTCGGTGTGAGAGGATTCGAACCTCCGACCCCTTCCTCCCGAAGGAAGTGCGCTACCAGGCTGCGCCACACACCGAAATATCAAGGCGCGCCACTATACCAAAAGAGGCTGGCGGAACCAATGCCCCGATGCACCCGCGCAACTACCTCCGGGCCTGCTAGTAAATCCCGGCCCAGCGCGCCAGTAACTGGCTGAAAATACTCAGGGCCATCACGATAGCAATCAGGATCAACAGCAGACGCAGCGGGCGAAAGGGCTTGCGCTCAACTGCATTTACTCCGCGCTTGATGAACTCGTCCACCCGCGCCTGGTCTTCAGGGTGCAGGCGGTTCTGGTAACTCTTGTCTTCTTGGTCAGGCATTTTTCTGGTTTCAAAAAAAGGGGGAGAGAACAACTTGGCGTATTCTCTCCCCTCAAGACGGGAAAGTCACCCCGCAAGGTGAGTTTCCCGAGCAGCAACCTGAATCAGAACTCGAACAGACCTACCGGCATTTCCATGAGGTTATCTGCACCTGACAACATCGTATCCTTGTGGCTGAGGGTACGCGGCAGCAACCGGTCGAAGTAAAAACGGGCCGTCATCAGTTTTGCCTCGTAGAAGGATACGTCCCCATCGGCTTCGGCGATCTTGTGCCGCGCAAGGACAGCCATACGGGCCCAGAAATAGGCGAGGGTGACGTAACCGCTGTACATCAGGTAATCAACCGCCGCCGCGCCGGCTTCATCGGGGTTTTGCATGGCGTTTTCGCCAATCTTCATGGACAGGCCCAGCCACTCGTCCTTATAGGCTTTGAGGACGTTTACAAACTCGGCATCCTCGGGCGCGTCATTGGCGGCACAGAACTCCTCGATCAGCGCAGTAAAGCCCAGCAGCAATTTTCCGCCGCTACCTATGACCTTGCGGCCCAGCAGGTCGAGCGCCTGGATTCCCGTGGTGCCTTCATAGAGCATGGATATGCGCGCATCGCGGACAATCTGCTCCATGCCCCACTCCCTGATAAAACCGTGTCCACCGTACACCTGGACGCCTATATTGGCCGCCTCGTAGCCGGTCTCGGTGACAAACGCCTTACCAATGGGGGTGAGCAGCGCCATCAGGTCGTCAGCCGCCTTGGCCTGCTCCTCATTGCCGGCATCGACGATATCGCCCAGCTGCGCGAGGAAGTACAGGAAGGCTCGGCTGCCCTCCACAAACGCTTTCTGGGTAAGCAGCATGCGCCGGACATTGGGATGCACGATGATGGGGTCCGCGGGGCCGTCCGGGTTTTTGGGTCCGGTCAGGCTGCGCATGGCCAGGCGCTCCCTGGCATAGGAAAGCGCACCCGTGTAAGCCAGCTGGCCATGGGCCAGGCCCTGGATTGCGGTGCCGATACGGGCAGTATTCATGAACGTGAACATGCAATTGAGGCCCTTGTTGGGCGGGCCGATGAGGTAGCCTGTGGCGTCATCAAAGTTCATCACGCAGGTTGCGGAGCCTTTGATGCCCATTTTCTTCTCGATCGAGGCGCAGTTGACGGCATTGCGCTCACCGATGCTGCCGTCCTCGTTGACCTTGAATTTGGGTACGATAAACAGGGAGATTCCCTTGGTACCCTTGGGAGCGTCGGGCAGCCGCGCCAGCACGATGTGAACGATATTTTCGGCCATATCATGCTCGCCGGCACTGATAAATATCTTGGTACCGGAGATGGCATAGCTGCCGTCGGCCTGCGGTTCGGCCTTCGTGCGCAACAGACCGAGGTCACTGCCGCAATGGGCTTCCGTCAGGCACATGGTGCCGGTCCAGGCCCCTTCGACCAGTTTGCTCAGGTATTTTTCCTTTTGCCCGGGGTCGCCGTGCTCCTCAATGGTTTTTACCGCACCATGGCTCAAGCCGGGATACATCAGCCAGGACCAGTTTGCGGTACCGGCCATTTCGTTGATGATAATTCCCAGCAGGTTGGGCATGCCCTGACCACCGACTTCCAACGGAGCGCTAAGTGCCGGCCAGCCGTTCGCCACGTACTGGTGGTAGGCGTCGGCAAATCCCTTCGGGGTAGTTACGCCCTCGGGCGTCCAGTGGCAACCTTCCTCGTCCCCGCTCTGGTTGAGAGGTGACAATACGTTCTCGGCGAACTTGGCGCCCTCTTCAACAATCGCGTTCATGAGATCCGCGGTAGCCTCTTCATACCCGGGCAGGGTCTGGTAAAGCTTCTCGGACTCGAGCAACTCATTCATCACAAAACTGATATCGCGCAGGGGCGCCTTGTAAGCTGGCATGGCAACTACCTCTTGGTTGTCCTGGATCTCGACAATCTTGCACGGACGTGCAGGAAGGGTTATGTGTTCAGTGCACACATTTTCGGCTTTTCTCGCTGGAAGTCAAATATATTTTTCGGCCCTATCCCGCCCGGAAGCTGTATAAAGCGGCTATATAGATCTGAATCAACATTATTTGTAGTGAGCGCTCATTAACCCAGCAGGCGATCCAGGGAAAGCGCTCGCGCCGCGGCTCTAACGTCAAACGGCACCATGTGCGGCACCTCCCCCAGCAGGGGTGCAGGCAGGCGACGCCGCAAGCTGTCCAGGTTTTCTGCATAACAGGGCATCAACTCGCCGGGCTGGTTGGCGACCCAGCCGGCCAGCTGCAGGCCGTCACGGGCAATCGCCTCGGCGGTCAGCAGGGCGTGGTTGATACACCCAAGGCGCATACCCACCACCAGGATAACCCCTGCCCGCAACCGGACCGCCAGGTCCGCGAGGCTCTCGCGCTCGCTGATCGGAACCCGCCAGCCGCCTGCGCCCTCGATGAGCACAAACTCTGCCCCGCTGGACATTACCCCCTGACAAAAACCCTCCAACCGGCTGGCCTGCAGGCTCCGGCCCTCCTGTTGGGCCGCGATATGTGGGGCTATGGCAGCGGCCAGGGCGACAGGGTTTACCTGCTCATAGTCGAGAGGCTCACTCATCCACTCCATCAACAGCAGCGCGTCCTCATTATGCCCCGCTGCATCGCAACCGGCGGCGACCGGTTTAACCGCGGCAGTACTCAATCCGGCCGAGCCCGCGGCGGCCAGCAGGGCACAACTCACCGCCGTCTTGCCGACACCGGTATCGGTACCAGTCACAAACCAGGTCCTGGTCATATCGTCTCCACCATGCCAAAAATCACGTCATAGGTCGCCGGCAGCAGCCCATCCACCCGCCAGCTTTCATAAGCCTGCAGCATACCCTGCAAGGTTTTACGGCTGGTCAGCCCCGCCGGACGGCCCCGGTTCATGTTGTGCGCACCCAGGGATTTCAGTTCCGCCAGCAGTTCACCCACCCGCGTGTACTGCATGCAGTGGCGCCGCGTCTCAAGGCTGAGCCTGATGCCCGGCACTGATGCGGCAGCGGCTGCAAGCTGTTGCGATGGCAGGAAACTATTCACATGCTGGCGGTCATCCACGGCTGCCCATGCGCTGCGCAGCTCGCGCAGGGTGTCCGGGCCAAGCGTTGTGAATACGCAGCGGCCGCCGGGTCGCAGCACCCTGGCTAATTCTGCAAACAGCTGCTGCGGCCGGTGGCACCACTGGATGGCCAGACTACTGAAAACCAGGTCCACGGAATCTGTTGCCAGCGGCAGTGATTCGGCGTCACCCACCAGCCAGTTGCCGTCGCCCGCCACCTGGGCTCGTGCATACTCGATCATGCCCGGGGCCAGGTCGAGGCCGATAACCGTGCCCCCGGGAAAGCGGCTGCGCAGCTCGGGCTGGAAATACCCGGTACCGCAGCCCAGATCAAGCACCACGGCCGGCGCTGCCGGCGTGTCATCCAGCAAGGCCAGCAGCTCGCGACCCACATCCTGCTGTAATCTGGCCACCGAATCATATGACCCGGCGGCCCGACTGAAGGAATAAGCAACATCTTTCTTGGCGGGCCCCATCTCCTGATAGTCAACGGCCTGCAGCAGACCCGCTGCGGCAAGAAACTCTGTGGTAAGGGCTGCAATCTGCTGCGCACTGTCCAGGGGCGCCAGGTGGCTGGCGTCCCTGAGTGTTTCCACCTGAGCCGAAGCCGGGGACGCAAAAAGACCGGCGAGCACAGGCGCGAGGCCTGCCGGTACCAGCTGGTCGTGTTCGGCGAGCAGATGGAGCTGCGGTTGCCGCAGGCCCGGCACCAGGCGACGCTGGTCGAGACGCGCCAGCCAGGCAAGACCCGGTACCAGCTCGGGACCCGGCGGCCCCGCCTGCAGCGTCTGCAATTGGCGCAACAGCAGGCGTGGCCGCTTCGCTCCCTGCGCCTGCAGACTGCAGAAACGCCGCAGGGCGGCGGCGGGGTCGGTGGCATAGGCTGCCTGAAACCGGGAGAACGCTTCCTCCCCCATGCCGGGCCAGTCGGCGGCGGCGATGAAGCGTGGGTTGCTGCACACAGTGATCACTGCCGCGACACGCCCGGGCTTGCAGGCGGCCAGTTCCAGCGCCAGTTGTCCGCCCAGGGACCAACCCAGATAAACCGCCCGTTGCGGTGCAACGGCAAGGACGGCATCCAGCGCATCGGCGGGTTCGCAGTTATCACCGACAGCCACCGCCGGAGCGCAGGCGGGCAGATCGATCAGCGTGACATTTGCCCAGCAGCGCACCAGAGCCAGCAGCGGCCGCCAGATTTCGCGGTTGCTGCCCCAGCCGTGCAACAGCACGAGTTCCTGGCAGGCTGCCCCCGTTGCCGGCAGATATTCCGTGCTCATCCGGCAGCGGCCCAGCAGGATGCCAGCTGCTCCAGCAGGCGATCCACCTGTGCCTCACTGTGCGCGGCGCTCAGGGTGATACGCAGGCGTGAGGTACCCGCGGGCACCGTGGGCGGTCGGATAGCGCCAATCAGCAAACCTGCCTGCCTGAGCTTCTCGCTCATAAGCATGGCACTGTCGGCGTTACCCACCAACAGGGGCTGGATGGCACTGGTGGAGGCCATAAGCGGCAGGTCCAGTTGCGCGGCACCCCGACGAAAACGGGCTATCAAGCTGGCGAGATGCCCCCGACGCCAGGACTCCTCCCGCACCAGCCGCAGGGACTCCAGACTCGCCGCGGCGACTGCCGGCGGCAGGGCGGTGGTGTAAATATAAGTACGCGCCTGTTGCACCAATGACTCGATCAGCAGCTCACTGCCGGCGACGAACGCGCCAGCGGTACCCAGTGCCTTGCCCAGGGTGGCCATCAGGACAGGCACCGCGTCCGCGTCCAGGCCCGCCGCCTCAGTGCTGCCGGCGCCGCGCTCGCCGATGACACCAAAGCCGTGGGCGTCGTCCACCATGAGACAGGCGTCATGGCGGGAACAGGCAGCCACCAGATCCGCCAGCGGTGCGGTGTCGCCGTCCATGCTGAACACGCCGTCCACCACCACCAGTTTTATTCCACCCACCCCGTTGAGTTTGCGCTCAAGAGCGGTTACGTCGCCGTGACCGAAACGCTGGAAGCGGGCGCCACTGTGAAGGCCCCCATCCAGCAGCGACGCATGGTTGAGGCGATCTTCGAAAACGTGGTCGCCGCGCCGCAGCAAGGCGGTGAGAATGCCCATATTCGCCATGTAGCCGCTGGAAAAAAGCAGGGCGCGCGGCCTGCCGGTGAACTCGGCCAGGGCCTCTTCCAGCTCATGGTGCGGCGCGCTGTGGCCGCACACCAGGTGCGAGGCGCCGCTACCGACGCCGTAGCTGGCGGCTGCTTGCTGAAACGCCTCGATAACCCGGGGATGCGCCGCGAGGCCAAGATAGTCGTTACTGCAGAAGTTGAGGTACTCCCTGCCGTCCACGCGAGCCACCGGCCCCTGGGCGGACTGCAGGATCAGGCGCTGGCGGTACAGGTCTTTTTTCCTGCGCAGGGCGAGGCCCGCGCTCAGGCGATCACCAAGAGGACCCATAAGGCTGCGCGCTAGCTGGCAACCCCTGCCGATGCTGCGCTGGCGTCGTAAAACTGCGGGTTGGGCGTTGCCGGTGCCCGCTCTACCTGGCGCTGCTCGGGTGCAATACCCAGGCGATCAAACAGGGCCATGTCCTTGTTGGCCCGGGGATTGGGCGTGGTCAGCAGTTTTTCACCGTAGAAAATCGAATTGGCGCCGGCAAAGTAGGCCAGGGCGTGCATCTGTTCGTTCATTTCCTCCCTGCCTGCCGAGAGACGGACATGGGAAGCGGGCATCATGATGCGCGCTACCGCAATGGTGCGGATAAACTCGAAAGGATCCAGGTCTGCTTCGTCGGCCAGCGGCGTGCCCTTGACCCGCACCAGCATATTCACCGGCACACTCTCGGGATGCTGCGGCAGGTTGGCCAGCTGCTGCAACAGGCCGGCGCGATCGCCCTGCTGCTCGCCCATCCCAACGATACCACCGCTACAGACTTTCATACCGGCACCGCGCACGTGCTCCAGGGTCTCGAGCCGGTCCTGGTAGGTGCGGGTGGTAATGATATCGCCGTAGAACTCCGGGGAGGTATCGAGGTTGTGGTTGTAATAATCCAGTCCAGCTTGCGCCAGTTCCTGCGCCTGTTCCGGGCTCAACATGCCCAGGGTCATGCAGCTTTCCAGACCCAGCTCCCGCACGCCTTTGACCATGGCGACCACGTAGGGCATATCCCGCTGCTTGGGTGAACGCCAGGCCGCGCCCATGCAGAAGCGGGTGGCGCCGCTTTCCCGCGCTGCTCGCGCCTGCTCCAGCACCTTTTCGACCTCCATCAACTTCTCAACTTCCAGGCCGGTGTCGTAGCGGGTGCTCTGGGGGCAATAGGCGCAATCTTCCGGGCAGGCGCCGGTTTTGATGGAAAGCAATGTGCTCACCTGCACCTGATTCGGGTCAAAATAGCGGCGATGGACACCCTGTGCCCGGAACAGCAGGTCGTTGAAGGGCAGGGCGAACAGTGCCTCGACTTCCTGGCGAGTCCAGTCGTGGCGTATTTCGCTCGACTGTGGGGCGTCAGTGGAGGGCACTGCGGTGGCTGCTGAAGACATGAAAAACCTGCCGGAACTGGAAAATGAGGGCCCACAATCATACCGCCGGCCCGCACTCTGTCAACCAAAACGGCTCGCCATGGTTAACAGGCTGCTGGATGCCCTCCTCACCGGCCTGTTCCCGGATCATTGCCGCCTGTGCGGCCTGCGCAGTCACCGGCCCCTGCCGTTGTGTCGCGGCTGCGAATCAGGGCTGCAGGCGAATACCGCCTGCTGTTATCGCTGCGCGATTCCGCTACCGGATGTCCTGCACGAGCCCGGCGAGACCCTGTGCGGCAGGTGCCTGCATACCCCGCCCCCCTTCGACCGGGTGGTCGCCCCCTGGCTGTACTGCGAGCAATTGGCCTTCCTGATCCAGCGCTGGAAATTTCAGGGGGAAAGGCGACTGACACCCCTGCTGGCCGCACTCTGGCTGATGCGGGTACCTGAGCCCGACCCGATCGATGTACTCGTGCCTGTGCCGCTGCACTGGCGGCGCCTGTGGCGACGCGGTTTCAACCAATCAGAGTTGCTGGCCAGGCAGCTGCGCTCATCGGCGCTCGCGCCGGACGCGGTGGCGATCGATCACCGCTCCGTGCGGCGCAGCCGCCCGACCCGCGCGCAGTCGGGCATGGGCGCCGTCCAGCGCGCCCGGAATCTCAAAGGCGCCTTTACAGTAAACCATCGCTATGACAACCTGCGGGTTGGTATCGTCGACGATGTGTTTACCACCGGTGCCACCGCAACGGCCATGGCGGGCGCCCTGCGCAAGGCCGGTGCGAGCCATGTGGAAGTGTGGTGCCTGGCACGCACGCCCGCCCCGGGCCACTGAGCCGCGCCGCCTCACGTCACCGGATATTTGCATGCGTCACCTCCTGCTGTTGTTGCTGTTTGTTAGCTGTCAGGGCCTCGCGGCTGAACCCCTGCGGGTTGCCGTGGCCGCAAACTTCCGCGGCACCCTGCAACAGATAACCGACGAGTTCGAGCAACAAAGCGGCTACCGGGTCACGCTCAGTTCAGGTTCAACCGGTGTGCTTTACGCCCAGATACTGCACGGAGCACCGTTCGACCTGTTCTTTGCCGCGGACGCGGCATCCGTGCAGGAGCTGGCGGCAAAAGGAGCCCGGGCAACCTCTGGCCGGCCCTTTTGCTATGCCAGGGGCAGCCTGGTGCTGGCAGGCGGCAATGGCGACCTGGCCCAACTCAGCGACCCAACCCTGAGCATGTCCATTGCCAATCCGGTCACCGCACCCTACGGCGCGGCCGCGATGGCCGTCCTGGCGCGCCGGGAATTTGCCGCAGGCAGTAACCGCAAGCTGGTGCGCGGTGCCAATGTCGTGCAGGCCCTCCAGTTCTGGCGTGGCGGCGGCACCGACCTGGCGCTGCTGCCCCGGGCGCTGGCGCCCGATGCAACACCGATTCCGCAGAGCTGGCACCAGCCGCTTGACCAGCTTGCTATCGCCCTCACCTCGCCGACAGCAAACCCGGCACTCGCCAGCTACCTGAACTGGATCAGAAGTGATACGGTGCGCACACTGATTTTCGATGCGGGCTACAAACCTTGCCCTTGAGTGCTGCAGAGCTGGACGCGATTCAACTGACCATCGCCCTGGCCACGATCACAACGGCACTGCTGCTGATCCTGGGAACTCCCCTGGCCTGGTGGCTGTCCCGGAAAAACGCCAGCTGGCCCGCGCTGGTGGAAGCCCTGGTGGCAATGCCGCTGATTCTTCCGCCCACTGTGCTGGGCTTTTACCTGTTACTCCTGTTTGCGCCAGACACGGCGCTGGGCGTCGCCTGGGAAAAGCTTACCGGCACCCAGCTCGCCTTCAGTTTCAGCGCGCTGGTGATCGGCTCAGTCATCTACTCCCTGCCATTCGTGGTGCAGCCACTGCAGGCGGCTTTCCAGCGTGTGCCGGAGGATCTGCTCAAGGTCGCGGCGACGCTGGGCGCCAGCCCACTGGACCAGTTTCGCTCGATAGTATTGCCCCTGACCCGGCGCAGCTTCGTCACCGCTGCCAGCCTCGGTTTTGCCCATACTGTGGGCGAGTTCGGCGTGGTACTGATGATAGGCGGTAACATTCCCGGGGAAACGCGGGTGTTGTCTGTGGCTCTGTATGACTACGTGGAATCGCTGCAATTTGCCGAGGCCCACCGCCTGGCGGGAGGCCTGGTAGTGTTCTCGCTGGCGCTGCTGTACCTGCTGTACCGGCGCGACAGGCGGCACAGCTGGAGGGTGCAGGCCTGAACAGCCTGGCGCTGCGACTCGACTGTCCCGGGCAGGACCAGTTCAGACTGCGGCTGGACTGCGAGTTGCCCGACCGGGGCATCACTGCAATATACGGCCCCAGCGGCAGTGGCAAGAGTACGCTGCTCGACTGCATCGCCGGCCTGCGGCGGCCGGAGACGGGGGGCATGGTGCGTTTTCGCGACCAAACGTGGCTCGCACCACAGCGATTTGTGCCACCCTGGCAACGGCGCGTCGCCTATGTCTTTCAGGACAGCCGCCTGTTCCCCCACCTCAACGTACAGCAGAATCTGGATTACGCCGACACCCGGCGCGGCACCGTTGGCGGTGCGAGCATGCAGCAGGTAATCCACTGGCTGGAGCTGGAGGGCCTGCTGCAACACACCCCGGCCGTCCTCTCCGCCGGCCAGAAGCAGCGGGTGGCAATCGGCCGTGCCCTGCTGTCATCACCGCAGTTGCTGTTGCTGGACGAGCCGCTGGCCAACCTGGACCACAACGCCAGCCAGCAGTGCCTGGCCTACCTGCAACAGCTGGCCGGGGAGCTGGAACTGCCCATGCTCTATGTGAGCCACGATATCGAGGAGGTCAGTCAGCTGGCGGATCACCTGGTATTGCTGGAACATGGGGCGCTGGTCGACCAGGGGCCGATGCTGGACCTCTGCGGCAGGCTGGACACACAACTTTCACGCGAGGAACAGGCCGCCGCCATCGTACTGGGCAGCATCGGGCAGCACGACCCGGAGTACGGCCTGACCGAACTGCTGGTGGAGGGGCAAACCCTGCAGATCGCATCCCGGGATTCACCGGTGGGAGCGCGACGGCGGCTGCGGATTCCGGCGCGCGATGTGAGCGTGTGCCTCAATAAGCCGGAGGACAGCAGCATCCTGAACATCATCCCGGTAACGCTCACCCAGATGAAAACCGACGGCGATGCCAGGGTATTGCTGCGGCTGGCCCTGGGCGGCCAGCACCTGTTGGCGCGCATCACCCGCAGATCTGCCGATCGCCTTGGAATACAGGTGGGAGATCGCCTGTTTGCCCAGATCAAGAGCGCCGCACTATTGATGGAGTCTTCCGATCACCATGAGTGAACATCCCTACGACCGCCTGGGTCCCGACATGGTCATCGACGCCGTTGAGTCGGCCGGGTATCTCAGTGACGCACGGCTGCTGGCACTGAACAGCTACGAAAACCGTGTTTACCAGGTTGGCATAGAAGACGATACACCGCTGATCGCAAAGTTTTATCGTCCCGAGCGCTGGAGCGACGCCCAGATCCTTGAGGAGCACGCCTTCAGCCTGGAACTGCAGGCGGCGGAAATCTCCGTGGTGGCGCCCATGGTGGATGCGCGGGGCAATACGCTGCACGAATTCGAGGGCTTTCGCTTCGCCCTGTTCCAGCGTCGCGGGGGCCATCCCCCGGAGCTGGACAATTTCGACAACCTGCTGGTACTGGGCAGGACCCTGGGGCGCATTCACGCAGTGGGCAAGGCGGGGATGTTCAGGGCGCGCCAACAGATCACCGTGGAACGCATGCTCACCCAGAGCCGCGAGTTCCTGCTGGACGGTTTCATCCCACCGTCCCTGGTGCCTGCCTACAGCACGCTCACCAGCGACCTGCAGCAGGCTGTCTCGACCATCTACGCCGAGGTAAAACCCGGCGACATGATCCGGATTCACGGCGACTGCCATGTGGGCAACATCCTCTGGCGCGATGACACCGCCCACTTTGTCGACCTGGATGACTGCTGCACCGCCCCAGCGATTCAGGATCTGTGGATGTTCCTCAGTGGTGACCGGCCCTATCGCCAGCTGCAACTGGCCGAACTGGTCGAGGGCTACTCGGAATTCTGCGACTTCGACCCGCGCCAGCTGCGCTGGCTGGAGGCCCTGCGCACCCTGCGCCTGACCCATTACGCCGCCTGGCTTGCAAGGCGCTGGAACGACCCTGCGTTTCCCCACGCCTTCACCTGGTTCAACACCGAGCGCTACTGGGCCGACCACATCCTGGAGTTGCGGGAGCAGATGTCGGCACTGCAGGAAGAACCGTTGCAGTTGCTCTAGGCTTTTCCCTGCGATTATTGGCCGGAGTGACAGAATTTTCGTCGCTGCGGATGTTAACGGCTCCGCGTTACTCCCGTTTTGGAATCCAAATGAACGCTATACGGTACAGCCGCTGACAGGCCGTGCGGAACTCGCCGTGAACCCATCCATGGGGGCTCGTATCGGCCATCCATGGCCTCAACGGTTCCGCACGGCCTGTCAGCGCCTGCACCTCTTTTCCGCTCAAAACTCACCATCGAGAGCACAAAAACCCTCTACTTGGCTTCTAGTAATTCAATTCTCGGTGCCTGAAAGAGGCCGGGGGTGCCGATAGCTCCGGACCGTTGGAGGCCGTGGATGGACCGTTCCGCGCTCGGGACACGAGCCTACATGGATGTATTTACGGCGGGTCCAGCGTTGTTGATACCCGCGCCTTGCCATGAACCCGAGAAGTTAGCCACAGCTACTGATGTTGATCCACAACAGCAAAATCCACACCGAGCCTCAACGCCGCGACGCCGGGTACACCACAGACCACAACCAGCGCCACAAAGTGTTCCCCTCCAACACCTCCCGGTTGATGGCATCGAAAAAGCGCTCCAGCTCTGCCGGGTCCCTGAAATAATCCATGCGGGTGACGAAGCCGCGCCCGGGATCCAGCTCCTTGACCACTTTTGCCGGGTTGCCGGCCACTACGACATTTGCCGGCACATCCCTGGTCACCACGGCGCGGGCTGCCACCACACTGTTCTCGCCGATGGTCACGCCCTTCAGTACAGTCGAGTGATCGCCAAGCCAGACATTGTCGCCAATAACAA
>JAHEBL010000103.1 GCA_024642265.1 Haliea sp. | reverse complement strand
ACAAGCGGGTAGTGGTCATCGGCGCCGGCATGGCGGGCATTCTGGCAGGTATCAGGCTACGTGAAGCGGGTTTCACCGACCTTGCCATTTACGAGAAGGCCGATCGCGTGGGCGGCACCTGGCGGGAGAATACCTACCCGGGCCTTACCTGCGATGTGCCATCCCATCACTATACCTACACCTTTGAGCGCAACCCCGACTGGACCCGCCATATGCCGCCGGGGGCCGAGATCCAGGACTATTTTGAAAGAACCGCAATCAAGTACGGGATCGACGCCCTGACTCACTTCAACCGCGAAGCCACCAGCGCGGAGTTCGTCGACGGGCGCTGGCAGCTTGGCTTCAGGGACGGCAGCAGCGACGTGGCCGACATCCTGATTGCCGCCACAGGCGTGTTGCACCGGCCGAAATACCCGCACATCGAAGGAATGGCGTCATTTGGCGGGGCGGCGTTTCACAGCGCGCGCTGGGATCACTCGATAGCGCTGGACGGCAAGCGGATAGGCGTTATCGGCAACGGCTCGACGGGGGTGCAACTGATATCCGCCCTGGCGGGTCGCGCCGCTCTGGTCGAGCACTACGTGCGCACGCCCCAGTGGATCATGCCGGTTCAGAACGGTTATTTTTCCGAGCAGGAACGGGCGGCCTTTCACGACCCGCAGGTGCTCGAGGCCGCGATGAACTTCCCTGAATACAATGCGGCGGTGGAGCGTTACACCATGGCCATCATCGACATGGAGTCGGAGGGCGCAAGGGAAATGGGGGCGGCCTGCCTGGCAAACCTGGAGCAGGGCGTAACGGACCCGGTGTTGAGAGAGAAACTGCGACCGGACCACAAGCCGCTGTGCAAGCGGCTGGTGTTCTCCCCCGATTACTACCAGGCCATCCAGCATCCCGCCGCGGCACTGGTGACCGAGGGCATAGAGCGTATCGAGGAGGCGGGTATCCGCACCGTTGATGGCCGCCTGCACGAACTGGATATCATCGTGTTTGCCACGGGCTTTCACCCCGACACCTTTATGCGGCCGATGGCTTTCACGGGCCGCAACGGCGTCACCCTGGAAACCGCCTGGGCGGACGGACCCTGCGCCTACCTGGCGATTACCATACCGGACTTTCCCAACTTCTTTATGCTGAACGGTCCCAACGGGCCGGTGGGCAATTTCTCCCTGATCGATATCGCTGAACACCAGTGGCATTACATCGAGCAGCTTATCGATAAGCTGTGTAGCGGTGAATGTGACGAAATCTCACCCCGACCCGAGGCTCTGCGGGACTTCGAGGTGGAACGCGTTGCCGCGGCGAAAGAGACGGTATGGTATCGGGGCGGCTGCAGCAGTTGGTATCTGGGTAAGGATGGTGTGCCCAGCAGCTGGCCCTGGACCTACTCGCGCTTTGTCCGGGAAATGGCCGAGCCGGACTGGCGGGCGTTCGAGTGCCGGTAGGGCATTGCCTGGCGCAGCGCTTGCCGCAGCGGGAGCCGATGCCGTAAAGTGTGCGACTTTTCGAAGTGAGGTAAGCGGTATGAGCCTGAGCAAACTGGAGCGCGAGTTCTTCCGCAAGCTCAACGCCGTGGTAGAGCCCGCGGTGCGCATGGGATTTGCCTCGCCGCGTATTGCTCCTGCGGGGCTGATCGTGCTTGAATCCGTCGGGTTCAAAACCGGACAGACCCGCCGTACGCCGCTGGCGGCGATGCGCCTGGGAAATTATGTGTTTGTGAGCACGGTGCGCGGTGAGCGGTCATTCTGGGTGAAGAATCTGCAGAAGCAGCCGCGCACGCGCTATTATCGCGGCGGCAGCTTACATGAAACCAGGGCGTTTGTGGTGGGTCCCGGCAAGCAGTACCGCCGGCCAAAATCCCTGCCTACCCTGATTGGCAGACTTACCGACGCCTTTGCCGAATACGCTCCGCCCGGTTGGGCTTTCGCGGTACTGATGCCGCTCAAATAGGGCATTGGTCCGGGCTCCACTCGCGCAGCTACTGTGAGCTGCGCCATTCCCCCTCGTACAGGTAAAGGTTGAATTTTTCCGCGCAAATCTGCTCGGGATCCCCCTCAATGACACCGGTAGCCCCGGACTTGTAGTTTTTGCCGCGAATACACTCGCGCATGCCCTCGATAGCCTGTTCCAGCTGCTGCTGCGCATCGGGATTGCGCTGTTGCTGGTAGGGTCCGGACCAGTACCAGTAGCCAGCGGCCAGCAGGATTGCGAGGGTGACAAATCGACCGATCATGGCAGCGCTCCCCTATTGGCCCGGCGGACCAAAATCATACTTGCCGCCCTTCTGCAGCGCCCGCTGGTAGGCCGGGCGCGACTGGAAACGCTTGCGCATTGCCGCGAGATTGGCAAAGGAGCCGCCCGGGTGCAGCAGCGGTGCAATTTCCACCACGAAGGACAGCTGCACATCGGCGCCGGTGAACGTGTTGCCCACAAACCAGTCAACGCCCTCCAGGGCCTTGTCCATGTAGCCCAGGTGCCGGTTCAGTTCATCGTCGATACGCGGCTGCAGCGCGGCGCCTCCGTCCGGCAGTCGCCCCGTGTACATGCGCAGCATCAAGGGCAGCATGGCACTGCCCTCGGCGTAATGGAGCCACTGCAGGTACTGTTCGTGTTCAATACTGCCGGGCCTGGGCATGAGCCGACCGTTGCCGTGGCGCCGCAGGATGTAGTCGATGATGGCACCGGACTCGATGACGGTATTGTCTGCGTCGGTCAGCACCGGCGACTTTCCCAGCGGGTGCACGGCTTCCAGCTCAGGGGGCGCGAGGTTGGTGCTTGTATCGCGCTGGTAGCACTTCAGCTCGTAGGGCAGCTCGAGCTCCTCGAGCAGCCACAGGATGCGCTGGGAGCGGGAATTGTTCAGGTGGTGTACGGTTAACATGGCTTTGTCCTTGTCGGTGAAATCGCTATGACGTTTTAACAAGCAGCTCGATGCCATCGTCATGCAGTGTGATACGTCGTTGTTTGTAGAGGGCGCCCAACGCCTGCTTGAAAACCTTCTTGCTCACGCCAAAGGTAGCATAGATCTCTGCCGGCGGGCTTTTATCGGAGAGTGGCAGTCGGCCTCCGCTGGTTTCCAGCCGCTGCAGAATCTGCTCGCCAAGCGTGTCCAGCCGGGTTTTGCTGAAGCCCGGCTTTTCCAGTGTGAGGTCTACTTTATTGTCGGCGCGAACGCGCTTGATATACCCGGTGGTCTGCTGTCCCTTGCGCAACGCTCTGAACAGCTCATTGCCATACAGCAGCCCCCAGCTGCGCTGGTTGATGATTGCCTTGACGCCGAGTTCGGTGTGCTCTGCTATCAACAGCGACACTTCATCTCCCTCCTGCAAGCCGCTGGCGTCATCTTTCACCCAGTGGTCGATGCGGGTCGAGCCCGCGATACGGTTCTGCTTGTCGAGGTATATTTTGACCAGTGCATGCTGGCCCTTGCGCAGCGGGTGGTGCTGCTCCGCAAACGGGATGAACAGGTCCTTCGGCAGCCCCCAGTCGGCGAAGGCTCCCAGCTGGTTTACCTCGACAATCTCCAGCCAGGCAACCTGTCCCATCTCTGCCAGGGGATGGCGGGTCGTGGCCGCCGGATTGCCGTCTGCATCGACGAAAACGAACACCTCCAGGCTCTCACCACCGCGGTAGTCGCGATCGAGTTCCTCGGCCGGCAAAAACAGGGTCAGCGCCTGGCCGCCGTCAAGCAGCAGTCCGTTGTCCCGTGCCTCGATTATCTGCAACTGATTCAGCCGGCCTATCTCGATCATGTGCTTTCCATCCGGTCCCGTATCGGTCGAGGCGTAATTGTACGCCATATCTGCAGAGAAGCCCGGTGAAACTGCGTGAGCGATGTTTCCTTGATACAACACAAGAAAAGCCTGTGCTGACAAGGTACAATCGCCGCCACCAAAATGACCGTCCAGTTGTGGAGAAACCCGGATGACACGTTTTATAGCCCTGCTTGTCGGCCTGTTTGCCCCCGCCTCGCTGCTCGCCTCGAATGCTGCCGCTACCACCGTGGAGCTGACGGGCAGCTGGGTCGGCTACGCCGCCATAGGGGTTTTCTCACTGGCGTATGTGCTGGTGATCCTCGAGGAAAGGATCCACCTCAGGAAGTCCAAGCCGGTATTGCTGGCAGCCGGCATTATCTGGGTTCTCATCGCCCTGGCCTACAACTCCCGTGGTCTGACACATGTGGTGGAGGAGGCCATACGCCACAACTTCCTCGAGTACGCGGAGCTGTTCTTCTTCCTGCTGGTGGCGATGACGTATATCAACGCCATGATAGAACGCGGTGTTTTCGATGAGCTGCGCAACTGGCTGGTGGCGCGGGGCTATACATATCGCACCCTGTTCTGGATTACCGGGATTCTGGCATTCCTGATCTCACCGGTTGCCGACAACCTCACGACAGCCCTGATCATGTGTGCGGTAATCCTGGCAGTCGGGCAGGACCAGTCAAAGTTTATCGGCCTGGGATGTATCAATATTGTGGTGGGGGCCAATGCCGGTGGGGCGTTCAGCCCGTTTGGGGATATCACCACGCTGATGGTGTGGCAGAAAGGTATCCTGAATTTCGGGACCTTTTTCCAGTTATTCGTGCCCTCCGTGGTCAATTTCGTGGTGCCGGCAATGATCATGCATTTTGCGCTGCCGTCGGGCAGGCCGGCTCCGGCGGGCAGTGATGGGGGCTCAGAACTGAAGACGGGCGGCCTGGTTATCGTTGGGCTGTTTCTCCTCACCATCGTCACCGCGGTCAGTTTCCATAATTTCCTGCACCTGCCGCCGGTGTACGGCATGATGACCGGCCTGGGCTACCTGAAATTCTATGGATTTTACCTGCGTCGCAAAACCCATCACTCGGTGGACAGTACCGAGATACCGCCGGGCAGCCATGAAGTGCAGGGTTTCGACGTATTCGACAAAATCGCCCGGGCCGAGTGGGACACCCTGTTTTTCTTTTACGGGGTCATCATGGCCGTGGGGGGGCTGGGGTTTATCGGCTACCTGAGTATGGCTTCCGGTTATATCTACGGCGAGCTGGGTGCGACCACTGCGAACGTGCTGGTGGGTTTGATGTCCGCCATCGTGGACAACATACCGGTGATGTTTGCCGTATTGACGATGAACCCGGATATGCCCGAACTGCAGTGGCTGCTCGTAACACTCACTGCCGGCGTGGGCGGCAGCCTGTTGTCCATCGGCTCAGCGGCTGGCGTGGCCCTGATGGGGCAGGCCCGGGGCCACTACACCTTTTTTGGTCACCTGAAGTGGACGCCGGCGATCGCGCTGGGCTATTTCGCGAGTATCTATGTGCATTTCCTGATCAACGGCTGACGGCGCAGGCATTGCCCGGCCGTGGCCCCGTATCAATCGCCGGAGGAAGCCTGGCCGGCATCGCTGGTTGCGGACTTTACCTTCTCGTCCAGCAGTTGCTGGTACTCGGCAAAAGCCTCCCTGAAATAACCGACCAGTTCCCAGCCGTCCGGTAGCAGCTTTTTGTCGGCCAGTATGCAGAGATTGAACTGGCCGGCGTAGCTCCAGACCGTGGTGTTGAGGCCGAGGCCGTGCGCGATCATACCCATCGATATCCAATTCTTGAGTTTCATGGTGCCCATGTAAAGCGGCTCCCGCGGCCCCGGTACATTGGAAATAGCCGCATTGCCCCAGATGCCGAACTTGCCTTCCTTGTGCTTGACCACCCAGTCGAGCAGACGGATCAGTATGGGCGGGGTTATCTCCACTATGTTAGAGAGGTCCGAGCCTTCGGCCGCGACCAGGTGCTCTTTCATGACATTGCCCGCGTGGGCCGAGGCTTTAAGCCTCGCCTCCGGATCCGCCAGGTGTACCGGCATAGCGAGGTAGTCAGTGGAGGTCTTGTTGCCGATCATGTCGTCCTGCTCCAGCGGCGGGCGCTTGGAAACAGGAATAGCCGCCACCAGGGGGCCGGTATCCGGGTCGTAGCCGCGGGTCTGCATGAACTTGCGATACGCTCCGGCCGTGGCTGCGACAAACAGGTCATTGATGGTGACGCCGAAACCCTTGCTGATAGCCTTTATGTCATCCAGCTCCATGGTATCGAAGACAAAAGTCCTGCCCCGGCCGACCATGATATTGAAGGGCGAGTCGCGGGTATCGCTGAATGCGCTGGGGGGCAGCTCACGCCCGGATTCCCGGTACTTTTTCTTCATTTCGCGGACGTTCTGCATGCCCTGCCTGATCTTGGGAAAACTCCTTATCCAGGTGCGCGGCAGGTCGACCAGCGCGTGCGCCAGCAGGGACAGCTTGCCGGGGGTTTTCTCAGGCACCCAGCCCATCTGCCTCTCGGGTTCGGCTGCATCCTGTGACAACGAATAGATTTTCTGCAGCAGCCGCGCGGCGCCGGTGCCGTCGGTATAGGCGTGGTGGACCAGGGTGACCAGCGCGACCTCGTCCTTCTCAAGTCCTTCCACCACCCAGCACAGCCACAGTGGCCTGGTCATGTCCAGGGGCCATGCGTAGACCTCCGATACCAGTTCGCAAAATGCCTTGCGGTCACCGGGGGCCGGGCAGGCTATCCGGCGCAGGTGGTAGTCGAGGTCGAAGTCGGGATCATCCACCCACACCGGGTGGTGCAGTCCCAAGGGAACTTTCAGGGCTTTCCAGCGAAACATCGGCAGCAGGTGCAGGCGGTTGGCAACGCTGTTGCGGAACCGCTCGTAGTTCCAGCCTCCCGGAATTTCCGAGGTATCCATGATTGATATTTTCAGGGTATGCATCACCGCGCCTGACTGTTCCTGGTGGAACAGAAACGCGCTGACACCATCCATTCTGCGCATGTGACTCCCTCCGGCTTTTATTATCTTGCAAGCCTTGCTGCGACTGTCAGCCGCAGGCACCCATGGTACTGCGGTGCGGGTGGGTTGTCATTGCGCAAGAACGGGCGGGAGAACCCGGCCGTCCTCCCGCGAATGCCGCGGGGGACGGGCAGGTTTGCTCTGTCCAGGGCGACTATTGCGGTCGCCCGGTGACTAGCCTTTGCTGCGGGTATAGCCGGGTATGGGCGCGGTTATATAGTTCATGTCTTTCAGGCCCTGCTCCTTGATGCCCTGGTCAGACCAGGCCTTGATCATGCTGGCATCCATCATGTTCATATACTGGCCGCTGTCGGTGTCGAAATTGATATTGGCGCCGGTCACGATCATGAAGGTATCCGTATCCTCGGTATTATCTGCCGGGGTATTGAACTGGTGTACGGAGCCACCGGGCTCATAAAGGTAACAGCCCGCGGTCTGCTTCTGCTCGGGGTATTCCGTGTAGTACCAGCAGCCGGACATGGTGTACAGGTGCACGGTACCGGTGTGGAAGTGCAGGGGCAGGGTGACCCCGGGTGCAAATTTCACACGCAGAACCCAGACCCCGTTGTGGGGGTCCAGGAACAGGGGGTGGGCCTTGATGCCGGGGTGCAGCAAGCCCTCGAGAAACTTGCTGACATTAGTGTCGATCGTCAGGAGCTCGTCCTGGTGGGTGAAAGTATCGGGTATCTGTGAAGGGGGTTGTTGTGCCACGTTCATGTTGACTCTCCTTATATTCGCCAGGGGTGGGCAGTTTGTTGCCCGGACCGGTAACAGTGTCATCCCGGGTTGTGGATGAAGCAGGTTGTCCGCAGAGGATTGTTCAGCGCTTTCCCGCCACCTGATTATGGTAGTTCGGCTGCGGGGTGCTTGACTTTGGAATTGACGACAAAAAGTTGGGAAACCGCGTCCGCTGCCCGCCCGCGCAAGAACGCCTGCTTTCGCGTCAGGTTCGGGCGGACTTATGCCGCCGGCCTCGCTTCGTCACCCGCATTTCGAGTCGCCGCAACTGAGGCAGGTCATGCAGCCCTCGGCAAACACGACTGCCTTGGTATGACACCTGGCGCATAGCTGAGCGCTGGAGGGGTAGTCGCTGTCCGTGGCGTCGTTATCTGCCAGCGCCTGTTTTTTCCCGGCGATAAACGCTTTCTGATGTGCATCGAGTGTCTCCATGGGCAACAGGCCGATACTTTTCATATGGTGCTCGATGGCCTCGCCGATCTCGGCGACCAGCGACGGCATGAAGCGGCCGCCCCGCTTGAAATAGCCGCCCTTGGGGTCAAACACCCCTTTGAGTTCCTCTACCAGGAAGGTCGCATCGCCGCCCTTGCGAAATACCGCCGAGATCACCCGGGTCAGCGCGACCACCCACTGGAAGTGGTCCATGTTTTTTGAATTGATGAAGATTTCCAGGGGCCGGCGCTGTTCGTGCTCGGTGCCCTCGTTGAGCACGATGTCATTGATGGTGATATACAGGGCGTGTTCCGACAGTGGGGTTTTAACCTTGTAGGTCGAGCCTGCCAGAATCTCCGGGCGCTCAAGCTTCTCGTGCATCTGTACCACGTCCACGGCCGTCGAGGTAACCCCACTCCCGGTCGGCCTGCCCACAACTGAGCAGTCCACAATTTGCTTGTCAATCTTCCTGGCCATCGGCGGTTTCTCCCCGGGATTTATAACTTGCCGTAGTAGCCCTCCCTGAGGGCGTCATACAGGTTGGCGGCAGTATGTATTTCACCGTCGTACTCGATCTCCTCATCACCATTCGCCTCGATGCTGGTACCGTCACTCAGGGTAAAACGGTAACGGGTACCGGCCACGTCCTGCTCTCGCACCAGCACACCCTGGAAAGCGTCCGGGTTGAAGCGGAAAGTGGTGCAGCCCTTCAGGCCCCTCCGGTAGGCGTACAGATAAATATCCTTGAAAGATTCGTAGTCCATGTCGCTCGGTACATTGATGGTTTTGGAAATACTGGAGTCCACCCAGGCCTGGGCTGCAGCCTGCATATCCACATGCTGTTCGGGCGATATGTCATCGGTGGTAACGAAGTAGTCCGGCAGGCTGTGGGGACCCTCGCTCACCAGGGGCGAGGCCTCGGGATCAACCTGTTGTCGGTAGGCCAGCAGTTCGCAGGAAGCCACCTCGACCTTTTCCCTGGTTTTCCTGCCCTTACGAATGATATTGCGCGAGTACTGGTGGGCAAACGTGGGTTCGATACCGCTGCTGGCGTTGTTTGCCAGCGACAGCGCTATGGTGCCGGTGGGCGCGATAGAACTGTGGTGGGTGAAACGGCAGCCGCGTCGGGATAACTGCTCGACAAGCTCCGGGTCGGCACTGCTGATCTTTTGCATGTAGCGGCTGTAGCGCGCGTGCAGCACACGCCCGGGCAGCTTGTCCCCGGCCTTGACGCCATCCGCGCCCATCTCGGGCCGCTGCGCCAGCATGCTCCGGGTGACTGTGTATTCCCGCCCCAGAACCGGGGCTTCACCTTTTTCATCCGCCAGTTGCAGGCCTGTGCGCCAGCCGGTCAGGGCCAGTTCCCGGGCTGCTCGCCCGGTAAACTCGATCGCGGGGGCGCTGCCGTATTTGAGGCGCAGCATTGTCAGGGCCGAACCCACGCCAAGGAAGCCCATGCCATGGCGACGTTTGCTTGTGAGTTCCTCCCGCTGTTGCGCCAGCGGCAGGCCATTTATTTCTACCACGTTATCCAGCATACGGGTGAAGATCGCCACCACCCGGGAGAAGCGCTGCCAGTCGAAGCTGGCTTTTTCACTGAAGGGTTGCTGCACAAAGCGGGTAAGGTTGATGGAGCCCAGCAGGCAGCTGCCATAGGGTGGCAGCGGCTGTTCCCCGCAGGGATTGGTAGCCCGAATCGACTCACAGAACCAGTTGTTGTTCATTTCGTTAACCCGGTCGATCAGGATGAATCCCGGCTCGGCGTAGTCGTAGTTGGAGGCCATAATACTCTGCCAGATGTGCCTGGCCGGCAGTTCCCGGTAGATACGACAGGCGGTTTCCCCGCGGTCGTTCATCAGGTAGCCGTCATCGGTGGGCCATGACCGCCACAGAATGCCACTATCCCCGGTCTGCTCACGGGCCTGGGCCAGGTTTGTCGCCTTGACAGGGAACACCAGGGGCCATTGTTCGTCCGCCGCCACGGCCTGCATGAACTCATCGGTGATCAGCAGTGACAGGTTGAACTGGCGCAGTCGACCCGGTTCCCGCTTGGCGCGGATAAATTCCAGCACATCGGGGTGTGATATGTCGAAGGTGGCCATCTGGGCCCCGCGTCGGCCACCCGCCGAGGAAATGGTAAGGCAGGTCTTGTCGAAGATATCCATGAAAGACAGCGGCCCGGATGTATGGGCACCGGCGCCGGCAACCGCGGCACCCGCCGGGCGCAGGGTTGAAAATTCGTAGCCGATGCCGCAGCCGGCTTTGAGCGTCAGGCCGGCTTCGCAGTTGTTCGACAGGATGCTCTCCATGCTGTCCGTCAAAGTGCCCGAGACAGTGCAGTTGATGGTGGAGGTACTGGTCTTGTGGGCGCCGGCACCGGCGTTGGACAGAATGCGCCCGGCCGGTATAGCACCCTCGTGCAGGGCCCACAGGAACTGCTCGTACCAGTGGCGCTGTAGCTCGGCGCCCGACTCCACGTCGGCAATGGACCTTGCCACCCGCTGCAGGGTGGCGTCGATGTCCTGTTCCAGCGCTTGCCCGTCCTGGTCCCGCAGGCAGTACTTCTGTCGCCAGATATCGATGGAGGCGGCCTGTAACGGGCTTGCGGCGGTGGTCGGTTTCGCGCTGGCGACTGGCTCGACGGGGGGCATGGCTGCAACCTTGTATAGGCTCAGATCCAATATATGGACCCATTTTTACATTTTGGCCACCATATATTGTAGAAAGTTGACAGAAACTCCGGGACTATTGATCCACCGCAAGCAAGCGTCACGCTGCCCGAAAGTGGCAGCTGTGGCCGCATCCGCAACGGGCGCGCGGCGCACGCTCGCGCCGCTGCTATTGGTGCGGGGGGCTTGCTATAGTGGCGCGGTTCAAGCGGTCGGGGAGGTTGGATGAAGTTTCGGTTGATCAAAGCGGTGTCGGTGCTGGCGGCACTGGCCGTAGCAGCGTGTGAGCAGAAGACGGAGGTGGACGTGACGGAGTTGGAGCAGTCGGTGGTGGCCGAGGCGGGCGTGCCTGAGGATCTGGCCAGCAGCCGGGCAGAGAGCCTGTCGAACCTGGACTACCGCCTGCACTTCGACATACCGGCGGATCAACACGCGCCGATACCCGCCAGTGTGTCCATCGGTTTCGACCTTGCTGACGGCCGGGCGCCGTTGCAGCTGGATTACCGTCAGGCCGAGTCCAGCATCCTGGCTGTGAGCGTCAACGGTGCGACCGCCGAATTTTCCTTCAGTGACGAGCATATCGTGTTGCCGGCCGCAACGCTGCGCAGCGGGCGCAATCGTATCGAGATCGACTTTGTCGCCGGTGAAAACTCCCTTCATCGCAATCCCGAATTTCTCTATACCCTGTTCGTACCGGAACGGGCGCGCACCGCGTTTCCGCTGTTCGACCAGCCGGACCTGAAGGCGCGCTTCGAATTGTCACTGGCGCTGCCCGCGGACTGGCTGGCGCTGTCCAATGCGCCTTTGGCACAGCGACTCGAGCTGCCCAACGGCCGGGTTGAGTACCGCTTTGAACCGTCCGACCCGATCAGTTCCTACCTGTTTTCTTTCGTTGCCGGAAAGTTTGAATCCATCACCCGGGAGGTGAACGGGCGGCGGATGACGATGCTGCACCGGGAGACGGACAGCGCCAAAGTGGCGCGCAATGTGGACGCTATCTTCGAGTTGCACGGTCAGTCGCTGAACTGGCTGGAGCAGTACACGGAGATCGATTATCCCTTCCGGAAGTTCGATTTCGCGCTGCTACCCGGCTTTCCCTACGGCGGCATGGAGCATGTGGGCGCTATCCAGTACCGGGCCTCCAGCCTGTTGCTGGATGAAGAGCCACCGCTCACGGATCAGCTGCGCCGTGCACAGCTGATCGCCCATGAGACTGCCCACATGTGGTTTGGCAACCTGGTGACCATGCGCTGGTTCAATGACGTCTGGACCAAGGAGGTGTTCGCCAATTTCATGGCGGACAAAATCGTGAACCCTGCCTTTCCCCAGGTGGACCACGTGCTCAATTTCCTGGTGAATCACTACCCGGCAGCCTACGCGGTGGACCGCTCGCAGGGCGCCAACCCGATACGGCAGGCGCTGCCCAATCTCAACCAGGCGGGACAGTTATACGGCGATATTATCTATCACAAGGCGCCGATCATGATGCGCCAGCTGGAGTTGATAGTGGGTGAGGAGGGCCTCAGGCAGGGCCTGGCTGAATACCTGCGACGTTTCGCCTTCGGCAATGCCACCTGGCCCGACCTGATCGGCATACTCGATACCCGCACTGATATTGACCTGGCCGCCTGGAGCGAGGTCTGGGTGAATACGGCCGGCAGACCGGAGTTCCGGCTGGCATCGCCGCGGCCGGGCGGTGCGGGAAAAGTACTCCTGTTGCAGGAGGACCCTGCTGCCCTCGGCCGCGTCTGGCCCCAGCAGTTTGACCTGCTGACCTTTGCCGGGCGACAGCCGGCGAGCGCTACCCTGACGGTGTCAAGCCCGGCAACACCCCTACCGTCAACTGTGGCGGGAGAAACCCTGGCGGTGAGTCTTTTCAATGCGGACGGACAGGGTTATGGCCTGTTTCCCGCCGGGCCCGACCTGCTGTTGCTGTGGGACGGCCTGCAGCCTGTGCAGAAAGGCTCGGCGCTGGTGAGTGTCTACGAGCAACTGCTGGCGGGTTCGGTCGTCGATATACCGGCTTACTTCCATGTGCTGCTGGGCCTGGTGCAGGACGAACAGGACCCCCTGCTGTTACGTCTGGCCCTCGGGCAATTGGAGGACATATACCAGGCCCTGCTCACCGATGTGCAGCGCAGCGCATTGGCAGCTGCTTGCGAACAAAGTCTGTGGTCGAGCATGACGGCCCAGCCGGACAGCAGCCGCACCAAGCTGCTGTTCAGGTACTTTGCAGCAATGGTGGCCTCCCCCGATCGGGTGCAGCAG
>JAHEBL010000102.1 GCA_024642265.1 Haliea sp. | reverse complement strand
AGTGATGACGGCGATCTTGCCACCTGTTATGCCGACATTCGCGACCTTGTCATACTTGGTCTCCGGGTCCATGACCCGACCGTTGTTAATGACGAGGTCATAAGTCTGAGCCATGGCCGGATTCGTCAGTACCAGTCCCAACACCAACCCCACTAGCGCTCTGAATATTGTCTTCATTTTGTATCCCCTTTCACCTGATTATGCTGCTGCAAATCTTCCCAGCATTCTTGATCAGCATGAACAAGAAGTGTGCCAGTAACCCTTGACCTCTTAATCGTCGCGCTGATCACATCAGCGGTATCGTTCCTGTACAAAAAAGCCATGTATAAGAATGCGATACAGAATTCTAGCGCCTCCAATACTTTCATGCGACATGAAAAAAATCAGCGGCGTTGCCGATTCAGCACAAACAAAACATTAATGCATGTGCTCATCCAGCCCTTTCCCTACCAAAAACTCAATCCACGAATATAAATCTACAACCTGCAAAACGCCGACCCAACAGTTGAGGAGGACTGAATCAGCTTGGGTATAACGTAGTCGGCTAGAAAAAAATATTGAAAAAAATTGACCAGTCGCCCGTGCAGGCAGTTACGAGTAGTGGCTCTTCTCCGGAAACAGCGAACAACCCGGTCGGTCTATCAGGCCGCTCGCCGGCACCCATGATGGAGGCCACCGACATGAGGAATGGCCACGACATTTCCCTGCTCTGTCGATTCAATTGATCGTGGTACCGGACTCTGTTTATCGAGAGACAGGTGCGTTCTCGCCTCGTGATAATACCTGGCATAGGATTTCAGCACCTGTCGCAAATGCCGTTCATTGAAAATGATGACGTGATTCAAACACTCTCGTCGGATTGAGCCGATGATCCTCTCCACATAAGGATTTTGCCAGGGGGAGCGAGGCGCAGTAATGACCTCTTCAATACTCAGGCTCTTCACACGAGTCCGGAACCGCTTACCATAGATACTATCGCGATCGTGCAAGAGGTAGCGTGGAGTCGACTCGAACGGGAAAGCTTCGGTGATTTGCTGAGCAGTCCATTCTGCAGTCGGATGGTACGTCGCGTTGAAGTGAACGATCTCTCTCCGTTCATGACGCAGAACGACAAAGACATACAGGATTCGGAAGGTGGCCGTGGGGACGGTGAAAAAGTCTATTGAAACAAGATCGGCTTCATGGTTTTTCAGGAACGTTTTCCAGGTTTGTGAGGGCGGCTTCCGATGGGAGATCATGTATTTCGCGACTGTAGCTTCGGACACCCCAATGCCAAGCATTTTCAATTCACCATGTATGCGAGGCGCGCGGTAGCAGGAGCACCCCAACCAATGTTGTTCCGCGACATGGTTCGGATCAGTTGACGCACATCAAGATCAATAGCTGGGCAACCCCCTTGGCGTCGGCGAGACTTACAGGTCCAGTACAGTCGAAATCCTTTGCGATGCCATCGCACAAGAGTGTCAGGCTTGAAGATTGCCAATGTCCGAAGGCAATCGGGCCATAGCCCGTAGAGCCAAACCCAAAATATCCGCTCGCTGGAGTGGAAGCTGAACCGTTTTCTATCGCTGTCGGCAAGCATTGCCAACTGCTGGCGCATTGCGAGTATTTGGAGGTGCAGCGAGGCCCTGTTTCGCAGGATATCGATCAGAGTTTCAAGAAGGGGCACAAGTACAGTTTTCATGCCAGTAACGCTAGTCGTCCAATGCCTAAAAAGTCAATAGAATCAACATGTACAAGGTTATTGGTAGGGACAGGCCCATGCGGGAAGGATCGATATTCGATGAAATCTGGTAGCCGGTGCGCGCAAGAGTGGAGGCGACGGCTGGCGCTCTTGCAGCGCAGTATCTCCAGCCCGTGTCGCAAGGGTCGACGCCTGCGTGGTTTGTGTCAGTTCTTAACGGATATCGTACGCAGAGACTGCGCCGTCATGTTTTTAGCCCAGGAATCTAGAACAGGTTTTACATCATCCAGGGTCAACTGGGTTTTATCATTGTCGAGATCCTCACCTAAACCCTTATACACGGCGGTCGAGACCAACTTACCGGTCTGGCTATCAGTCACTTTACTTTCAACCACCAGCTGGACAATCTGATCGCGCGCACCCACAGCCCTCTGCCCAATGCTGAGCAATGCGCCTATCGGCAGCACTTCTAACGCCTTCACCCCCTCCTCGCTGATGTAAACGCCCGTTATAGCCAACTGTACTTCGGCCACCCCGGGCCCCGGACCAGTGGCCAGCACCCCGGCAGCACTCAACTCTTTCTTGGCAGCATCATTGAAATAGTCGCGAATCTGAATAAGTGTGTCGCGACCGGCAAGCTCCTGGGTAGTGAGCTTGGGATAGAAAATGATACTTTGCGGGTAAATACTGGTGTATTTGCCCGGAGTGAGCTCGGGAGACATCCAGCGCAGGTACTCCAGTCCATTCGCGCCTGTGATTTCCTTTAAATTATCGTAGTCGCTGAGAAATCCGGAATAGTGTTCTCTACTTGCCAGCTTCTGGGTTTGCGTGGACGCGCATGCGGCCAGGATCAATAGGCCTGCGACAAGGCCAGCCGCGAAAAATTTTCTGCTCAAATAGTTGTTCATAAATAATTTCGTCCGGAGGTTGAGTGCGTGAAAGATATGTGGAAGGTCGATACACCGTCCAGCAAGTAATTGAGAGTATCGCCCCTATAAACCTGGTTTGACAAGCCCACATGGTCTGCCAAGCGCCAGGTATCGTACCGGGACCCCGGTCATCACCATCCTTAGAGTGAAGCAGCGGTCACAGACCTCAACGTCGATAATCAAAGCACGCTTCCTTATTCGGCCCGGGTCATACCCAAAGCACTCGCTGCGCTCCCGGGGCAGGCTTTCGGGGCGTGACGATTAATAGTTTAGCGGATCTCCGCGGTGGAGGTTCGCTTAAAGCCTCTATTTATGCTGTCGCTGGGGGGCGTGGACAACAACTCCTGGTGCGGACAACTGGGTATCGGCCACCCCATGAGGGGGGGATCCATCATCGACGAGGTCTGGTGAGCCTCGTCGATCCTGGCAGCAGCCATAGAGCTAATCGAAAAAACTGTAGCGCAGCGTGACGCCATAAGTTCGTGGCGCCTCCAGGAACTGGGCTTCAGTGCCCGAAAACCCGATGGGAGCAGCGGAAGATGAAGAATACGCTTCATCTGTCGCATTTTTCACCCAGGCTGCAATGTCCCAATTGTCGTTGCGCCATCCCAGTCGTACATTCACCAGCGTCTTGTCCTGCTCCACTTTCGGGTCCTGGTATGTGGGGTTGGTGAAATGGTCGCCCATAAAACTGTAGTCACCCCGCAGGTAGGTCACCCCATCGGCAAGCGGCAGCAGCAGGGTTGCCGCTAAATTGCCACTCCAATCCGGCGCGTAGGGTACGTCCAGGTCGGCATCTTCCAATTCGCCCTCGGTATATTTTGCATCCAGGTATTGCAGACCACCGCTCAGCATCAGAAATTCCCATGGCGCGGCGTTAAAATTCAGGTCAACTCCGCCGCTGCTACCCCTGGCGGCATTACTGACATAGAAACCCACGCCACTGGGTTGCTGGGCCAGAAACTGCAGATCGTCAAACTCGGTGTAGAAAGCACTCGCATTGAGTTGCAGCCGGTTGTCGAGCAGTTGCGACTTGATGCCCAACTCGTAGTTCGTCGTATTTTCGTCGTCAAACTCCCTGGACGCACCTTCTGCGGCGACACCGTTGAAACCGCCGGACTTGGTGCCGGTGGATACCGACGCAAATACCATCACCTCTTCAGTCGCAAAATAGGTGATATTTGCGAGCCCGGTAAAGCCATCGGACTCCCGGTTGAAATCCTCGTCTACCGGCGCAAACGCCTGCTCCACCAGGGTCAAGCCAGTGCCGAACAGGGGCGCGCTGGATATTGGCTGGGTGTACAGGTCCGTGTCCTTGGTTTCAGTCGTATAACGCAGCCCGAGCGTGGCCACCCAGGCCTCCGTAAGGTTGTAGGAGGTCTGGCCGAACAAGGCAAAGGTCTCGGACTCCCATTTGCTGTTGAATACGACGGTGTCGCCAGGCTGGACACCCAGAGCAAATCTCGGGCCGAGTCCCGTATAGGCTCCTCCCACAGCGATAATATCCTCACCGACCACTACCACGCCGCGGCCGGGTGCCCCGCGAGTGCGCTCCTCAAGCGAATAGTAAAGTCCTGCCATATACTGGGCCGGACCGTCGAGATCACTGGTCAGGCGGAGTTCCTGGGACCACAAATCGCCGGTATACCTGTCGTCTTCAACCCCAAGCACGGCGAGGTCAGAGCGCTCGGCGTCGTAGGAGGTCTTGTAATCGTACTCACTCCACGCCGTGATAGAGGTTAACGTCGCTTTTGCCAGTTCATAGTCCAGGGTGACATTCAGGGCGTCCGCCGTCAGGTCGAAATTCGAATCGATGTCGACATTGTTGTTATAGTCGAATGCGTCGTTTTTAGGCACGGGCAGTGCCCGGACTTCCAGTTGGTCAATGACAGCGAAGGTCTGGGTGGCATCTGCCGCACAGCAGCTGGTATTACGATCGACATGACTGGCCGTCAGTTGCACGCTAAGTTCATCGTCTGGCTGCCAGAGTATCTTGCCCCTGGCATTCCAGTCTTCGGCGCCATTGAGGTCATCACCGGTATTGCTCTGCATCCAGCCATCATACTGGTGCCAGCTGCCAGCCAGCAGGTAGGCTATGGAGTCGGTAATGGGGCCGCTTACCGATGCCACGTACTTTTGCAGGGAGTAGTCGCCCGCGGTGGCTTCGACAAAGCCCTCGGTCTGGTCTGTGTTGGGAGATTTCGTGATCACACTGACTACCCCGGCATTACTGTTCTTGCCATACAGGGTGCCCTGCGGGCCCTGCAGGACCTCGATGCGTTCAATGTCAGTCAGGTCTGACATGCCCAGGCCGGAGGTGCCCATATAAACCCCGTCCAGGATGTAAGCCACGGAGGCTTCCAGTGACGGGTCATTTTGTGAAGTGCCAAACCCGCGAATCCTGATCGCGGTGGCGAAGGGGCTTATGTTGGGGCTGACGGTCAGCGAGGGCACCAGTGCAGCCACGTCTTCGATATTGTCGATGCCCGCTTCCTGTATGGTGTTCTCGGATAAGGCGTTTACCGATACGGGTATATCCTGAAGGCTCTCGGCCCGCTTGGTAGCGGTAACGATCACCTCTTCCAGCATGCCCTCCTGCGCAAGTGTGCTGAACGAAATAGCCGTCAACGCCACTACCGATGTTGCTGTCCTGATAATCTGCATTTCACAACCCGCCTTTTATAAGTTTATGCCGCCGACATTAGGGATCGATCTGCGATTCGGCCCCGACTGAACTGCTCACAACCGCACTCTAGTCTTGCCAAATGCGAAAGAATGCTAAATAGTTACATTTCACCGTCTGCCTGCTGCTGTGGTGTATTTCGTGCGCCGTGTTACAAGGGACCAAGGGACATGTTGAATCTGCTTCAGGCAAACCGGCTGTCACTTGCCGACCTTCTGCCCTCATCCCTGATGGACGATATCCTGGCTAATGGCCGCAGGGTGACCTATTCAGATCGCCAGCACATTCAGCAGCGAGGCGACACAACAGCAACGTTCTCCATCGTCGAATCAGGTCAGGTGCTGGCGGGGAACAACGGCGCAGACGGCGTCTTCCTCACCACCGCTCTGTTCAACCCCGGAGACTTTTTCGGCGAGTTCACCCTGCTTGCCGGTCTCCCCAGAACACAGGGTCTCTGGGCCATCGGGGAAACCGTGATCACTCACGTGAGTGGCAGCCACTTCAATGCGCTCTTCGACAATGAGCCCGACCTGGCCCGGGCACTCCTGAACATTTCGCTGCGGCGTATACACTTTCTGGTTGAGTTCCTGGATGGCCAGAGAAGGTGGCCACTGCCGGTTCGCATTGCTCATCTGCTGCTGACGTCGGTCGAGGACGCAGCTGACACCTTGAGCCAGGAGATCAGTTGCCGGCAGGATGACATCGCCTACATGCTGGGCGTTTCCCGGGTTGCCGTTGGCAAGGCGCTGAAGAAACTGGAATCTGACGGACTGGCTGAGCTGAGATACGGTTCCATCCTGTTACCGGATGTCCCGGGTCTGTCCGCCTGGCTTGAAAAGCATCGTCAATTGACGGCAGTTAAGCCACTGCTGGTCCGCCCCCGCCTGAAAGGCTGATAGCTGCGGACCAACAGCTCGACTAAAGTCTCGCCGGACTGCTCCAGGATCACGCAAAAAGCGCCTCGCAGCCGCTACCTTCGAGAACCCGGTCTACCCGTGTGCGGTCGCGGTCTTCAAGGCTTGCATAGTGGCTGCGCAAAACGGCAAGGCACTTCGCCTGGTAGGGGAATGGCTGCTGGGTCCAGGGGGCATTATCAATTTCGCACCTCACCTGGTCGGCCCCCGACTCAATCGCTCCGGCGTTGGCCAGCAGAAAGGGCGCGTATACGCGCCCTATCTCTGCGAACAGCTCGCGCACCGGATCGGCAAGGCTCTCGGGTGTTTCCAGGCTGTCGGGGCCGACCTGAAGACCCGAGAGATCATCGAGCACCTGGGTCCAGGCAACCACACGCGGGGCCTCACGCATGGTGAGGGCCATCGGCGTCGGATCGAATAGCGCAAGCTGTGTGAGCTGGCCGTAAATGGCGAAATCACCGGCGCAGGGCCGCTCGCCGAGCAGAAACCTTCTGCCCGTAAGACAGCGGTCCAGAATTTGAAGGGTGCGCGTATAGCTCGCCTCGATCGTAGAACAGGTCGTCTCATTCGAGCCAACCACCCATAACCTGTTAATCTGCCGCTCCGCGAAAGATCGACCGCTTTCCCGCAGTTCCGCCTCCGGCAGGGTGGTGCCCGCCCAGCGTGGCAATACTGCCGCCGCCTGCTCGACATCGGCCTCGTAAGCCCACCGGTAGTGAAACATGGCCTTGGTAAGCCATTCGTCGCCAAAGTCCTCGATCAGTGCGTCGAGAAAGGCGGTTGCCGGATCGGCCGGGGCGATCTTCCGCTCAGGCCAGGCTTCATCCAGTGCGATGATAAGCGGGGTCGAGTCGACCCGGACCGCTGTCTCACCTGGAAACTTCAGTACCGGCACAATAGGAACACGCGGCGCTGGCAGTGCAGCGCTCTCGGGGGAGCCGTTTATGATCATTCGGTAGGGTATGCGACGATAGCGCAGCACAGCGAGCATCTTGCGTGTATAAGGCGATCCCGGCATACCGCAGACGGTTACGTAATCATTCATAACATCTGTCCCCTCTTATTGCGATTTTTCCATGCTTTTTCTGGACTGTTTTAGCAGGGCTTTCCTGGGTAGCAGCGGTGCGACCCAGTTGAGCATGAAGCTCAGCGAAGGCTCGTTGATTTTCAGGAGTTCGCCCTTCTCCATTGCCGCATAGCCACAGGCTGCCACGGAGTCAGCCGAGGCGGCATTGTCCCAGGTCGATGTCCCCTCCAGGTTGCCGGCTTTTTCAAAGCCCGTGGCCACAGCACCCGGGCACAATACCGTGGAGCTAACACCGCTGCCTGACAGCTCTTCCGCAATCGCCTGGGAAAACGACACGACAAATGCCTTTGTGGCGTAATAAACAGCCTGCAGCGGGCCCGGCATAAGGCCGGCAGCGGAAGCGATATGAAGAATCCTGCCGCTATTCCTGGCGACCATGTCCTGCAGGTACAGGTGAGTCAGATTTACCAGGGAGCCCATATTCACCTGCATCATGTCCTGAGCCCTTCCAAGGTCACTTTCGTGAAACTTGCCGTAATAACCAAAGCCTGCATTGTTTATCAGCATGTCGATACGCAGCCCGGCTGCCTTAGTTGTCGCGTATATATGCGCGGCCGATTCAGGCAGGGAAAGGTCGGCGGCGATCACGGTAGCACTGATGCCATGTGTACGCTCCAGTTCCTGCCTGAGCGCATCGAGCGCATCCTCACGACGGGCTACCAGCACCAGATCCCCGCCTTTTGAAGCATGTAGCCTGGCCAGTGCCGCGCCGATTCCACTGGACGCTCCGGTAATAAGAGCCGTTTCTTTCATGATGATCTCCTTGAGAAAATGTAGACAGTTTGTGGCCTCGAATCGCGGCCAGTGAGTGTCTGGTACCTTTTCAGCCTGTATGTCGCTTGCGCCTGCGCAGCACGCAAAGCAGCGTGCAGAGCAAAATGAGCACGAGTAAGCCGGTGCCGGCCATCGCAGGAAGGTACCTGGACAGCATCTGCCTGCGCGCGTTCACACCGATCTGCGCCTCGATATTGAAATCATCGGGCAAGGCCACGACACCATTCGATGCAGCGTAGCGCTGATAGTCGTCCAGCATTTCCCGCAGTAAATCCGGCCGCTGGTCAGACAGATCACTTACCTCTGCCGGGTCGCTTTCCAGATCGTGGAGCCGCCAGCGTGCGTCTCCGTGGGGCAGCGTGTTTCTCGTCAATTTGTAGTGTCCCTTGAACAGCGCAGAGTTGCCGGCGACCTCGATGCCAACCGCTTCATCTGCACCATAGGTGCGACCTTTTTCGCCTGTTATCACGGGGAGCAGGCTGCGGCCGTCCATTTCCGCAGGTGCCGTGACGCCCGCCAGCTGTGCTACTGTCGGAGCCACGTCGATGACGAAGCTCAGGGCGCCGTTAAAACCGGCGCCGGTGAGGCCCGGACTACGAATAATCAGAGGAACACGGGTCCCGCCTTCACTCGCGTACATCTTGAACAGGGAGCCCGGTACCGCCGCCGCGCTGGCCCATTCGGGGCCGATCGCTCCCATATAGCCGCGACCTCCCGCATTATCGGGGTTAGTGTGGTAACCGTTCCCGCGCATCCACAGGCGGAATGCGGGATCGGTGGTGGGGTCGCCAAACTCCGGCCCATTGTCGGATGTCACGATGAAAACCGTGTTCTCGTACTCACCTGTGGACTGCAAGTGCGCGATGAGCCGACCGATATGGTGATCCATAGCCTCAAGCATGCCGGCATTGACCATCATGGCGCTCTCGTAATGTGTTTGCTCCTGCGCTGTCAGCGAATCCCATGCTCTCAGCGAAGGATGTAAGCGGGGCGGTGTTGCGTTGGG
The DNA here is from genome assembly GCA_024642265.1 of Haliea sp. Taxonomy (GTDB): domain Bacteria; phylum Pseudomonadota; class Gammaproteobacteria; order Pseudomonadales; family Halieaceae; genus JARRPM01. Next base: position 4,083 of record JAHEBL010000102.1, on the reverse strand, counting down.
AGGAATAAGCCCAAGGGCTTTTGCACGCTCAAAACGCCGCTCGAGCGTCGCCTGCCACCCATCCTGGTAGGTGCCCGTGTAATGTTCGACAAACTCCCGGGGTGCCTGGACAGGAATATGGATCGCCTGGAAGGCGATATAGGCGAAGAACGGGTGGCTGGGATCACGCGAATCGAGGTATTCCAGCATTTTGTCGACGAGAAAGCGCGATGAATAGAAGTCGTCGGGGAGCCTGGCCGGCTTGCCATCCTCAAACCAGGGTGCCTCTTCATAGAACGGCATGAAGGGTTTCTGCTCCCAGTTGTCGGCCCCGGAGGCATCCAGGACAAAGGACCGGTCGAAGCCGTGTGAGTCGGGCAGGTCGCCGTCTCCGCGGCCAAGATGCCACTTGCCGGTCATGAAGGTCTGGTAGCCTGCATCCTTTAGCAGGTCGGCTATCGTCCTCACGCCGGGTTGCAGGTGCAGTGCATAGGCCGGCGACGACTTCTGCTCTTCGGTTATCACTTCGGGGATCGTGGCTACCCCCGTCCTGTGGTTGTCCAGGCCGGTCAAAAGCATGGCGCGCGAGGGCGCGCACAGCGGCGACGTATGATAGTTGCTGAAGCGCACACCCTCATCTGCCAGCCGGTTGATATGCGGCGTGCGCGCCTCGCCGCCAAAGCCGCCGAAATCCATGAAGCCCGCATCATCCACCAGCAGGACGATAACATTCGGTTGGGCATATAGGGCTGCACAGGGGCTGAGAAAAATTCCGCTTACCAGTCCCAGCTTCCCCGCCAGTCGCAACAGCCTGACCAGTAGACAGACCACTACAGTCGCGCCTTCTTTGCATCGATGGTATAGACGTTGATTCCCTTGTTGAACGGCGCAAGCCGTTCCACGTCGTGACCGGAGTCGGCTGCCTGGCTGCGGTCCCAGAGTAATTCACTGCCCGGATAGGCGAGCAAGGCCTTTACAGCCGCTTTTGCCTGCTCATCCAGAAGATCAAATTCCTCGCGCAGGCGCTCCAGGCAGTAGACCCGGTACTGGGACACTGTAATTTTCCTGTAATGGCACCCCTGTACCGTCATCTCGAACAGGGATTCTCCCCGATGAAACGCAGCCGCATTTTCCCGCAGTTGAACCAGGTGGGTCTCCGCAATTTCCTGCAACATCGGTTGCGCCGAATCGGGAATGCTCCAGTTGAATTCTGTCGCGCCGGTTGTGGCACCCGCGTTCCACGTCCTGGCGACCCATTCGAATACAGCAGGCGCCTCGTAGCGCATGATCTGGGCCGGATCCGGATCCTGGCTGAAGTGGCGCAGCATCGGCCCCATCAACCCGATATCGGCAACTGACGGGGTTTTTCCCAGCAAATAGGGGTTATCCTCCAGCAGGCGCGTCATATTGGCCAGTGCGTTGTGATACCCCTGCTCCACGTGTGCAACGGTCTCCCGGGTAACGCCATCGTTAACGACGTAGCCCACGCGCTGCCGGGTTCTCATGATTAACCTGCGTAAACTGGCCGGCAGGAACTTCATGTGCCCGGTAATCTCTTCAACGAGAATGCGCCCGAGTAATGCGCGACCCCGCGGGAAACTCCAGCGATAATGCATCGCTGAGCGCCAGAGCCACTCATCGGCATAGTCCTCGATCAACAGGGCAATGAATCGCACCACCGGGTCCTGGGGCAGTACCGGGCGATCAGGATGCTCTTTCTCGAAATACCGGATCATCGGCGTACTGTCCTGCAGCCAACGGCCATCATCCAGTTCGATCAACGGTACCTGCATCGCACCAGCGAGTTTCATGATGCGTTCCCGGTCGCCAAAGGGCTGGTCCCAGTCGTAGGCAATGCCCTTGTAGCGCAGGTAGGTCTCGATCTTGCCTGTGAAATAGGAGACGGTGACGCCGTATAGTTTCATGCGATTTGATCCTCCAGCGGACGATGGGACTGACTGTAGCGCGTGTAGGGGTGCCAGAATGCTAAGAAGTTACATTTGGAAAAAAGGGTGCAGCACACCCTAGAACATGCCGCGCGCCATGCCGCCGTCGATCACCAGGTTCTGACCGACCGTAAAGCGGGCGGCCTTACTGCAGAGCATCGCTACCAGCTGGCCCACATCATCGGCGTCACCCAGGCAGCGTGTCGGTATGTCGAAGAACTGCAGGAATTTTTCTGTCATGGCCTCGCGGTCAAGGTTGAGTTGTTCGCCCTGCTTATCCAGGATATCGAACAGTCCCTCGGTGGCGATCATGCCGGGCAGCACATTGTTGATGACTACACCGTGTTGAGCTAGTTGGCGTGATATCACGGCGGTGTAATTTACCAGTGCAGATCGGGCCGGTCCCGACAACAGTCGCATATCCAGGGGATACTTTGCGGCCACAGTGCCGATGTTGACGATACGCCCCCAGCCCCGTTCAGCCATGCCGGCCGTGTAATGACGCATCAACTCCACGGGACCGATCAACCCGGTCTCTACGGAGTCGCGCCAGTCTTCGACGGAGATTGCGTTATAGTCAAAAACCGGCGTCGGGGGCGAGATGGTGATAACCATGATGTCGGGGTCAGGGCAGGCGGCGATCAGGGCCGCTCTACCCTGCTCTGTCGAGTGGTCAGCGACAACCGGGGTAACCTTTGCGCCGGTCCAGTCAGTGATTTCCCGGGCAGCCGAATGCAGCCTTTCCTCGCCTCGCGCAGACAGGAAAAGCTCTACCCCCTCTTCGGCCAGGGCCAGTGCCGACCCCTTACCCATGCCGGCACTACCGCCGGCGACAATGGCTTTTTTGCCGCGAATACCTAAATCCATATGCTATCTCCTCGATAAAGCAGATTCCGGCCGCCGGCGTGCTCGAGCAACGCGATGACCATGGTAGACATGTCGTTTTCGATCAGGCTCTGCGCCTCACGATTTTGGCTGGGACCCCAAATCGAATTGGTCAAGACGCCACCGCAGTGTGTCTACGCGGTCCTGGCCAAAGAACGGCTCGCCCCTGAAAACCATCGTGGGTACACCCCAATGCCCGGCGGCCTCAAGGGCCTGGTGGTTGCGGTCTATTTCTTCCAGGTGGTCTCCGCCGGCAATTATTCTGTCGAGTTCATCCAGGTCCAGCCCGGCCTCGGCCACCGCGTTTTGAAGATGACTCCCCTGGTCCCAGTCTTTCGTCCCGCCGAAAATCAGGCGCGAAACCGCGGCGGCGAGATCGAGCCCCCTGCCGCGCCGCTCTGCCTCCACACCCAACATTGACAAGCGATAAATATAGGGTTGCTCTTCAGCCACCTTGAATGTCTGGAAATTCTGGACAACAGGATCGGGGGTTGGCGGAAAGACCAGGGGCATTCCCAGAAATTCACTGCGACGCTTGCTGTCGAGGTAAATGTAGGCAGCCGGCTTCATGTTGGCTGGATCGAACACCGCGGCGGGGTTCCTCAGTGCCAGGGGAAGAACCGTGCGCAATTTGACATCAACGGCGTAGTCCTCCCTCAGACGCAATAAGTCGGGAATAGCGAGGTAGGAGTACGGGCTGCGAAAAGACCAGAACACGTCCACGATCTCTGACATTGTCATTCCTCCATCAGAATTTTCAGGGTTTCCATCAGCGGATGCACTGTCGCCAGTAGCCTCTTGCCGCACCGGGATGGATAGTTGAGGCGAGTGTATCGCCTCGGAATGTCCTGAGAATGCTAATAAGTTACATTTGGAGGGAATGGGGCGGCAGGAGGTAGAGCGCTTTTATCCTCACTTCCGGGTGCTGCATTGACCAACATCCTGTCAGCGTGCGCCACAAGGCGACCGCTCAGACGGTGTCAATAAGGACCTCCCCAGAGACGGGGGAAGTATTTTTTCAAAGAGTAAGTGGAGGCTCGGGTCGGAATCGAACCGGCGTACACGGAGTTGCAGTCCGCTGCATGACCACTCTGCCACCGAGCCTGTAAGGGGGGAAACTGGAGCGGGAAACCGGGTTCGAACCGGCGACCTCAACCTTGGCAAGGTTGCGCTCTACCAACTGAGCTATTCCCGCACATATAACGCTTATCCACCGCCGTGGTCGCCGGAACCGCCGAGGCTGCGCGCCCCGCCACAACCTTGGCAAGGTTGC
>JAHEBL010000101.1 GCA_024642265.1 Haliea sp. | reverse complement strand
CTCGCAACGCGGGCAAGAGGTCCAGATCCATTTCCTCGACAGTGAATGCCCGTCCGGTAGCCTCGGCTACCTTTGCCTCGAGCAGGGCCTTGTATTTATTGAGATCGGCAAACTGAAGATAACCCAGCACCAGTACCACGAGTGCCAGCGCGAGCAGCAGGGCAGTGAGTATCAGTCGAGCCATGGGCGGGGGGTCCCGTTATATCCGGACCGGATAAGAAAACCGGTCAACAGCGGCATCCAGCAACCATGCGTGTTGACCGGTGCTTTCAGGCTACAGCGGCTCGTAAGAGTACTTCTGCCCGCCCAGGGTTGCCTCGTACATCAGGCCACCCTTGGCCACGGTGAAGATGGCCATGCCCTTGCGATAGCCGTGAGATTTGGTGGTGGCGTCGTTCTTGCCGCCACTGGCGCCAGCCGCCATGCCACCGCCGGTATTCGCCTCGGCCGAAACAGCTGCCGTGATTGCCACTGCCGTCGCCTGGGCGCTGAACTCGAAGTTGCCCGATATAAATTCGTTGAGGGCTCTCTCGTCCTCGAAGAAGATAATCTGGCTGTAGACCTGCCCGCCCAGCTGCAGGCCGATGGTGAGCTGGTTCATTTTGGCTGTACCGATCGCCTTGCCCTGCTTATAGACCTTGCCGCTGCCGTGCGCACCGCCAATGCCGATACCACCCTTGCCGATACTGGGAAAGACCGCGTAGCCATAGGCGCTGTCGAAATACGCACCGCTTTCACCTGCATCCCTGAACACCTCGATGGTATCGCTGTAGTCGTCCGCCCGGGCCAATTGGGCTGACAGAAATGTGAACAAGACCAGCAAGCTAACGCCAATAATTCTTTGCATGAGATTGATCCTTTACAGTTTTGAATTGTCCATTGGCCCGCAGCGGTGTCGCTCCGGGTATAAGCAAATGTAGCGCTATGCACCGTTACCTCATGAACAGGCATCCGCGTGTGTAAAAGTAGCACCGCCGGGAGATTTAGCAAACCTGGAGGTCACTATCGCTATTGCGGAGTGAGGTTCGCGGATAACAGGAACGCAGTCACCAATCGCTGCCGATAGTAGTACGATGAAGCAGGCGGTCATAACCCTCGTAACCCCCGGTGGCGCGATGCAGGACAGAGCGGTTGTCCCACATCACCAGCATATCCCCCTGCCATTTGTGACGATACTGGAATTCGGGGCGCGTTTGCCACTGGTGCAGTTCCGTGAGGAGGTCCAGCGCTTCCTCCGGCTCCATGCCATCAATAATGCCGATTATATAGCCGAGACAGCTGAAGAGACCTTCCTTACCGGTTTCTGGATGTGTCTGGACCAGGGGGTGCCTGGTTGTTGACCTGGCTTGTTTGGAGACAATCACCTTCATACTGCGGCCTGAGCCTTCATCGGCCTTGCCATAAATACCCTGCGGGGCATAGGCACCCGCTGCGGAGTGTATCGCAAGCTTGCCCTGTATCCTGGCCCGCAGGTCCGCCTGCATTTCCTGAAGTGCCTTATGCTGGTTGACAAACAGAGTATCACCCCCGGTCGGCGGGATCGTTATGCCAAACAGGCAGGTGCCAGCCGGTGGGCATTCAAATTGGCGCCGAGGTTCAGGTTAAACACACAGGCGTACTGGGCTATCTTATTTTAAACAGCGAGACCCTGGCCGATGCGCTGGAAACCTATCTGCTTTGTGAAAGGCATTTTTACAACGTGAACTTTGCGCAACTTACCTGCTCGGAGACAGACCGGAAACTATCATGGCCCGACCAGTTGGGAGATGAAAACGCACTGTTTGTCGAGGTTGCACTGACTGCGCTGGTTACCTTTTTGCGCCAGCGCTTTCCAGGGGGCTGTGACCTGGTCTCGGTCTCATTTACCGGACAGCGACCGCTGAACACAAGTGCTTACGAACAGTATTTCGGCTGCCCGGTAGCGTTTGGCTCGTCCCATCCGGGTGTCACCTTTGACGCTGCGACAATGCACCGGCCTGTACAGGGCATACTTACGGGTGCTTTTCGCTCAATGCGCCGGCAACAGTTCGAAGCATTTTCGAGTGTCATCAAAATTCAGGACCCATTCCTGCAGCGATTACAGCATGTGCTGTTGAAGCTGATACCCGAGGGCAAAGCCACTTTGCCCCAGGTTGCTATGGAATTGAATTCCTCCACCCGGACCGTTCAGCGCAGGCTCAGCGATTACAATCTTTCGTACCAGGTACTGCTCGATGGTGTACGGGAGCAGTTGGCCCGCCGCTATCTGTTGAGAACGTCCCTGGCGCTGTCCGAACTGCCGCTATTACTGGGTTTTTCTGACCAGAGCGCTTTCTGCCGGGCCTTCAAACACTGGACCGGGGTTACACCGGGCAAATTCAAGGGCAGCAACCAATGAATGGGCGTCGGTAACGCAGGTGGCTGCAGCGCATGTTCACGGCGCCAATATACTGATAATCTCCCGCAGACACTGCATTGAATCCTGTCTTACGGCCCGGGGCACCACGCACTGACAGACTATTTGCAGCTGTAATGAATCAGGCCTGAAGCGGGACAATAAATGCATAATACCCGACGCACAGCTTTTCGCTTCTGGTGCCGGCTGCCGCTGGCGCTGGCACTTTACGCTCCTTTCGGCGGCCTCCAGGCGTGGATCTACCCCGAGCACAGGGACATTGCCTTGCTGGCTGTTGAGGGACTTGATGCAGAGCAGCGAGGCGAGTTTGACAGGCTCTGGTCTGAGGCGCGCTCACTCAGCGGTGAGAGCCTGTGCCAGACAGGGGCTGACACGGGGCTGGGCCTGGTCCCCCAATGCGTTGACTGGGCCGCGCTTTCGGGCATCGCCGGAGATCACGCCTGCTCCAGCCAGCACATGCTCGACACGGTCATCGAAGCGGACTGGATACTGACGGTGGCCGATATAGCGGCTCAACTGAAAATGGACCTGGAGCGAATTCCGGTAGCAGATGACGCAACCGGCCGACCCTACGCAAACAGCGCCGCTCAAAGCGAGATAACGTTCGAGAGCGGGAAAAACAGGGCGCAACGCCTGAATGCCCTGCGCACGGCAGACACCAGGCTGCAGCGCGCTGACCCGCGCTACGCCAAACGGGCCGACGCCAACCTGGCGCATTTCATGCTCGGGCGGCCAGGCACGGACCTGAATCCCGACCACTACGCCGAGCTGGCGCTCAAGCCGGGCTCCGATCTCAACGCGATAGGCGTATACACCTGGTTCCATATCAGTGCACTCCAGAAGGCCGGCAGGCTCTCCGATCACACACTGTCGAGTCGGGAGCGAGCAGAGCTGGCGCGCGCCGCCCTGTTCGACGAGGCATTCGCCCTGCACTTCCTGGAGGACGTCTACGCCTCGGGGCACGTGGCGGGCAGCTGGGGTGACGTCTCCAGCCGCAAGGGCACACACGACTTCTACAACCAGTTCGGACTGGAAGTCTTTACCTGGAAGGGACGGGAAAACACCATCGTGCTGATGGGGGATGCGCACATGCGTGCACCGGATGCGGCGCTGGCAGCCGCGGCGGTCCGCAACAGCCTGGTGCAGGTGCTGGATGCAGCCGGCGGACGCTTGCGCGATGTCGACCTGAAGGCATCGGCCACGCTTTCCACTGAGGCGGAGACGTTCGACGTCTGCACCAACATCACCTTCCCGGACCGCGGGCTCGCACTGGGAAGTGGCGGCAAGGGTCCCTACGCCTCGGTGCTCAATACAGTGCTACTGGACACACCTGTACCCGGGCTGGGGCCGGGGCTGGGTGCCATGCCGCGCCAAAGAAGCGAGGTCGGCTTGTTCGTCGGTCTTGCCGGCGCGGTGGATGCGCGCATGACGGATGGCGGCTTTACCTCGGTTCAGAACAAGAGGGGCTGGGTCGGCAGCCTCGACCTGGGCCTGCGCACGGGCGTTGGCCTGGAAGGAGCTCTCGGCGATGCCGGGGACGGTCTGATTTTTGGCCAGCTGGGCCTGCGCGCGGACTCTCCGTCGAGCAATAATGCGGAGGGCACAGCCCTGGCAAGCCTCGGGGGCAGCCTGAGTGCGGCGGTTCCCGCTCGAACCGGTATATCGGCGCGTGTGAGGATGCCCTTCTACCTGATGCCCGGTGATTTGCTTTTCCTGTCACCCATGTACCTGCTCGACCGCGAGCAGTACACGGAAATGGCCATCACCGCCGCAAATGGCGGACTGATTCCCTGGCAGCAGGGCTGGGCCACCCGATTCGGGCGTTTCCAGTTTGTACTGGGCCGCGAATTCGGGGTGACAGTATTCGGGGTAATGGGGGATAACCAGCTGGTAGCCCCGAGCGACCCACCCGGCCGTCCCGGGCGGGTGGTGAAATACCACTCACTGCTGCTCGATATACCCATCTTCGAGTACCGTCCCTACCGCTCCTTTTCCAGCAACCAGAGTTCCAGTGTGCTCTTCCAGGTGTTCGCGGGAGCTGACTTTCCCTTCGACGATTCCGTGGTCAGTCCGCGCAATGCGCCGGACGTGAATCTCGATCCAATTTACTCGCTGGGTCTGCGCATGGTGTTCGACTGGCGCTATTATTACTGAAGGCAAAGCCCATGGGGACAGGGCTGCGCAGCGGCAGTTAGTCAAGGCTGAAAAGCAGCGCGCCGTTTTCCCCGGAAAGCACGCTGACAGGCTGGCCCGCGGAAACCGAGGCGGCCATTGCATGCACCGTCGGAGGCTCGATGGAATTCGCGACAAAGCGAGCCCCCTCTCCCGTTTCGGCCAGTACCACCGCCTGTACCGGCTCGCCCCCACGGCAGTTCAGCACGTAACTGACAATGCTGCCACTGGTGGGCTTCTCTACAACCGGCCTGGAGGGTAACGAATCCCTGACCAGCCTGGTATCCGCCAGGGACCAGTCCACCACCCCGGGTTGGCGCGAATAAATACCGGCCCCGTGTTTGGAAAGAATGCCACCCACGCTGGTCACCAGGGCGCATGAACCCCTGCCATCGCGCAGCTGGGCTACGGCCTCCGCCAGCGAATGCATGCTGTAATTATTGCCGGCACCGCCAAAGTAAGGCAGGCCGCCGGTCAGGGTGAGCGCCCGGGATCCGTCCACCGGCAGGTCCAGGTACTCCGCCGTGGTTGCCACCGCGCAGGCGAAACAGCTGTAAATATCGATCAGGTCGATGTCCTCGATCGTTCTGCCGGACATCGAGAAGGCTCGATCGAGTACGGCCTGCCCCATCAGGGAGCAGGCCGGGTCATCCCGTTCGCTCAGGTTGTAGTCGACACCTTCGGCCATACCCTGGAGGAAAACCCAGTGCTCCCGGGGGATACCCAATCGCCGGGCCGCGCCGACACTGCACAACAACAATGCAGCGCCCTGGTTGACGCCGTCCTGGGCCACCATACGCTTGCTGTAGAGGTGATTCAGCGGTGTGGCGGCCAGAATTTCATCGGCGCTCAGCGCTACCTGAAACTGGGCATAGGGATTGGCCGCCGCTACAGTACTCAGGGACGCCAGCAGCCTGGCCATGACCGCGCGATGCTCCGCGGGCGAGCGCCTGGCGCCAAAGGCTCGCGCCTGGTCTATCAGCGCGTAGTAGGCCATCGGCGCCAGCAGGCCGTTGCTGACTTCCTGCATGGTGACAAACATATCGCCCCAGCCGCGGTCATCCAGCGGAAACGCCGCGGGATCGAAAGTCTCGTTCCAGTCCGGCGCCTGGCCGGCCCGCTCCGCATCACGCTGGTTGCGTATGGCCTCGGCGCCGGTAAGTAATACCACCGAGCGCTCACCGCGGGCGATGTCCCGGGAAAATTCGATAAGCCGGCTCTGGGGTTCGTTGCCGCCCACCTGGCCGTAGATGAAGTGGGCGGGAGTGGCGCCAATGGCGCGGGCCACGGAGGCCGGGGGATTGTCGCTGCGACCGAAAGGACAGGGCTTCATACCCATGGAATCCGAGAACAGGCGGGTCACCGAAATGGTATCGATGGCCTCCGCAAGACCGCTGCCGCCGGCATGCTCCAGGGCGCATCGCGAAGCTTTGGCAGCCAGCATCATAGGGGAATCGGTGGTGGATTCGCGCTGCACCACCTGGCCGGCGCCGACCAGTATGGGCGTACTGTCCGCCAATTTATCCCAATCCGTCATGTGAGCCTCCAACAATGCATCATTGGCGAGGAAGTCTATCAGGCGTTGGCCACCTTGTCGGCAGCCAGCTGGCCGGCGAGATATTCCTCGTAGGTCCCCTGGAAATCCACCAGCCGCTTATCCTTTATCTCGATGACCCGTGTGGCCAGGGACGAGACAAACTCGCGGTCGTGGCTGACGAAGATCAGGGTGCCATCGTAATGCTCCAGCGCCAGGTTCAGCGCCTCGATCGCCTCCATGTCCAGGTGATTGGTCGGCTCATCCAGCAGTAACACGTTGGCATCCGTCATCATCAGCTTGCCGAACAGCAGCCTGTTCTTCTCGCCGCCGGAGCAGACCCGGGCCTGTTTCTTGAAATCGTCCGAGGAAAACAGCAGCCGGCCGAGGGTGGCCCGCACAATCTGGTCGTCGTGGCTGGCCCGGCGCCATTGGCTCATCCAGTCGAACAGGTTCAGGTCACAGTCAAAGTCGGCGGTGCTGTCCTGCGGGCAGTAGCCCAGGCTGGCATTTTCGGCCCACTTGACCCTGCCCTTATCGGCTTCGAGCTCACCCATCAGGCAGCGCAACAGCGTGGTTTTACCAACCCCGTTGTCGCCGATAATCGCCAGACGGGTGCCCGCCTCCAGCATGATGCTGCTCTTTTCGAACAGGGTCTCGCCGTCGAAGCCGTGACCGAGGTTCTCCAGGGTCAGGGCCTGGCGATGCAGCTTCTTCTCCTGCTTGAAGCGGATATAGGGGCTGACCCGGCTCGAGGGCTTGATGTCTTCCAGCTTGATCTTGGTAATCTGTTTTGCCCGCGAGGTCGCCTGCTTTGCCTTGGAGGCATTGGCGGAAAAGCGGCTTACAAACTGCTGCAGATCGGCAATCTGTGCGCTCTTTTTTGCATTTTCAGACTGCAGCCGTTCCCTGGCCTGGGTGGACGCAGTCATGAAATCGTCGTAGTTGCCAGGGTAGACGCGCAGCTCGCCGTAATCGATGTCCGCCATGTGAGTGCACACCGCGTTCAGGAAGTGGCGGTCGTGTGAAATGATGATCATGGTCGACTTGCGCGCATTCAGCACAGTTTCCAACCAGCGGATGGTGTCGATATCGAGGTTGTTGGTGGGCTCGTCGAGCAGCAGGATGTCAGGGTCGGAAAACAATGCCTGGGCCAACAGCACTCGCAGTTTCCAGCCGGGTGCCACCTCGCTCATCGGGCCGTAGTGCAACGCCTGGTCAATACCCGCACCCAGCAGTATCTCCCCTGCCCTGCTCTCGGCGGTATAGCCATCCATCTCGGCAAACAGGGTCTCCAGCTCGGCCACCTTCATGCCATCGTCCTCGGACATATCCGGCAGGGCATAGATGCGGTCCCGCTCCTGCTTCACTTCCCACAGCTCCCTATGACCCATTATGACCGTATCCACCACCGAGAATTTCTCGAAGGCAAACTGATCCTGGTGCAGGCGGCCGACGCGCTCGTTGGGCGTGATCGACACATTGCCGGAGGTCGGCATCAGGCCGCCATCGAGGATCTTCATGAACGTGGACTTGCCACAGCCGTTGGCGCCGATCAGGCCGTAGCGATTGCCATCGCCGAACTTGACCGAGATGTTTTCGAACAGCGGCTTGGCACCAAACTGCATGGTGATATTGGCGGTAGAGATCACGGGGTATTCCTGGCGGTTGACTGCGAGGTCCCGGTACAGGACGCGCAAAGAGGCGGCGCATTCTAGGGAATATGCGCCGCAATGTCGAGGTCGACATATTCCCATATCTGTCCGACCAGGCCGGCAACATTGCGGCTGTGTCAGCTGCGTTGTCCCCGCGTCGCCCGGCACGGCAGCGAGGCTTTGACTTTTGCAAACCGGGGAACAGGACCTATTATGTGCGCTCTTCAGAGAGGTCTTTCATGCCCGAATTGAATGGAATAGTGACAGGACGCTTTAATTCGGCATTCCAACGAGTGGCGAGGCAGTTCTCGAAGCATTTTGAAACCGGTGAAGAACTGGGTGCAGGCTTGTGCGTATACCACCGGGGCGAGATGGTGGTTGACCTCTGGGGCGGCCTGGCCGACCCGGACGCCGGCATACCCTGGACCGGCGATACCCTCTCCGTGGTTTTTTCCGTCACCAAGGGTTTAACCGCCACTGCGCTCAACCTGGCGGCCGAGCGCGGCATGTTTGCGTGGGACACGCCTGTCTCGCGGTACTGGCCCGCTTTTGGCCAGAGCGGCAAGCAGGCGATCACAGTGCGACAGCTGTTCAATCACCAGGCGGGCCTGGCAGTAATCAGTGAGCCACTCACACTCGCGCAATACTGTGACCCGGCGCAACGCATGTTCATCCGAAAAGTGCTGGAGCAACAATCCCCCAGCGTACCGGCGTCACAAGCGTACCATGCACTTAGCTTTGGTATGTATGCCGACCATTTCTTCGAGATCGCAAGCGGCGAACCAATAGGCAGGTTTTTGCATCGCGAGTGGCTCGACCCCCTGCAGGCGGACATCTTCATGGGAACACCTGCGGCAGAGGATCAGCGCGTGGCAAAACTGCTGCCAGTGGGCAATACCGCCCGACTGCGGCATATGCTGTGGGCAGCTCTGCGCGGTGGCAGCACCGAGGCCAACGTGGCGCGGTCGATACTGCGCGGTGGCCCGGCCACCAGGGCGCTGACCAACCCCTCCTCTCCCGGCGGAATCGGCGATTACAATTCCGACACGGTACGGCGATGCTGCCTGCCATGGGCGTCAGCCACGGCGACTGCCCGCGGTCTGGCACGCGCATACCTGCCATGGTCCATGGGGGGGTACTGGCAGGGCCGCAGCTGGGTAAGCCCGGCAACCGTGGAACAGCTCATCGGTCGACAATCATGGAGTACGAGGGATCTGGTACTGGGCAAGGCCCTGGGGTGGTCCCAGGGCTTTGTGAAGGAGGAAGAAGGCGTGTTCTCCCCCAACCGCGGTTCATTCGGTCACCCCGGCATCGGGGGACCACTGGGCTGGTGCGATCCCGGGGAGCAGCTCGCCATCGGGTACACGCTCAATCGCAGCGACTGGCGGGTACGTTCGCCACGGGCCCTGGCCCTGTGTGACGCGATCTACCAGTGTATATAGTCGACCAGTTCGGCTTGATCTTTTTTGATATCTCTTCTGCCCGTGAATACCGTGTATTTTTTCAGGACAGCCAGGCCTGCATGTCGCGCGACTGCCTGCGAAAGCAGGCGCTGTTATTGTCATTGCTCTTCGGCCGGGACGGAAATCGCGGTGTTTTCACCGGGCCTGAACGAGGCGCTGCAACAGCGGCTGATCCCGATCCGCCCCCGAATCTCCACCTTATGCCGATAAGCCCAGACCCCTTCGGCGCCACAACAAATAAATAACCGGCAGCACCAGCAGCGTCAACACCACGGCGCTGAGCATGCCGCCCACCATCGGCGCCGCCAGGCGGCTCATCACCTCCGAGCCGGTGCCGCTGCCCCACAGAATAGGCAGCAGGCCGACAATGGTGGCGGTCGCGGTCATCAGCACGGGCCGCACCCGCAGACCAGCGCCCTCCCACACCGCGCGCTCCAGGCGCTGGTTGTCAAACTCCCCACCCTCATCCAGCAGGCGCTGCCAGGCCTGGTCCAGGTACACCAGCATGATCACGCCCGTCTCCACCGCCACCCCGGCCAGGGCGATCATACCCACCCCCACAGCGATGGAAAAACTGTAGTCCAGCAGGTACATCAGCCAGAAACTGCCCACCAGTGACAGCGGCAGTGCGCCCATGAGAATCAGCACATGGGAGAAATTGCGAAAATTCATGTATAGCAACACGACGATGATCGCCAGGGTCAGCGGCACCACGTAGGCCAGCCGCGCCTTGGCGCGCTCCATGTACTCGTACTGCCCGGACCAGACCAGCGAGTAGCCAGGGGGCAGCTCAAGCTGCTCCGCGACCACCCCGCGCGCCTCCTCGACATAGCTGCCGACGTCCACGCCCTCTATATCCACATAGGTCCAGCCATTGAGCCGTGCATTCTCGCTCTTGATACCGGGTGGACCGTCCTCCAGGTAAACGGATGCGACATCTCCGAGGGCAATACGCTGCCCGGCCGGCGTCACCACCGGCAGCATGGCAAGTTGCTCCGGGGAATTCCGGTAGGACTGGGGATAGCGGATATTGACCGGGTAGCGCTCCCTGCCCTCCACGGTCTGGGTGATGTCCATGCCCCCGATGGCGGTGGCAACGACCTGTTGCACGTCGGCGATATTGAGGCCGAAGCGCGCGGCCCGCTCACGGTCGATATCGACCTTGATATAGCGACCGCCGGCTACCCGCTCGGAATACACCGAGGCGGTGCCCGGCACATCCGCCAGGATGGACTCAAGCTGCTGGCCGATGTGCTGGATAGTCTCAAGCCGCGGGCCCGCGACCTTTATGCCCACCGGGGTTTTTATCCCCGTGGCCAGCATATCGATGCGGGTCTTGATTGGCATCACCCAGGCGTTGGTCACGCCGGGCAGTTTGACCAGTGCATCGAGCTCGTGGGTGATATCCGCCGTGGTCAGGCCCTCACGCCATTCGGAACGCGGTTTGAGCTGGATAAAGGTCTCGATCATGGTCAATGGCGCCGGATCGGTGGCGGTATCCGCCCGCCCAATCTTGCCAAACACGGATTCCACCTCCGGCACCGTGCGGATCAGTTTGTCGGTCTGCTGCAGCAGCTCACGCGCCTTGCCGATTGAGATACCCGGATAAGTGGTTGGCATGTACATGAGGTCGCCCTCGTCCAGCGGCGGAATGAACTCGCTGCCGATACGCTGCAGCGGCCACAGGGCGCTGAGCAACAGCAGCAGCGCCACCAGCAGCGTGGTCCTGGGATACTGCAGCACCTTGCGCAGCAGCGGCATATAGGCCGCAACAAGGCCGCGGTTGACAGGATTGCGCTGCTCCGGCAGCACCTTGCCGCGAATGAAATACCCCATCAGTACCGGCACCAGGGTGATGGCGAGCACCGCCGCGGCGGCCATGGCATAGGTCTTGGTATAGGCCAGCGGGGAAAACATCCGCCCCTCCTGGGCCTCGAGCGTAAACACGGGAATAAAGCTCGCGGTGATAATGAGCAGGCTGAAAAACAGTGCCGGACCCACCTCGGCAGCGGACGTCGCAACTACCTGCCAGCGGTTGCTGTCGGTGACCTCGGTGCGCTCCATATGCTTGTGCATGTTCTCGATCAGCACGATGGCGCCGTCGATCATGGTGCCGATGGCAATGGCAATGCCGCCCAGCGACATGATGTTGGCGTTGAGCCCCTGCAGGTACATCACCACAAAGGCGGCGAGAATGCCGACCGGCAGGCTGATAACCGCCACCAGCGATGAACGCACGTGAAACAGGAATACCATGCACACCACCGCAACCAGCAGCAGTTCTTCTCCCAGTTTCTGCCAGAGGTTGCGCACCGCGCTCGCAATGAGGCCGGAGCGATCGTATACAGGGACAATCTCCACACCATCGGGCAGGCTGCGTCGCAGCTCGTCGAGCCGGACCTTGACCTGGTCTATGGTGCGCTGTGCGTTTTCGCCGAACCGCATGATAACGATACCACCCACCGTCTCGCCCTCACCGTTGAGCTCGCCAATACCCCGGCGCATCTGCGGTCCCAGCGCGATGTCGGCGACATCCCGCAGCAACAACGGTGTGCCGTTGCTGTTGACACCCAGCGGGATGGCGCCCAGGTCAGCCACGCTGTGCAGGTAACCACTGGCGCGCACCATATACTCCCCCTCCGCCATTTCCACCACCGAGGCACCAATTTCCTGGTTGCCGCGCGCAATGGCGCTCTGGATCCGGCTCAGCGTTATATCGAACGCCTGCAACTTGTCGGGGTTCACGGTCACCTGATACTGCTTGACCATGCCGCCCACCGTCGCCACCTCCGAGACACCGGGGACACTTTGCAATTCGTACTTGAGGAACCAGTCCTGCAGGCTGCGCAGCTCGCTGATATCGTGCTGCCCGGTGGTGTCCCTGAGAGCGTAGATATACACCCAGCCCACGCCGGTCGCATCGGGACCCAGCTGTGGCCTCGCGGCTTCAGGCAGTGACGGTGCCACCTGGCTGAGGTACTCGAGCACCCTGCTGCGCGCCCAGTACAGGTCGGTGCCCTCGTCGAAAATAACGTAGACGTAAGAGTCTCCAAAAAAGGAAAAACCGCGGACAGTGGCCGCACCCGGCACCGACAGCATCGCGGTTGTAAGGGGATACGTCACCTGGTCCTCCACCACCTGGGGCGCCTGCCCGGGGAAGCGGGTCTTGATGATTACCTGCACGTCGGAGAGATCGGGAATGGCGTCCACCGGCGTATTCCTGACCGCGAAAATACCCACCCCCACCAGGATGGCGGTGGCCAGCAGAACAAAAAACCGGTTTGCTACAGACCAGCGGATAATGGCTTCAATCATGATCGTGGCCCATGGAATGCTGGTGCATGGAATGATCCGCGGAATGCGATTCCACAGCTGCAGGCGCGTCTGGCGCGGCTGCATCCATGCGCATCAGGTCGGCGCGCTTGCTGGATTCGGAATCGAGCAGGAACTGCGCTGACACCACCACGGTATCCCCCGCCTCCAGTCCGTCCCGGATTTCAACTTCGCGCTCACCCACCCGGCCCAGCGCGACCGGGGTGGACCGGAAGCGGCCCGCCCCCAGCGCCAGTACTACCCGGTCCTCGCTGCCGGTGCGGATCACCGCTTCACGAGGCACCACGAGCGCGTTCTCGACGGGGTCCGCCATAATGACGACCTGGGCAAACATATTGGGTTTCAGAATCCTGTCCTCGTTGGCAAAGCGCAGGCGCACCCGCAGTGTGCGATTGTTTTCATCCAGCGATGGGTAGACGTAGTCCACCTTCCCCTGCCACTGCCGGCCCGGCAGATAATCGAGGGATATCGTGACCGGCAGGCCCACGCTCACTATTGGCGCCTGTCGCTCGAACACCTCCGCCTCAACCCAGACGTCCTCCAGCACACCGATGGACATCAGGGTCGTGCCGGGCATGACGAAAAACCCCTCCCGTATGTTCAGGTTGTCGACCACGCCGCTCTGGGGCGCATAAAACGTGACCGTCTGTCGCGCGA